>JASHOI010000025.1 GCA_030041195.1 Streptosporangiaceae bacterium | reverse complement strand
GGCGCGGGGAGCCTGGGCCGCTGGCTCGGCGGCCGCGGGGCGGGGAGTCTCGGCCGCCGGCCTGGCGGCCACGGCGGACGGGACCGTGGGCGGGTGCGTGGCCGCCGACCCGGCGATTCCGTTGCCGCTGGCCGGCGAGTCGCTGAGGGTCAGCCCCCGCTCGGCCAGCTTCTGCCGGATCTCCTCGACCGAGGCCGGCCCGATGTTGTCGATCGCGAGCAGCTGCTCCCGGGTCCGCGCGGCCAGGTCGGTCACGGTGTGGATGCCCTCGCGGCGCAGGCTGTTGTAGGACCTGATCGTGAGGTTCAGGCTCTCGAGAGACTGATCTTGGTCCTCCTCCTTCTCGTCGGCCGCGCTCTCGTCGGATGACTGCTCCGACCCGGCCGCGAGCATGTCCGCGAGGTTGGACGCGAAGATCCCGATCAGCTTGCCGCCGACCTCGGCCATCACGCCGCGGCCGAACTGCGCGGGGCGCCCGGTCACGTTCAGCGTCGTGTGCACGACCACGTGGGTCTGGTCGCCCTGTCCCTCGAGCATCGAGCGCACGGTCGCCGACGCCGTGCCGGCGCCCCTGGTCTCCTTGCCGGACGCCTCCAGCGTGATGACATGGGCTTGCTGGTCACGCTCGGTGAAGTGGGCCGTGCCCGCGTAGGTCATGGCGATGGGGCCGACCTTGACCTTGATCCGGCCCTTGATGTCGTCGCCCTCGACCGAGTCCAGGGTGGCGCCCGGCATGCAGGGCGCCACCCGCTTCACGTCGAGCAGCACTTCCCACGCCCGATCCTCAGGGACCGGGACGGTGAACGAGTGCTCTAGCTCCATCTTTCATACTCCTGCCGCCGCTGCCAGTGCCCGACCGGTCAGCACCCGCGCCAGGTGACGCCGGTAGTCGGGAGCGCCGTGCAGGTCGCTGGGCGGCTCGGTGCCTTCGTCCGCGTGAGAGGCCGCCGCCCGCAGGGCATCCCTGCTGGCTTCGGCTCCCGCCGCGGCCGCCTCCGCCGCCGTTGCCCGCACGGGCACTGGCCCCATGTTAGTCAGGCCGATTCTGGCGGTGGCCACCTGGCCGTTCGAGCGCTGCACGAGCGCCGCGACTCCCACTATCGCCCACGCCTGCGCGGTCCGGTGGAACTTCTCGTAGCGGTAGCCCCAGCCGCCGATCTTGGGCACCCGGATCGCGGTCAGCACCTCGGCCGGCTCCAGCGCGGTGGTCAGGTAGTCGACGAAGAAGCCGGCCGCGGGAATCTCCCGGTCGCCGCCCGGTCCCCGGGCGACCAGCGTTGCGTCCAGGGCCAGGGCCACCGCGGGCAGGTCACCGGCCGGGTCGCCGTGGGCCAGCGACCCGCCGATCGTGCCGCGGTGGCGCACGGCGGGATCGGCGACCGTCTCGGCCGCCTCGGCGATCAGCCCGCAGTGCTCGGCGATCAGCGGATCGTGGATCAGCTGGTAGTGGGTGGTCCCGGCGCCGATCAGCAGCGAGTCGCCCCGGTCGGTGACGCCCCGCAACTCGTCGAGGCCGCCGACGTCGACCAGCAGTTCCGGGTTGGCGAGCCGCAGCCGCAGCAGCGGCAGCAGGCTCTGCCCCCCGGCGATCACCTTGGCGTCGTCGCCGGCGTCGGCCAGCACCCGGGTGGCCTCGTCCAGCGACGAGGGCCTTACGTAGTCGAACTTCGACGGGATCATGACTGGGTGCCTCCGTTCTGCCGCGCGGCCTCGACCGCCCGCCAGACGCGCTCCGGGCTGCACGGCATCGTGACGTCGCTGACCCCGAGCGGGCGCAGCGCGTCGACGATCGCGTTGACCACGGCGGGGGTGGAGGCGATCGTGCCGGCCTCGCCCACGCCCTTGACGCCGAGCCGGTTGTCGGACGGGCTCTCGGTCCGGCTGGTCACGTACGACGGCAGGTCGGCCGCTGACGGCACCAGGTAGTCGGCCAGGGTCGTGGTCAGCAGGTTGCCGTCGTCGTCGTACACCGCCTCCTCGTACAGCGCCTGCGCGATGCCCTGGGCGATGCCGCCGTGCACCTGACCCTCGACGATCAGCGGGTTGACCACCCGGCCGACGTCATCGACCGCGACGTACGACCGGATCGTGACCATGCCGGTCTCGGTGTCCACCTCGGTCGCGCACAGGTGGGTGCCGTGCGGGAACGAGAAGTTCTCCGGGTCGTAGGTGGCGTCGGAGTCCAGCGACGGCTCGACCCCGTCCGGGAGGTTGTGGGCGGCGAAGGTGGCCAGCGCGATCTCGCCGATCGTGACGCCCTTTTCCGGGTCGCCGCGTACCGAGAACCGCCCCGGCGTCCACTCCAGGTCGCCGGCCGAGGCCTCCATCATGGCCGCGGCGACCACCCTGGCCTTGTCCACGACCTTGTCGCACGCGGAGACCAGGGCCAGGCCGCCCACGGCCAGCGAGCGCGAGCCGTAGGTGTCCATGCCCTTGGGCGAGACCTGGGTGTCGCCGTGCAGCACCCGGATGTCCTCGAACGGCACGCCGAGCTGGTCGGCCACGATCTGGCTCCACGCGGTCTCGTGACCCTGCCCGTGCGCGCTCGACCCGGTCACCACCTCGACCTTGCCGGTCGGCAGCATCCGGATCGAGGCGCTCTCCCAGCCGCCGGCGCCGTAGGACAGCGAGCCGAGCACCCGCGACGGCGCCAGCCCGCACATCTCGGTGAACGTCGAGATGCCGATGCCGAGCCGGACCGGGTCGTTCCTCGCGTTCCGCTCGGCCTGCTCCGCGCGCAGCTCGTCGTACCGGAACAGCGCCTTGGCCTCGGCCGTGGCCGCCTCGTAGTTGCCCGAGTCGTAGGTCAGCCCGGCGATCGTGGTGTACGGGAACTCCTCGTGCTTGATCCAGTTCCGCTCCCGCAGCTCGAGCGGGTCCACGCCGAGCTCGGTGGCGAGCTCGTCCATGATCCGCTCGATCGCGAACGTGGCCTCCGGCCGCCCGGCGCCGCGGTAGGCGTCGGTGGGCATCTTCGTGGTGAAGATTCCGGTGCACTTGAACGCGTACGCGTCCATCTTGTAGATCGCGTTGAACATGAACGCTCCGAGCAGCGGCACGCCGGGCGTGACCAGCATCAGGTAGGCGCCCATGTCGGCCAGCAGGTCGACGTCCAGGCCGCGGAGCCGGCCGTCGGCGTCGGCCGCGACCCGGATCCGCTGCCACTGGTCCCGGCCGTGATGCACGGTCATGTTGCCCTCGCTGCGGGACTCGGTCCACTTGACCGGCCTGCCGAGCTTGCGGGTGACCAGCAGCGCGAGCACTTCCTCGGCGGTGACCTGCAGCTTGGAGCCGAAGCCGCCGCCGACGTCGGGCGCGATCACCCGCAGGTTCTGCTCCGGCATCCCGGTGACCAGGGCGAGCATCACCCGCAGCACGTGCGGGATCTGGGTGGCCGACCACAAGGTGACCTCGTCGCCGGTGCTGGCGGCGACCACCGCGCGCGGCTCCATCGCGCACGGGATCAGCCGCTGCTGGCGGTACGTGCGCTCGACGACCACCGGCGCGTCCCGGAACGCGGCCTCGATGTCGCCGTTGCCGAACGTCCACTCGAAGCTCTTGTTGCCGGCCTCGTGCACCTTGGGTGAGCCCTCGTCCAGCGCGGTCCTGATGTCCAGCACGGGCGGCAGCGGCTCGTAGTCGACCTCGATGGCCGCCAGCGCGTCGGCGGCCTCGTACCGGTTCCTGGCGACGACGACGGCCACCGCCTCGCCGACGTAGCGGACCTCGTCGACCGCCATCGGCGGGTGCGCCGGGACCACGATGTCGGGGGTGACCGGCCAGGCGCACGGCAGGCTGCCCTGTTCCTCCCCGAAATCGGCGCCGGAGAAGGCGGCGATAACACCCGGCTGGCTGCGTGCCGCGCTGACGTCCACCCTGGTGATCTTGGCGTGCGCGTACGGGCTGCGCAGGAACGCCATGTGCAGCATGCCGGGCAGCACGATGTTGTCGGTCCAGTTGGTCTGCCCGGTCACCAGCCTGGCATCTTCCTTGCGCAGGCGGGCCCGGCCGAGCTCGGCGGGGTGAGCGACGGTTGGCGCTGTCATGGCTTCACTCCTGCCCTGTGTTTGCTGACGCTGCGGCGCGCTGCACGGCGCGCACGATGTTCTCGTAGCCGGTGCAGCGGCAGAGGTTGCCCTCCAGCCCGTCGCGGATCTCCTGCGCGCTCGGGTGCGGGTTGTCGCGGAGCAGGTCGACCGCCGCGATGATCATTCCCGGCGTGCAGTAGCCGCACTGCAGCGCGTGCTGCTCGTGGAAGGCGCGCTGCAGCGGGTGCCACTCCCTGCCCGCCATTCCCCCTGCACTTGCCCCGTTCTTGGCGAGGCCCTCGATCGTGGTGATGTCCGATCCGTCCGCCTGGACGGCGAGTACCGCACAGCTCTTGACCGAGACGCCGTCCATCAGCACCGTGCAGGCACCGCAGTTGGAGGTGTCGCATCCGATGGGCGTTCCGGTCTTGCCGACCACTTCGCGGAGATAGTGGACCAGCAGCATTCGTGGTTCGACGTCGTCGGTATAGCGGGCACCGTCGACGGTGACAGTGATGTGCGTCATACGCAGGCTCCTTGAAGACAGCCGGTGACGGCGGTTGCGCCTGATGCCCAACCTAGGGCCGTCGGTGTCCGCGCACCAGACCCACCCCAGCAGTCCTTGTGCGCTGCCCCCTCGCTCGGGCATACCCGTTGCCGGGGCCGGTCACCGGCTCGTCGCCGGCTGGCGCGGGGGCAAATCCGGCCAACCCGGTGCGACCGGGGCGGGTCAGCCGGTTTCGACGACCCGGAACGCCTCGGCCAGGTGGCCGTCGGGCAGCCCGGCCTGTGCCCCGGCGGCGGCCAGGCGCCGGCGCAGCAGGTCCTCGAGGTCGGTGCGGTGGCCGGTCTGGCTCACGTGCGCGCGCAGCGCCGCGAGCTTCCTGGGGAACGTCTCGGTCACATCCACGTAGTGGTTGGCCGCTCCGGGGCCGTTGATCCAGACCTCGCGCACGGTCCATTCCGCCAGGCCCTCGTCGGCGAGCAGCTCGGGAAACGCGAACGGGTTGCGGGCGTCCGGGTAAACGGCATCCAGGGCTGCGGAACCCACGGCGCGGTGATCGGGATGACTGATCCCGGGCCGGACATAGTCGCGCTCCGGGGACGGGCAGAGCACCCGGTCGGGCCGGACCTGCCTGATCACCCGGGCCAGGTCCTTGCGCAGCCCGAGCGTGGGCTCGACCCGCCCGTCCGGGTAGCCGAGGAACCGCAGATCGTGCACGCCCACCCGGTCCGCGGCCTCGGTCTGCTCGTGGCGGCGCAGCGCGGCCATGTCGGCTCGGGTGATGGCGGGGTCACTGCCCCCCGCGTCGCCGTCGGTGACCAGGCAGTAGACGACGTCGATCCCGGCGTCGGTCCAGCGGGCCACGGTCCCGGCGGCGCCGAAATCCACGTCGTCGGGATGCGCGACGATGGCCAGTATCCGGGTGACCTCAGCGTCGTCAAGCACGACCATGATCTTAGAGGCCCCGCTTCGCGGTCCCGCAGCCTGTCCGCCAGGCGTGGAACCGGGGAGCCCACGGCGCCCGGTCCCTATTCACGAGGTCTGTAATGGGGGGATCATCGGGTGGTGCAGGTTTGCGTGCGGGTCACCCGGGCGCGGCCGAGCAAGAGATAATGGCAGCAAAGCGCACATGTGGTCGCATCGCGCACATGCGGTGAGTGGAGGTTTCCATGGGACTGCTGGATTCCGGCTCCTGGCACGGCAAGATCTACTCGGGAGGATGGGTAGACGGCTCCGGCGGCGATTACCCGGTGATCGAGCCGGCCACCGGGGCGGAGCTGGGCCGGATCGGCCACGCCACGCCGGGCGACGTGCGCGCGGCGGCCCGGGCGGCCAAGGCGGCCCAGCCGTCCTGGGCGGCGGCGCCCTACGGCGAGCGGGCCGCGGTGCTGCGCCGCGTCGGCGATCTCTGGCTCGCGCACGCCGACGAGATCAAGTCCTGGCTGTCCCGGGAGACCGGTGCGATCCCGCCCCTCGGCGACCTGCAGGTGCACGTGTCCGCCGACGAGTGCTACGAGGCCGCCGCGCTGGCCTCGCAGCCCTACGGCGAGCTGCTGCGCACCCCGCAGCCGCAGCTGAGCTTCGCCCGCCGGGTGCCGGCTGGGGTGGTCGGCGTGATCGCGCCGTTCAACGTCCCCACGATCCTGGCCATCCGCTCGGTCGCGCCGGCGCTCGCGCTCGGCAACACCGTGATCCTGAAGCCGGATCCGCGCACCTCGGTCAGCGGCGGAGCGCTGCTCGCCGAGATGTTCGCCACCGCGGGGCTGCCGGACGGCGTGCTGCACGTGCTGCCCGGCGGCGCGGACGCCGGCGAGGCGCTGATCACCGATCCGGACGTCCGGATCATCGCGTTCACCGGGTCGACCAAGGCGGGCAGGGCGGTCGCGAAGCTGGCCGGCGAGCACCTCAAGCGGGTGCACCTGGAGCTGGGCGGCAACTCGGCGCTGATCGTGCTTGACGACGTGGACGTGGACAAGGCCACCTCGGTCGGCGCGTTCGGCTCCTTCATCCACCAGGGCCAGATCTGCATGTCGACCAGCCGTCACCTGGTGCAAAGCTCGATCGCCAAGGAGTACGCGTCCGCGCTCGCGGCCAGGGCCGAGCACCTGCCGGTCGGCGACCCGTTCGCCGACCAGGTCGCGCTGGGGCCGCTGATCGACGAGCGGCAGCGCGACAACGTGCACCGGATCGTCACCGCCAGCGTCGACGCTGGCGCCGCGCTGCTGACCGGCGGGACCTACGAGGGCCTGTTCTACCGGCCGACCGTGCTCGGCGACGTGCCCACGTCGGCTCCCGCGTACGCCGAGGAGATCTTCGGCCCGGTGGCGCCCGTGGTCGGCTTCGACTCCATCGACGAGGCCGTTGAGCTTGCGGCGGGCACCGAGTACGGGCTGTCCCTCGGCATCCTGACCAGCGACGTCTACAAGGGCCTGGAGATCGCCGAGCGGATCCCGGCCGGCCTGGTGCACATCAACGACCAGACCGTCGCCGACGAGGCGACGATCCCGTTCGGCGGCGTCGGCGCGTCAGGGAACGGCGGCCGGCTCGGCGGCACGCGGGCCAACATGGAGGCGTTCACCGAGACCCAGTGGGTCACGGTACGCGGCGACCTGCCCGGGTATCCGTTCTAGCGCGGCGATCCGCGATGTACGACGGGCCAGTGATCGACGCGCACACCCACCCGCTGCTCTATCCGGAGGGGCAGATCGGCGAGCCGCACCCGCCGGAGGACTACCGCCGGCGGGCCGCTGGCTCCGCGGTTACCCGGGCCGCGGCGCTGGTCATCGCCCCGAGAGGGGATATGGCGCAGACCCGGCGGCGCAACGACGCCACGCTGCGGCTGGCCAGCGACTCGGGCGATTTCTTCTTCCCGGTGTGCTCGGTGCATCCCGGCGACGGTGCCGCGGCGCTGGCCGAGATCGAGCGGGTCGCCGCGGCCGGCTGCCAGTGGCTCAAGCTGCACCCGAACAACCAGCGCTTCGATGTGGCCGACCCGGCGGTCGCCGACGTGGTCCGCCGCGCGGCCGGGGTCGGGTTACCGGTCCTGTTCGACGCCTACGCGCCGTGGGACGCCGACCAGCCGGGCAAGTTCGTCCGGCTGGTGACGGCGGTGCCCGAGGCCCGGCTGATCCTCGCGCACGCCCACGGCCCGTCGTTCCCGCAGCTGCTCGTCTATGACCTGCTGACCCCTTACCCGTGGTGGCGGCGCCAGGTCTGGGTGGACATCTCCGCGACCGCGAGCCTGCTGGCCGGCGGGCCGTTCGTCGAGCAGTTCGTCTGGGTGCTGCGCAAGTTCGGCGTCGACCGGGTCATCTACGGCAGCGACTACCCGATCGGCGATCCGGTCGCGGACCTCGAGGCGGCCAAGGGCCTCGGCTTCAGCGACGCCGAGCTCGCGGCGGTGCTGCACGACAACGCCGCCGCGCTGCTCGGCGGTCCACCAGCCCACTGATCGGCCACGATGGCCGTTTTCCCGGCTCCGCCGCCTGCCGGCGGGGTTCGCCGAAGATCTAGGAGCCTCGCGTGCAGATGGTGCCGCTGATCCTCCTAGATCTTTTAGGTGGCGGGCTGGGGCGCGAAGGTGGCGGGCTGGGGCGCGAAGGTGGCGGGCTGAGGCGCGGCGCGGCGCCGGGTTTGTCGCGGATGGGCGAATCGGCACCGGAGCCGGCCAGTCGCTGTGACGCCGCGCCGGCAAGCGTGATGACGCAAACCAACGGGTTATTGCGCTGCGAGCCCATGCTGCACACCAAGCTCCTAGATCATTGGATCTTGAGCGCGGCGGGCGGCGGGTACATAAACGATCATGGTCGTTGGGCGCTCAGTCGATCGCCGACATGACGTGCTTGACCCGGGTGTAGTCCTCGAACCCGTACATCGACAGGTCCTTGCCGTGGCCGGACTGCTTGAAGCCGCCGTGCGGCATCTCGGCGACCAGCGGGATGTGCGTGTTGATCCAGACGCAGCCGAAGTCGAGCCGCCGCGACATCCGCATCGCCCGCCCGTGATTGGACGTCCAGACCGACGAGGCCAGCCCGTATTCGGTCCCGTTCGCCCACCGCACGGCCTCGTCCTCGTCGTCGAACCGCTGCACGGTGATCACCGGGCCGAACACCTCGTTCTGGATGATCTCGTCGTCCTGAAGCAGCCCGTCGACGACGCTGGCCTCGAAGAAGTAGCCCCGGTCGCCGGTCTTGTGGCCGCCGGTCAGCACCCGGGCGTGATCCGGCAGCCGCTGGATGAACCCGGACACCCGGTCGAGCTGATTGGCGTTGTTCAGCGGGCCGAAGTCGGCGTCGGGCACGTCGGGGCCGCCCACGGTCTGGCCACGGGCCTGCTCGACCAGGGCCTCGACGAAGCCGTCGTGCACGCCGGGTGCGGTGAGGACCCGGGTGGCCGCCGTGCAGTCCTGGCCGGCGTTGAAATAGCCGGCGATCGCGATCGCCTCGGCCGCCTTGGCCGGGTCCGCGTCGTCGAACACCACGACCGGCGCCTTGCCGCCCAGCTCCAGGTGGGTCCGCTTCAGCTTCTCCCCGGCTGCCGCCGCCACCTCCCGGCCGGCCCGCACGCTGCCGGTGATCGACACCATCTGCGGCACCGGGTGCGAGACCAGGAGCCGGCCGGTGTCGCGGTCACCGCAGACCACGTTGAATACGCCCGGCGGCAGGTGCTCGGACATCAGCTGGGCCATGAGCAGTGTCGAGACCGGCGTGGTGTCCGACGGCTTCAGCACCATCGTGTTGCCGGCCGCGAGCGCGGGCGCCCACTTCCAGACCGCCATCATCATCGGGTAGTTCCACGGCGTCACCGCGGCGCAGACCCCGACCGGCTCGCGCCGGGTGTACGAGGTGAACCCGCTCATGTACTCGCCGGCCGAGCGGCCTTCCAGCATCCGCGCCGCGCCGGCGAAGAACCTGATCTGATCGATCATCGGCGGGATTTCCTCGGACATGGTCAGCCCGATCGGCTTGCCGGTGTTCAGGCACTCCGCCTCGACCAGCTGCTCGGCGTGCGCCTCGAGGGTGTCGGCGATCCGCAGCAGCGCCAGGCTGCGCTCGGACGGCGTCTTGTCGCGCCAGCCCTCGAACGCGTCCGAGGCCGCGGCGAAGGCCGCGGTGACCTCGGCCTCGCTGGAGATGGGGGCGGTGGCGAAGACCTCCCCGGTACTCGGGTTGATCACATCGAGGCGCTTGTCGTAGGCGAAGTCCGTCTCCTGGCCGCCGACGAAGTTACGCAAGTCTTCCACCACGAGCCTCCGTTCTAACTGTGCCGTTTTACTTACCCGCTGGGGTCCGCTCCTCGAACGCCCACGGCGATCCGTACTCGGTGAGCAGGTCCAGGAACGGTTCCGCCGGGAGCGCCTCGGGGCCCAGCACGCCCGTGCCCGACCAGGCGCCTGAGTCGATCAGCTCGAGCGCGACCACCGGGTTGACCGCGGTCTGCCAGACCACGGCCTGGGAACCGTACTCGGCCATGGACCACGCGTTGTCCACCACGTGGTAGAGGTAGACCTCGCGCGGCGCGCCGTCGGTGCCGGTGCCGGTCACCCAGGTGCCCGCGCAGGTCAGCCCCGTCATCTTGTCGCCGAGAGCGGCCGGGTCGGGCAGGGACGCGGCGACCACGTCGCGCGGCGACACGGCAGCGCCGCCCACCGTCACCGGCTCGGTGCGGTCCAGCCCGAGCTTGTGCAGGGTCTCCAGCACGCCGATGAACTCGCTGCCCAGGCCGTACTTGAACGTCACCCGGCGAGCCTGAACCCAGCGGGGGATCAGCAGCACTTCCTCGTGCTCCACGTTGACGCACTCGACCGGGCCGATCCCGGCGGGGAAGGTGAAGGTCTCGGGCTCGCTGAACGGAGCGGTGGTGAACCAGCCCCGGCCCGCCTCCCAGATCACCGGCGGGTTGAGGCACTCCTCGATCGTGGTCCAGATCGAGAACGTTGGCGCGAAGTCGTAGCCGGCCACCTCAAGGTTGGCGCCGTCCCTGACGCCGATCTCGTCGATCTCGCTGAACATCGTGTCGGCCGCGTGCCTGGCGAACACGTCCGAGAGGCCCGGCTCGACCCCGATGCCCACCAGGGCCAGCTTTCCGGCGTTTTCCCACTCGGCCGCCAGCGCGAACTGGTCGTCGCCGAGCTTGACACCGGTCTTGGCGTAGGGCTCATCCTGGTTGGGATGGGACAGGGACATCGCCATGTCCAGGTACGTGGTGCCGGCCTCTAGCGCGGCGCGGAACAGCGGCATCACGAACCGCGGATCGGTGGCGTTCATGAGCACGTCACAGCCGTGCCCGGTGAGCAGGGCCGCCGCGGCCTGCTCGTCTCGGGCGTCCAGCTGCAGCGCGGTGAACCGGTCGGGTGCCGTTTGGGCGGCGCGCTGGGCCCGGCTCAGGTCATAATCGGCGATGACAAGGTCGGCGAACCGGCGGCGGGCGGCAATTTGCGCAAATGCCGTTCCGACTCCGCCGGCGCCCACGAGCAGTATCCGCATAGCTGAGATCCTAGACCCAGCTTGACCTGGCATGAACGGTACCAGTTGTGATACATAGCTGTTACAACGGAAATCGTTGCCGCGCTGGACGGTTCGTGCTAGAACCGTCGCACTGGGGTACTAATGCGCAGTGCCCGCGTGCCCGAATAATCGCACCGGACCCGGTGGTCCCGCCGCCGCCCGTGTGCCAGACCCGGTAGGGCCGGGTCGCTGCCAGGAGGGGTGAGCCATGGCCACCATCCAAGAAGCTTCTGGGGAGCAGGTCGCCGAGAAGGGCCTCAAATCAGGCGCTCTGGGACTGATCTCCAGCACCGTCATCGCCACGGCGTCGGTCGCGCCGGCCTACAGCCTGGCGGCGACGCTCGGGCTCATCGTCGTCGCCGTTGGGCTCAAGTCCCCGGCCATCGCCGTTGCGGCGTTCATCCCGATGATCTTCGCCTCGATCGGCTACAACGAGATGAACAAGGCCGACCCGGACTGCGGCACCACGTTCACGTGGGCCACCAGGGCGTTCAGCCCGGGCTGGGGGTGGACCGGGGGCTGGGCGATCGTCGCCGCCGACATCCTGGTCATGGCCAGCCTGGCCCAGGTCGCCGGGCAGTACATCTTCCTGCTCTTCAACGCCCACGGCATCGGCGACAACCCGGCGAGCGGCTGGGTGCTGCTGACCGGCATCTTGTGGATCGTCGCGATGACCTACATCTGCTACCGCGGCATCGAGGTCTCGGCGAACTTCCAGAAGGCGCTGCTGTCGATCGAGGTCGGCATGCTGCTGATCTTCTCCGTGGTGGCGCTGGTCAGGGTCGGGACCGGGCACCACCCGCTGGTCTCGCTGCACCCGAGCGCGAACTGGCTCAACCCGTTCGGCATCCCGTTCAGCGCGTTCGCCTCCGGGCTGATCCTGATGGTGTTCATCTACTGGGGCTGGGACACCGCCCTGTCGGTCAACGAGGAGACCAAGGACCCGGGCAAGACGCCGGGCCGGGCAGCGATCCTGTCCACGGTGATCCTGCTCGTCACCTACGCGATCGTGATCTTCGCCGCGCAGGCGTGGGCCGGGATCGGCACCAAGGGCATCGGCCTGGCCAACCCCGCGCACGTCGGCGACGTCATCTCGATCCTCGGCTCCTCGGTGTTCGGCACCAGCGGCTTCGGCACCTTCCTCAGCCACCTGCTGATCCTCATGGTGCTGTCCTCGGCGGCAGCGTCAACCCAGACCACGATCCTGCCGACGGCGCGGACCACGCTGTCGATGGCGACGTACAAGGCGCTGCCGCCCTCGTTCGCGAAGATGCACCGGCGGCACCTGACCCCGACCGTTTCTACGCTGGTCATGGGCGGCATCTCGATCGTGCTGTACGCGCTGATGAACTACCTGTCCGGCGGCGATGTGATCTACGACGCGGTGACCGCGTGCGGCGTCTATATCGCGTTCTACTACGGGCTGACCGCCTTCTCTTGCGTCTGGTACTACCGCAGGACGCTGCTGAGCAACGCGCGCGACCTGTGGATGCGGGGCATCATCCCGCTGGCCGGCGGCCTGATCCTCTGGGTGCTGGGCGGCTTCAGCATGTGGCAGGACTACGACGTCGCGACCGACAACAGCTTCACCATGTTCACGGTGCCCGGCCTGCACTGGCAGATCGGCGGCGTATTCGTGATCGTGTTCCTGTCCGCGCTCGCCGGGTTCGTGTTCTGGATCTACCTCCGGATCACCCAGCCGGCGTTCTTCAAGCGGCAGACCCTCACCAGGGCGACGCCCACCCTGGTGCCCGACGAATGACCGGGCGCACCGACTGACCGACTGAGCGGCGGCTGTCGGCGGCACCGCCTACGCTTGAGCGAGTGACCGCCACAGCCGCCGACGCCCTGCTGGAAGGGCTGAATCCGCAGCAGCGGGCCGCCGTCGTGCACGAGGGCAGCCCGCTGCTCATTGTGGCCGGCGCCGGCTCGGGCAAGACCAGGGTGCTGACGCACCGGATCGCCTACCTGCTCGCCGAGCGCGGCGTGGCGCCCTGGGAGATCCTGGCGATCACGTTCACCAACAAGGCGGCCGGCGAGATGGCCGCGCGGGCCGCGGCGCTGACCGGGTCCCGGGCGCGGGCCATGTGGCTGATGACGTTCCACTCGGCGTGCGTGCGGATCCTGCGCCGGGAAGCCTCCAGGTTCGGCTACCCGTCCTCGTTCTCCATCTACGACCAGGCCGACTCGCAGCGGCTGATGGCGCTGGTCTGCCGCGAGCTGGACCTCGATACCAAGTACCACCCGCCGAAGGTGATGGCCGCCCAGGTCTCCAACCTCAAGAACGAGCTGATCGACTACGAGACCCTGGCCGCCCGGGCGACCGGCTACCGGGAGAAGGCGCTGGCCGAGGCCTACGCCGAGTACCAGCGCCGGCTGGTCGCCGCGGGGGCCATGGACTTCGACGACCTGATCATGGTGACGGTCAACCTGCTGCAGGCGTTCCCCGACGTGGCCGCCGAGTACCGGGCCCGGTTCCGGCACGTGCTCGTCGACGAGTACCAGGACACCAATCACGCGCAGTACGTGCTGGTCACCGAGCTCGCCGGGCAGCTGCTGCCCGGCAGCGACCGGGCCGACGCCGCGTTGAGCCCGCCGGCCGAGCTCTGCGTCGTCGGCGACGCCGACCAGGCGATCTACGCGTTCCGCGGCGCCACGGTCCGGAACATCGAGGAATTCGAGCGCGACTTCCCCGGCGCTCAGGTGATCTTGCTGGAGCAGAACTACCGCTCCACCCAGAACATCCTCGCCGCCGCCAACGCCGTCGTCTCACGGAACGCGGGCCGGGTCCCGAAGAAGCTCTGGTCCGAGGCGGGCGACGGGCCGCCGATCACCGGCTACGTCGCGGACAGCGAGCACGACGAGGCGGCGTTCGTGGCCGAGGAGGTGGACCGGCTGGCCGACGAGGGGCTGGCGACGCCGGGTCAGGTCGCCATCTTCTACCGCACCAACGCGCAGTCCCGGGTGTTTGAGGAGGTCTTCATCCGGGCCGGGCTGCCGTACAAGGTGGTCGGCGGGGTCCGGTTCTACGAGCGGCGCGAGGTCCGCGACCTGCTGGCGTACCTGCGGCTGATCGCCAACGCCGACGACGAGGTCTCGCTGCGCCGGGTGCTGAACGTGCCGAAGCGGGGCATCGGGGACCGCGCCGAGGAGTGCGTGGTGGCGATGGCCAGCCGGCAGCGGATCAGCTTCGCCCGCGCGCTGACCAGCCCGGCCGACATCCCCGACCTCGCCGCCCGGTCCGCCCGGGCGATCGAGGCGTTCAACGACCTGATCGGCGGGCTGCGGGAGAGCGCGCAGGCCGGCAGCCCGGTCGGGGACCTGGCCGACGCCGTGCTCGAGCGCTCCGGGTATCTGGCCGAGCTGCAGGCCTCCACCGACCTGCAGGACGAGAGCCGGATCGAGAACCTCAGGGAGCTGGTCTCGGTCGCGCGCGAGTATGACAGCCGCAACCCGGACGGGTCGCTGACCGATTTCCTCGAGCAGGTGGCCCTGGTGGCCGACGCGGACCAGATCCCTGACGGTGCGGATCACGGCGGCGTGGTGACGCTGATGACCCTGCACACCGCCAAGGGTCTGGAGTTCCCCGTGGTCTTCCTGACCGGGCTCGAAGAGAACGTGTTCCCGCACGAGCGGTCGAGCGGCGACGAGCGGGAGCTTGCCGAGGAGCGGCGGCTGGCGTATGTCGGGATCACCCGAGCCGAGGAGCGGCTGTATCTGACCCGCGCGGTGGCGCGGACCTGGTGGGGGCGGCCCGCCTACCACAAGCAGTCGAGGTTCCTCAGCGAGATCCCGGAGAGCCTGATCGAATGGCGCCGGGACGCGGCGGCCGCCGCACCGCCCGCCTCGGAGCGCCTGGCCGCGCGGCCAGGGGTGCGGGCGGTCGGCAACCGCGCGGTGCCGTCGCTGTCGCCCGGCGACCGGGTGAACCACGATGCCTACGGGCTCGGCACCGTGCTGTCGGTCGAGGGCCGCGGCGACGACCCCGAAGCCAAGATCGATTTCGGCGGCGACTACGGGATCAAGCACCTGGTGCTGCGGTACGCCCCCATCGAAAAGCTCTAGCCGCCGGCCGGTGCGGCTACCCTGCCAGATAG
The DNA here is from genome assembly GCA_030041195.1 of Streptosporangiaceae bacterium. Next base: position 7,518 of record JASHOI010000025.1, on the reverse strand, counting down.
GCGAATACCCGCGGCCCGGGCTGGACCGCGTTCCGGTGGAGGACAGTCATGAGCAGCATTCGCGTGGTCATCGCGAAGCCCGGCCTCGACGGCCACGACCGCGGGGCGAAGGTGGTGGCGCGGGCGCTGCGGGATGCCGGGGTGGAGGTCATCTACACCGGGCTGCATCAGACCCCGGAGCAGATCGTGGCCGCGGCGCTGCAGGAGGATGCCGACGCGATCGGGCTTTCGGTGCTGTCCGGAGCCCACATGACCCAGTTCGCCCGGGTACTCGAGTTGCTGAAGGAACGCGACGCCACCGACATCGTGGTGTTCGGCGGCGGGATCATCCCGGACGAGGACATCGCTGAACTGGAGCGCATGGGTGTGGCCAGGATCTTCACGCCGGGCGCGGCCACGACCGAGATCGTGGACTGGGTCCGCGAGGCGCTCGGCCAGCCGGACCGGCAGCGATGATCACCTGGAAACATCGCCACTGGCGCTGCCGGTAAGTGCAGCGGTGATCTGGCAGCTCGCCGGCGGGCCAGCGCCGGCGGCTTTGCCGACCCCCGCAGGTATTACACTTTCCGATGTAGCGCTGGGGTACCCAGGGAGTGAATGCATGACCAGAGATTCGATCCGCGGGTCATCGGACCGCGGCATCCTGATCCTGACCAGCCTGGCCGACTCGCCAAAGCACGGGTATGCGCTGATCAAGGACGTTGAGGACTTCGCCGGGATCAAGCTGGGGGCCGGGACGCTCTACGGGGCGCTGTCCATGCTGGAGAAGGCCGGCCTGGTGGAGGCGCTGCCCGCCGAGGAGCGGCGGCGGCCGTACCAGATCACCGCCGCCGGCCGGGAGCATCTGCGGGTACGGCTGCTGGAGGCGACGCGCATCGCCGAGGTCGGGCTGCGGCGCATCGCGATGGTGCCGTCGTGAACCGCGGTCTGCTTGCGCTGTATCCGCGCGAGTGGCGGGAGCGGTACGGGCCCGAGGTCGCCAGCCTGGCCGATGAGCTCATCAGCGCGGGCGAGACCACCCGACTGCGGGCCGCGCTCGGCCTCATCGGCGGCGCCGCTCTAGAGCGATCGCGCGTCCTGACCAGCCGGTCAGTGCTGGTGCCGGCGGCTGTCGCGATGGCGGCCGTGGGCGCGGTTGCGCTGGCGGAGAGTCATATGCCGGCGAGACTGTACCCCGACACCCATCCGGCCGCCGGGCTGCTGCTCCTGGTCGCCGCGGTCGGCTGGCTCACGATGGAGGCGGCCGAGTTCCGGCGGGGGCGGCAATCGCAGCACTGGCGGGACCGAGCCGCCAGGACCGGCGAACACGGTTTCTGGCTCGCGGTCGGGGCGTGCGTGGTCGCCGGGACCGTCCTGCACCGCCTGGCCCCGCTGGTTGTCCCGGCTGCCGCGATCCGTCCCGGCGCCGTCGCGTTTTCCGCAGGCATGATGACGCTGCTGGCCGGGATCGGGCTGCGCCGGTGGTCGTTCACGGCATTGCGGGGCCGGTATCTCACCTTCGCCATTGTGGTCAGCCCCGACCAGCCGGTGATCGCCACCGGCCCGTACCGGCTGCTGCGCCACCCGGGTCATGCCGGGATACTGCTGATCTGCATCGGGGCCGGCCTGGCCTCGGCCAACTGGGCCAGCCTGGCAGTCGAGGCGCTGCCGGCGCTGGCACTGGTCATCTGGCGCATTCGCGCGGAGGAGAAGGCGCTGCTGACGACGCTCGGTGACCGGTACCGCCGCTATGCCTCCGACCGCAGGCGCCTGATCCCACTGGTCTGGTGACACGGCCCTCACTCTCGCTGGTCCTGGACGCGTGTTTCTGCCTGCCCCGACGGCCCGCCGTCCTCTGTTATTACACTTTCCGAGTTATTACACTTTCCGATACAATCTTATTGGAGCTAATTGGCGACGCTCAGAGCACCCGTTGCCAGGGAAGCGGAGGGCCGGCTGATGTCAGCTGACCGGGATGGCCGCGGTGACGGCCCGACTGCTGGAAGTGATCGCCTGGGGTTGTGGCTGCGCCGCCTGCGGTGGCCGGTGCTGCTGGGGTGGGTATTTCTGGTGGTGCTGTTGAGCCCGGTGTCGTCCGGGCTGTCGCATGTGCTGGACAACGGGGTACAGGCATTCCTGCCGTCGTCGGCGGCGTCGACCCGGGTGACGGAGATTCAGCAGGCTGCGGCCGGCGGGATCACGAGCGACCAGGCAACGGTGGTACTTGTCCGGCCCAGCGGGGCGCCCCTGTCGTCGGCGGGCCTGTCGGCGGCCGCGGCGGCGCGGGCCGCAGTGGGGCGGCTGCACGAGGCGGGCCTGTCGGCGCCGGGCCCGCTGGTACCGTCGCAGGACGGCAGGGCGGCCGAGTTCACCATGACGGTTACATCGCAGCCGTCGGCGGAGAGCAGCAGAGACACGGCCGCGGTGGAGGCGGTCCGCCGCGCGGTCGCGGGGCCGACGGCGGCCGGGGGACTGCAGGCGGAGGTGACCGGGTCGGCGGCGGAGAACGCCGATTCGGGGGGGACGACCAGCCAGACGGCGATCCTGCTGCGGGCGGTGCTGCTTCTGGCGATCATCTTGCTGCTGGTGTACCGCAGCCCGGTGCTGTTCCTGCTGCCGCTGCTGGGCTCGCTGGGGGCGGCGGTGGTTGCAAAGGCCGCCGCGCACGGCCTGGCGAGCGCCGGGCTGACGGTGAGCGCCCTGACCGCCTCGATCCTGGCGGTGCTGGTCCTGGGGGCGGCCAGCGACTACGCGCTGCTGCTCATCCACCGGTACCGAGACGAGCTGCGGCACCACCCCAGGACCGAGGACGCGATGGCCGCGGCGCTGCGCAAGGTCCTGCCGACCCTGCTGGCCTCGGCGGGGACCATCACGGTCGCCATGCTGTGCCTGCTGGCGGCGGAGTCGGCTTCCCTGCACGGCCTTGGCCCGGTCGGCGCGGTGGCCATCGTCTGCGCGCTGGCTGCCCAGATCACCTTGCTGCCCGCGCTGCTGCTCGTCTGCGGGCGGTGGGTGTTCTGGCCGCAGATCCCCCGCCAGGGCCAGGGCGGGCGGGAAGAGTCCCGGTTCTGGTCCTGGGCCGGGCGGCGGGCCGCCCGCCGCCCAGCCCGGACCACGGCCGTCTCGGTGGTGCTGCTGGCCGTCGCGTGCGCCGGGCTCGCCACCCTGTACACCAACGGCGACCCCGTCGCCGGGGTGAAGAGCAGCACCGGCAGCGCGGCCGGGTACCAGCTGCTGACCGAGCACTACCCCGCCGGCGACCTCGCCCCCGTTGTCATCCTGGCCCCGCCCGCCCAGGCCCGGGCGGCCGCAGCGGCCGCAGCGGCCACGACGGGCGTGGCGTCGGTATCTCCCGGTGCCCCGGCCGGGGGCTATGACTCCCTCACGGTCACCCTGGCCGTCCCGCCCTACGGCACCGCCGGGGCCAGCGCCGTCCAGGCCCTTCGCCAGGACCTGGCCAGGGCCGCGCCGGGCTCCCTGGTCGGCGGCGACCCGGCCGTCCAGTACGACATATCCCGGGCCGCGCACCGCGACACCCTGCTGCTCGTCCCGCTTGTGCTCCTGATGATCTTCATCATCATCGCCTTCCTGCTGCGGGCCGTCGTCGCGCCCCTGGTCCTCGTCCTGACCACCGCGCTCAGCTTCGGCGCCTCGTTCGGGCTGGCCAGCCTGGCCTGGCGCTACCTGCTCGGCTTCAAGGGCACCGAAGCACAGCTGCCCCTGTACATCTTCATCTTCCTGGTCGCGCTCGGCGTGGACTACAACATCTTCCTGTCCGCTCGCATCCGCGAGGAATCCCGGCAGCAGGGCATCAGGGACGGCACGCAGCGCGGGCTCGCCGTCACCGGCGGGGTCATCACCGCCGCCGGGCTCGTCATGGCCGGCACCTTCTTCATCCTGGCCGTGCTGCCCTCGGTCCTGGTGGCCGAAGTCGGCATCGCCGTCGTCATCGGCGTCCTCGTCGACACCCTCCTCGTCCGCACCGTCCTCGTCCCCGCCAGCCTCATCCTGATTGGCGACCGAGTCTGGTGGCCTTCGCGCAACCCACAGCCCCGCGCCAGCACCCCCGCCCCGGAGTCGCTCGCCCCACCGCGATGAGCCCGGAATACACCGCAGTATTTACGGACAGGTGCACTAGGCTGCCTGCTTGGGACGGGCCATAGCGAGGGTGGCCTGGCAGCCATCGGCGGCAGCGCCGCACACCAAGGACGGACCCGAGTGGACCTGTTTGAGTACCAAGGAAAGCAGCTCTTCGCTGACCATGGCGTCCCGATCCAGCAGGGCAAGGTGGCCACGACTCCGGCGGAGGCCCGCGCGATCGCGGCCGAGCTCATCGCGGCCGGCAAGCCGGGAGTGGTCATCAAGGCCCAGGTGAAGGCCGGCGGACGCGGCAAGGCTGGCGGGGTGAAGCTGGCCAGCAGCCCGGACGAGGCGCAGGCCAAGGCGGAGCGGATTCTCGGCATGGACATCAAGGGCCATACCGTGCGCTCGGTCCTGGTGGCCGAGGACATCGACATCGCCCAGGAGTACTACCTGTCCTTCCTGCTGGACAGGGCCGACCGCACGTTCCTGTCGATGTGCTCGGTCGAGGGCGGCGTCGAGATCGAGGAGGTCGCCAGGACCAAGCCCGAGGCGCTGGCCAAGATCCCGGTCAGCCCGCTGAGCGGCGTGGACGCGGCCAAGGCCGCCGAGATCATCGCCGCTGGCAGGCTCCCCGAGGAGGCCCGGGCCGGCGCAGCCGCGCTCGCCGAACGCCTCTGGGACGTGTTCACCGGTGAGGACGCCACGCTGGTCGAGGTCAACCCGCTGGTGCTCACCGGGGACGGGCGGGTGATCGCCCTGGACGCGAAGGTCACCCTGGACGACAACGCGGCTTTCCGGCACGACTGGGACCAGTTCGCCGACCCCAGTGCCGCTGACCCGCTCGAGGCCCGGGCCAAGGCGAAGCACCTCAACTACGTCAAGCTGGATGGCCAGGTCGGCATCATCGGCAATGGCGCGGGCCTGGTCATGTCCACCCTCGACGTCGTCGCTTACGCGGGCGAGGAGTTCGGCGGGGTCCGCCCGGCGAACTTCCTCGACATCGGCGGGGGCGCCTCGGCCGAGGTCATGGCGAACGGCCTGGAGATCGTGCTGGCCGACCCGTCGGTTCGCAGCGTGCTGGTCAACGTGTTCGGCGGGATCACCTCCTGCGATGCGGTGGCGAACGGGATCGTGTCGGCGATCGGGATGCTCAGCGCGGGCGGTGAGCAGGTCGACCGCCCGATCGTGGTCCGTCTCGACGGCAACAACGCCGCCGAGGGACGGCGAATACTCGAGGAGGCCGAGATCCCAGTGGTCGAGCAGGTCGCAACCATGGACGACGCGGCGCGGCGCGCCGCCGAGCTGGCCGCTACGGGAGCATGAGATGGCGATCTTCCTGACCGGCGAGAGCCGGATCATCGTGCAGGGCATCACCGGATCCGAGGGCCGCAGGCACGGCGCGCGGATGATCAGGGCGGGCACCCAGGTGGTGGGCGGCACCAACCCGCGCAAGGCGGGCCAGACGGTCGAGCTCGCCGGTACCGAGGTTCCCGTGTTCGGCACGGTCGCCGACGCCATGGACGCCACCGGCGCCGACGTCTCGGTCGTGTTCGTCCCGCACGCCGGAACCAAGGACGCGGTGATCGAGGCGGTGGATGCGACGATCCCGCTCGTGATCGTGATCACCGAGGGCATCCCGGTACACGACACCGCGGAGTTCTGGGCGTACGCGAGCGGGCGTGGCAACACGACGCGGGTCGTGGGCCCGAACTGCCCTGGCATCGCGTCGCCCGGCAAGTCCAACGCCGGGATCATCCCGGCCGACATCACCTCCGAGGGCCGGATCGGCCTGGTCTCCAAGTCAGGCACGCTGACCTACCAGATGATGTACGAGCTCCGCGACATCGGCTTCTCGACGGCCGTGGGAATCGGCGGTGACCCGATCATCGGCACCACCCACATCGACTGCCTGCGGGCGTTCGAGGCTGACCCCGAGACCGACGCGATCGTGATGATCGGCGAGATCGGCGGCGACGCCGAGGAGCGCGCGGCCGCGTTCATCGAGCGCAGCGTGGCCAAGCCGGTCATCGCGTACGTGGCCGGCTTCACCGCGCCCGAGGGCAAGACCATGGGCCACGCCGGTGCGATCATCTCCGGGTCGGCGGGCACGGCCCAGGCGAAGAAGGAAGCCCTGGAGAAGGTGGGGGTCCGGGTCGGCAGGACCCCCAGCGAGACCGCCGGGCTGGTCCGCGAGGTCATGCAGGCGCGCTGACGGTCCCGGGCAGCGCGCAGCGAAGGAGGCCCCGGCGCGCCTCCGCCGGTAACCGCGCGGCAATTGCCAGGCTTGGGGTTGTGCTGACTCATTCCGTTGCCGGCAAGCGGCAGCCAGACGGCGCCTGTCCTCCCGTGCCGTCCGGTGCCGACCGCCCCCTGGCCATCACCGGGGCGATCGCCGCGTGTGCCGCCGCCGGCACCGGGCTGGCCGTGCTGACGATGCTCGCGATCATCGGCTGGATCGCGGCACCGCACGCCGGGCTCGGCCTGACCGGCGTGCTGCGCACGGCCGCGCTGCTCTGGCTCATCGGCCACCACGTGGGTTTCGCGCTGCCGGGGGCAGGCCGGATCGGCATGCTGCCCCTCGGGCTCGTCCTGCTCCCCGGCGCGCTGCTCTGGCGGGCCGGCCGGTGGGTGGTGCGGGCCGGAGGAGTCAGCAGGCTCCGCCACGTGGGCTATGCCGCGCTCGCGCTCGCCGTTCCCTACACCATGGTGGCCGCCGCCCTGGCCCTGGCCAGCAGCTCCTCGCTGGCCACGGCCTCGCTGCCGGAGGCGGTGGCGTGCCCGTTCCTGCTCGCGCTCACGGCCGGCGGCCTCGGCGGCGCGCGCGCCCTCACCCCGTGGTCCCGCTTGGTCGGCTTGCTGCCTGACCGGGTTCGCGCGCTGACCGTGGGAACGACCGGGGCGCTGGCCGTTATCGTCGCGGTCGGCGCCCTGCTGGCCGGCACCTCGCTCGCGCTGCACCTGCAGGAGTTCCGGGCCGTCGCGGGGACGCTGGCTCCCGGCGACGTGGGCGCCGTGCTGCTGTTGCTGGCCCAGCTTGCCTACGTGCCCAACGCGATCGCCTGGGCGATCTCGTTCACGCTCGGCCCCGGGTTCGCGTTCGGTACCGGGACGGTGATCGCGCCGACCGGCTCCGCGCTCGGGCAGCTTCCGGCCTTCCCGATGCTCGCGGCGCTGCCGTCGGGGGCGCACTCGGGGGTGCCGGCGGTGCTGTCGGCGGCCGTGCTTGTCGTCCCGTACCTGGCTGGGGCCTTCGGCGGGCTGCTGATGGTGCGCGCGGCGCCGCTGCTCGCGCTGGAGACCGCGCCGCTGTGGGGGTTCGGCTGCGGTGTGCTGGCGGGATGCGTGCTGGGGGTGCTGGCCGCCGTGGCCGGCGGCCCGCTCGGCGATGGCCGCCTCGCGGCGGTTGGCCCGTCCGGATGGCAGGTCGGCGTCGTGGCGGCGCTCGAGGTGGGCGTG
>JASHOI010000272.1 GCA_030041195.1 Streptosporangiaceae bacterium | reverse complement strand
CTTCGGCAGAAAGAGGGCGAGCTTCATAGGCCAAGATCCTCCGCTGAGGTGCGAGCTTCTCCACTGTCCTGAGCTGCGCCCCCATCCTCGCGGAGCCAGACGCTGAAGGGAATGCTCCAAACAAGCAAGTGGGCATTAGCCGCGCTCATGATCAAATCCACCCCGGATCGATGAAGCATGGACTTGTCCACAGAGATCACGATCGGTGATCAAGGCCACTAATCAGTCGCCATCCGATCGGTTCGCCGATCGTGCCCGAACTACGCGATCGGCGCGCGCGCGGACCTCGGACCGCCGAAGCTGCCACCAGGGCCGCGGGATAGGAAACCCGAACACGTGGCTGATCGCTAGCGCGGGCCAGGCTGTTCCCGCCGGCGACAGGATCGACGGGGATTCCCCCGTTCTTTCCAAATCCATACCATCAGGAAGGGCTGGGCGGCCTGACCGTCGCCGACCAGCAGCATTGGATATCACGGGTGCGCGGTGGGCCACCGGAATCCACCACTGGGTTCTACCTCACCGGCATGACCGGGCGTGTTCTTGCCGCGAAGCGACTCGCTCAATGGATTTCCGGTCCGGCGTCCAGGGGTCTCGCCGTCGTTACTGGCAGCCCCGGCACCGGGAAATCCGCCCTCTTGGCCATGCCAGTGCCCCTTACCGATGAGTCGAGGCGCCACGACTTGCTGCGCGCGGCCCAGCCTGGCTCACTGATCCAGCAGGCTGCGGCCATCCTCGCGCCGGAGACGCGCGTCGTCGCGGTCCACGCCCGCGGGCTCAACACGGACCAGGTCGCCGGGGCGATCGCAAGCGGTCTCGGAAAGCACGTGGCCAGCCGGACCAGGGCATGGGAATGCCGGGGCGCGCGGGGTAGGGTTGGGTGCTCCAGACGGTGCCAGGCGCACCGGGTGACGTGCACCGTGCCGAACAGGGTGGCCAGCAACCTGTGGCAAGTGCAACTTGCGTTACATGATGTCAGTCTCGCGGATCGGTGGTTGCGGTCCGGTCCGGGTCGGCGATGTAGACGTCGAAGAGGTCGAGCAGAGCCTCATCCTCGCGCAACTCCGCCCGGCTCCGGGTGCCAGCGCGAAGCGCTACCGCCGTCGACAGTGCCTGTGCCAGCGAGATGAATGCCGATACCGATCGAAGGATCGTGACACCGCGGCTCTCGATGTAAAACGTTACGTCGCCGCACGCTGCGAGCGGCGATGCCCAATCGTCCGTCAGTGCGATTGTGTGCAGGCCGCATTGCTGCGCATACTGCATAGCGCGCACCGTTTCGGCGGTGTAGCGACGTATGGATACACCCACGAATACCTCGTGCGGCTGGAGTTCACGAAGCTCGTCCACCAGCCCGCCAGTAGTCGGCGCGACGAGATGGACTCCCGGGCGCACGAGGCGCAGCAGGTATGACATCAGCTGCGCGACAGCAAGGCACTTGCGGGTCCCCATTATGTGAATACGTGGTGTCTCCGCGAGCCAGGCCACCGCCTTCTCCCACTCGGACGGCAGGATAAGGGCAAAGGTGCGCGCCAGGTTCTGCTGATCGTGCTCAACTACGGCGTTGAGCAGGCCCACTGTATCGTGCAGCTGCTCCGCCCGGTCGAAACGCCTGACTAGTTGTGCTCGCTCGGCGAGCTGCTCGCGGCAAAGTGCTACCACGGCCGGATATCCGCTGAGGCCGAGCATCTCGGCAAAGCGGACTAGCGATGATTTGTGAACGTCCGCCACCGCCGCTGCTTCGCCAATCGTGCGGAAGGCCGTACCCTCGGGATCGCTAAGGAGCATTTCGGCGATACGCCGCTGCCCTGGCGCAAGGCTCGGCATCCGCGCCTGCAGCGCCGTGCGCAGGTCTGCATAACTGCGCGGCTTTTCAGACACCGTTGACCTCCAGTCTAAGTGTCCTCCGTCCGATACCGGACGCAACCCGGGTTTCTCCTAGGGTTTGTTGAAGCACCTTACGCCCGGGACGCGGCGTGCCGAACCGGTTCAAGCGTCCAAGCGCAGCTTGCGGGCCTCGAGCGCGACCCTCACCGCAGACGGCATCTTGACCGCGATGAAGGACGCAACTATGGTTGCGTACAGATCCAGCAGTGCGATTATCTGACTCCCGTCGATCTCGCCTATCGACATGCGTAAGCCGTGCGAGCACATAGATGAGAGGACACCCGTGATATGAGCAACGGGCAGGCTTCGGTCACGGAGCAAGCGCTGGCTGGTGTTCCCTGGCTGGTGGTCCGGGGTGAACGGCTGGCAAGCTTCCGGGCGCTGGGCGCCTACGCCCGCCTTAATATCCATGCTGCAATTGAAAACATGCCAGCGCTGGCCCGGCTTCGCGCGAGACTGGCCGCCCCGGCCGTGGCCCGCCACTTTGCGGCAGTCAGCCACGCCAGCCACGAAAGCAATCCGCGTGAGTGGGCCGAGCTTGAGGCTCTGGCGGCTGGCGCCGACGCCGAGTTCGATGATCTTCTCCTGCTGAACCTGCGCGGAGATCTCGGCACCGACGACGGCACGGGCTGCACGGATCTCGCTTACTGCGGATCTGGCCGAGGGCTGATCGGACATAACGAAGACGGATCGAAGGCCCTCGATGGCCGCTGCTATCTTCTGACCTTGCTAATCGACGGTGACGTCCCTGTCATGGTCTGGTGGTACCCGGGCTTCATACCTGCCAACACGTTCACGCTGACCGGTCATGGCCTGGCCTGGGGAATCGACAACATCAATGCGCGCGACCCGCAGACTGCACCGGGACGGCATTTCATCGCCCGGGCTATTCAGCAAGAGACCTCGGTAGGTAGCGTGGCGTCACGGCTGGCGCGGAATCCGAGTGCAGGCGGATTCGCTTACACCATCGGGCGACTCGGCGGCACCGACATATGCGTGCTGGAGATCGCGCAGGGAAAGTCGTACGCCGCCGGCCTAAAACCCAATGCGGGCTTTTACTGGCACACGAACCACCTCACCCACCTGACCGAAGTAGCCGATTCGCCAAGCACGAACAGCAAGAATAGGGCGGAGTTCCTGCAACGGCTGGCACCGCCGGGGGACCTCGATGCGCAGTGGCTGCTCCAGGTCCTATCGGAGTCGCCCCTCAATCAGGGAGTGGCCCGCACTCCGGAAGGTCACGAAATGGTGACGCACTGCACCTTTGTGGTCGATCTTCGTGACCAGCAGATCACCGTCCGCCCGCGCGAGGGCGCACCTGTCACCGTAGCTCCGGACGAGTTGCTCTGCGGAGCGGTCCCGCGGCGGTGAGCCCTTCCCCCGCAAAGGGCACACCACGGCCCGTTATCCAGCCAGCTCGGAGTGAGCCTGATGGCCATTAATCCGGACTACGAGATCAGCATGACGATTGGCGAAGACTACCGGGAGATCCGCGAGGCGGTCCGAAACATCTGTGCCGATTTTCCGAGCCGTTACTGGCGCGCTCTCGACCGTGACACCGCATACCCGGAGGACTTCGTTCAGGCCCTCACCGCTCACGGTTTCCTCGCCGCACTGATTCCTGAGGAATACGGCGGCTCCGGGGCGACGATCCGTGCCGCCGGCGTGATCTTGGAGGAATGTCACGCCGCTGGCTGTTATGCACCTGCGTGCCACGCTCAGATGTACACCATGGGAACGCTGCTGCGGCACGGCAGCGCCGCTCAGAAGGCTGAATATCTTCCGCGTATCGCGTCTGGCGAGTTGCGTTTGCAAGCGTTCGCCGTGACCGAGCCCACCACTGGAACGGACACGACGAAGCTGCAGACGCGGGCCGTACGAGACGGAGACCATTACGTTCTCGACGGCCAGAAGGTGTGGACGTCGCGAGCGCTCAATTCAGACCTGATGCTGTTGCTTGCCCGGACGACACCGATCGACAAGATCAGCCGGAAGACCGAGGGCCTGTCGGTGTTTCTCCTGAACATGCGGGATGCCCAGGAAAATGGAATGGAGATCCGACCGCTGGACGCGATGATCAACCACGGTACGACGGAGATCTTTTTCGATGACGTCCGGGTCCCCGCGGAGAGCATCATCGGCGCGGAAGGCAGCGGATTCCGCTACATCCTGGACGGCATGAACGCCGAACGCATCCTGGGCTCGCACGAGGCAGTCGGTGACGCACGGTGGTTCATCCGGACAGCGTCCGTCTACGCCAAGGACCGCATGGTCTTCGACCGTCCGATCGGTCAGAACCAAGGTATTCAGTTCCCGATCGCACGGGCCTATGCCGAGACACAGGCGGCAGACCTTGCAGTGCGGAAAGCAGCCAGGGTCTACGATGCGGGGCTGCCCTGCGGCACCGAAGCCAACATCGCCAAACTACTGTCCGCCGACGCTGCGTGGCACGCCGCCGAGGCTTGTATGCAGACGCACGGCGGCTTCGGATTCGCACGCGAGTATGACGTGGAACGTCGCTGGCGCGAAGCGCGCATCCACCAGATCGCACCGATATCGACGAACATGATCTTGAGTTATCTCGGTGAGCACGTGCTCGGCTTGCCCAGGTCCTACTAGCGAGCCTCCGCCTCAGTCGGCGGCTGTCGCTCTGGCAGCCTGCTGTCGCCGCTGGGAGGGACCGACTGCCGCCCCGCCCTCCCGCAGGTCGGGGTTTCGGTGGGCCTGCCCGGGCGCAGTCCCCGCAGGTGCTGCTACTTGGTGAAGTACCAGTTCTCCGGGTTGATACTGAGCGTCGTGCTCTGCGGGGTAACGCCCCGCAGGTTGTTGGCGATCTCGGTGAGCTGGTAGTCGGCGTTCGGCTGCCAGATCACGGGGAGCTGAGTGGACAGGTAGTCCTGCCAGTTGTACATGTACTGCAGGTTGCTGCTGGTCAGCGTCTTGTCGATCAACGAGTCGTTGATCGGGTTGGTGTATCCGCCGGAGTTCGCGACCACGCCGGACAGGAACAGCTGCTCACCGGTCGGGTCATAGTCGGGGGAGAACGACCAGCCTTCGCCCCAGTCGGCCATGTCCCAGTTGCACGGCAGCTTGGTGACCACGCAGTTGCCCCCGGCCATGGCCAGCACCTGGTTGAACGGCTTAGGCTCCAGGTTCAGCTTGATCCCGATCATTGCCGCATTCGACTGCAGTTCCGTTACCTCAGACTGGACCCAGGAGAGCCCGTTCGCGTAAGGGAAGGCGAAGCTGAGTCCCTGGCCCGCTTTGATCCCCGGGCCGCACAGGCTCGGGTCGGCGCAGGTAGTCAGCCCGCCCGGGACCACCTTCCAGCCATGGCTGGTCAGCAGGCTCTTGGCCTTCGCCGGGCTGAACGGGAACGGGTTTGCTGCCGTGGCCTTGCCATGCGGCGAGAGCCACGAGGTCACCGGGGTGGCGCCCACCGGCCCGACCGTGGGCGCCCCATAGCCGCGCAGCGGCCCGGCGATGACCGCGGCCTGGTCCATTACGTCCTCGAGCGCCTCCCGGAAGTACAGCTGCCTGATGATCGGCCCGTTGCCGGTCGTCGAGTTGAAGTTCACCGGGAAGTAGGCGATCCCCCAGACGGCCCACGGCGAGAGCGTGTAGCCCGGCACTGGGTTCGCACCGACCGCCTCGTCGGCCGGCTTGGCCGGCGCGTCCTGCTGCGGCAGGTACCCGACGTCGATCTTGGTGCTGGAACTGGGCGACCGCAGCACGTCGTACTCGGCCGCGTCCGTGGTGAACGGCACCTCCTCGAACGCGGCCAGCCTTGGCTTTACCGGGCCTGAGTACGACTTGTTCGGCACGAACGTGACGTGCCCGTCGGCGTTGAACGCGCTCAGCTTCCACGGCCCGTCGACGATCGACCACAGGGGCGACGCCGCGTACGTGGTCATGTCCTTGGCCTGGTCGTTGAGGTAGCTGTACACCGCCGAGCAGTCGCTGACGGTGGTGTCACAGCTGCTGGAACCGGACGCCGTGCGATCCCAGGCCGCCGGCATGGGGCTGACCTGGCTCAGGTCGTTATAGAGAAACCAGGTCGGGTTGTACGCCTTATCCATCACCATGGTCAGTTCGGTCGGGCTGACCACCGTGATGTCCCTGACGTTCGCGGGGAAGTCGGTGTAGGCGCCGTAGTCGGCGGGCAGGGCCGTCTCCATGTTCAGCCAGAACATCACGTCCTGCGCGGTCACCGGGGTGCCGTTCGACCACTTGTAGTGCTTCAGCGTGATCGTGACCTTGGTGCCGTTGAACGTCGGCGGGTTGGCCAGGCTCAGCGATGTGTTCAGCGTCGGCTGCACCCCGTTGCCGAACCAGTACAGCGGCCGGTACATCAGGTACTGGAAGTCAAAGAGGTTGAGATCGCTGATGTAGGTGCTGCTCACATACGGGAAGATGTAGTTGGGCGTGGCCGATGCCGGCTCGGCCATCACCGCGGTCCCGCCGGTAACCGGCTTGGTGCCCGTCGGCGCGGAACTGCTGGTCGAGCAGCCCGCCGCGACTAGGGCACACACCGCCGCGCCCGCCACTACGGCGGCGATCCCTCGACGGCGAATCCCGGCACTGCCTGATCGGCTCATACCGTTCCTTCTCTCTCCAACGGATCCCGGCGGCAGTCTGCGCGGCGCCGCTTGGCAGCGGCTTGGCAGGCGCTTGCCGCGCCGCG
>JASHOI010000271.1 GCA_030041195.1 Streptosporangiaceae bacterium | reverse complement strand
AAGCTGGCGTGCAGCTCGGCACGCTGGCCGGCGAAAGACCCGGTGAGGTCGGAAGGCACGTCCGGGTAGATCCGGTAGTTGTCTCCGTTCACCCATGTGGCTGACACCGGTATCCCGGCGATCGTTCCGGCCGCCACGCCGTTGTGGGTGGGCACGTTGAGCTCCACGCGCACGGGCTGGCCGCCGACCGACCCGCTGAGCACGCGGTAACGCTCGAAGGTGAGGTCGATCCGGGCGTGGCCGGGGATGGCACCGGCCGGACCGGTGTCGGCGGGGAACTGCCGCGCGGGTGGTTCAGGCGGTTCGGGCGGTTTCCGGAACGTCGTTCACCTCCCATACCCGGGCCATCTACCCCAACTATGACACTGCGGCTGCCGAGTGATAGCGGGCGGGCCCTTGCGATGCGGAACTTTGTTCCGTATCTTGGTTATCGGAACATGGTTCCGTTTCTTCGGTACTGCGGATTGTGGCAGCCAGCGCTAAGCCGCCGCCGGCCAGCCCGCTTCACCTTATGGAGAACCCCATGCCGCAAGCAGCTTCGCCCAGTTTCGGAATCGCGACCGCCCCCATGCAAGTCTCCTACGACGACATCCTGCGGGTCTGGCATGAGGCGGACGCCATACCGGAAATCGAGCACGCGTGGCTGTTCGACCACCTCATGCCGATCGCCGGCGACCGGAACGGCCCGATCTTCGAGGGCTGGACCCTGCTGTCGGCCCTCGCCGCCCAGACCGGGCGGCTGCGCCTGGGCCTGCTGGTGACCAGCAACAGGTTCCGGCCGCCGGCGATGCTGGCCAAGATCGCCACTACCGTCGATGTCGTCTCCGGCGGACGGCTTGTCTTCGGTATCGGCGCGGGCTCACGCCCCAGCGTTCCGATGGCCCGCCGCGAATACGAGGCACACGGCCTGCCGTACCACGACTTCCGTCATTCCGTGGCGGACCTCGCCGAAGCCTGCACGGTCATCCGGCGGCTGTGGACAGCGACCGAGCCGTTCGACTTCCACGGCGACTACATCCAGCTCACCGGCGCCTTCGGCAACCCGAAACCTGTCCAGCAGCCATACCCGCCGATCCTCATCGCCGGCCGCTCGGCCGCGGTGCTGCGCGTGGCCGCCGAGCACGCCGACCTGTGGAACATCGCGGGCGTCGGCACCGCCGACGCCGCCCAGCGCAGCGCCCTGCTGGACCGCTTCTGCAGTGAGATCGGCCGTGATCCCGCCACGATCACCCGCTCGATCCATCTGCCCGTTTCGTACGACCAGCCCGCCGCCACCCGGGACGCGATCAGCGAAGCGCTCGAGGTCGGCTTCCGACACTTCACCCTCGGCCTGCCGGCACAGCCCTACCCAGCCAACGCAGCGCAGTGGGTCGCAGACGAGCTAATCGCCAAGTCGGCGTAGCCAGCCGCCGGGCCACGGACCCGGTGCCGGCTGCAGGGCCGGGTCTCATACTGCGCCGCCCTGCGCCCTGGGCCAGTGGCCGACCCGGCCACAGCGGTCAGGACCGCGCTGCAGGCCCTGGCCCGCCGCTGGCAGGCACTGCAGGCCGAGATCGCTGAATTGGACGTGCAGCTGACCCCGCTGGTCACCGCCGTCGAACCCGGGCTGCTGGTCCTGCCCGGGGTCGGGGTGGAGACCGCCGGGCAGCTGCTGGTCACCGCCGGGGACAACCCCGATCGGCTCCGCTCGGAAGCGTCCTTCGCCCGGCTGTGCGGCGCTGCCCCGATCCCGGTTTCGTCCGAGCGTACCGACCGGCACCGGTTGCACCGCGGCGGCGACCGCCAGGCCAACAGCGCCCTGTGGCGCATCGCCCTGGTCCGCATGGGCTGCCACCAGCCGACCAAGGACTACGTCGCCCGCCGCACCGCCGAAGGCAAGACCAAGACCGAGATCATGCGGTGCCTCAAGCGTTACATCGCCCGCGAGGTCTTCCCGCTGCTGGTCAGCTCACAATGACTCCGCGGACCACCGGCCGGCATCAGTTGCCGCTGGCACCGCCGGGTTCTTCCTCCAGATATACGAGCCCGTTGCCGTCCGGGTCGGCGAAAAAGAACATCGGCGGGGAGCCGTCGATGTGCACGACCTCGTCGTTGTGCAGCGTCGCGCCCGCCTGGCGAAGCCTCGCGTGGGCGGTCTCTGCGCTGGTCGTGCCCAACCGTACGGCCATCGGGATTTCGCTGTCCGGGGGCAGTAGCACCAGGCCGACGCTCGACCCGGGGGGCACCACTTCCACCAGCCTGGCCCCGGGCCACACCTCGATGTCGGTGCGCAACTCGCAGCCGAGCACCTCTGTGTAAAACGCCAGTGCCCGGTCCTGATCGGCCACCGGGATCGACACGCTGTGGACTCTCGTCGTCATAGTCATGCTCGGTAAGACCGACGGCCGCCAGGAAAATCACCGCACCCTTGGTGCTGCGCTTTGGTGCCCACTCGATCCTTTGCGGATCGGCCTAGTTTGATCCTTGACAGTCCCTAGCCGTGCCGGTTTTGGAGGACTTTTTGGAGGGTGGCTAGTTCGGTGTCTATGAGGGTGGCCTGGCGGTCGAATTCGTCGTCGTCGAGGACGGCGGGCTGGAAGAAGGTGATCAGGAAGTCGGCGCCCCGGCCGTTGGCCACGACGCGGGCGGGGACGGTCCAGGCGGCCTGAGGGTCGCGGAAATCGTGGTCGAGCAGGCCGGTCTCGGCGTCGGCACGGATGCGGAGCTGCCCAGTGCCGCGTGGGGTGGTCATCTGCCACCAATCCTGGTCCGGGCTGGGCTCGATGGCCAGGACGTTGGCGATTGACCACTGGGGCCAGTTCCGCGCGTCGGCTAGATAGGCGTGGACCTCGGCGGCCGGGCGGTCGATAGTCACGGACTTGGTGATGGAGCGGGCAGGGGTGGTGTCAGTCATGGGTCGTCTCCGTTTCGGTGGTGGCGGATGAGAAGAGCTGGCGCAGTAGCTGGACCAGCGCGGTGCGCTCGGCCGGGGTGAGCTGGCCGAAGTAGGCGGCGTCATTGGCGTCGGCGAGGGCGATCAGGGCGGGGACCAGGGCCTGCCCGGCCGGGGTCAGGGCCAGCTGCGTGCTGCGGCGTGAGGCCGGGTCGGCGTGCCGGGTCATCAGGCCTTTGCCTTCGAGGCGGTCGACGAGCCGGGAGACGGCGCCCGGGTCGATGCCGATGAACCGTGCCACCGTACTGGTGGTAGTGGCGTCCTGGTGGTAGACGGTCACCAGGACGTTCCACTGGGCTACGGTCACGCGGTGGGCGGCGAGCTGCTGTTCGAAGCTGTGGTGCACCTCATCAGACAGCCGCCGCAGCCAGTAGCCGACGTGATCGGTGAGGGTGCTCTCGGCCATACAAGTATTATGTCATGACAACTGTTGTCACGTCAACATTAAGGTCGCATCGACGCCTCAGCCCCGGTCATTCCAGTCACGAACTCGGGACCAGCTCGGCTTACTTCTTCAGCACCTCAGCTCCCCGAGGACGACCCACAACATGGCAGCAGACGTGCAGGCAACCCTGGGCACCCGGGCCGAACTCGTCGTGAACCTCTGGCCAGCAGACGAAAAAACCTAGGGCGGTGTAACGCGCGCTGCTCGTGCAGCTTCACAGCTGGGATCTCAGCACGTCGAACTCGCAGCCTGGCGAGGACGGGTCGAAGCCGTGCTCGATCAGCCAGCGGGCCGCCTGCAGGCTTCGCAACGACCACCACGCGCGGATCACGTCGAGGTCGACGTCGGTGCCGTAGCCGGCGACTACGTCGCCCAGGTGTTCCTGGTGTCCGAGCGTCAAGATAGCCAGGTCGTAGTGGGCATCGCCCCGGCTCGCCCCGGACCAGTCGATCACGCCGGTGATCTCGTCCTTGTCGACGAACACGTGGGTGATCTGGAGGTCGCCGTGCGTGAACACCGGTGTCCACGGCCGGAGCGCTGTCTCGGCAATCCGGCGGTTGCGCGTGACCAGGTCGGCGGGAAGAACGTCGTTCGTGACGAGCCACTCGCATTCGCCGTCGAGTTCCGATGCGATCTCATCGAGGCTCCGGCCGGGCCATGGCGGCAGCGGCGCATCATGCAGCATCCGGACGGCGGCGCCCGCCGCGGCCCACGCCGCCGCCGACGCGGTCGACGGCTCGCCGAGGCGGCCGAGTGCCGTCCCTGGCAGGGCGGCGACCGCGAGCACAGGCGGTTTCCGCCACAGCACCTCCGGAGTCGGGATCGGTGCCATGGCCATCGCCTCGACCTCGACGTCGGTGCGCGTCTGATCGGCGTCGATCTTCAGGAACAC
>JASHOI010000270.1 GCA_030041195.1 Streptosporangiaceae bacterium | reverse complement strand
GATGATCACGCCAGGGTTCCCCTTCTCATCAGCCCAGGTACCAGCCCTTGGGGTCGAGTTCCTCACGCAGCAGCACCTGCTGCGCGGCGGTCGGCGCGGCAGTCTCCGCCGGGCCGCCAGTCGGCAGCAGCAGCGGCATCGGCGTGCCGGCCAACACAGCCTCGGGGGTTTCGCCGGGGTGCACGCTGGCCAGCACTGCGCCGGTGTCGCCGATCTCGACGATCGCCCGGTCGGTGATGATCGCCACGGTTCCCTGACCAGGCAGCCCCGCCTCGGCCCGTGGGCGGCCCCCGAGCAGCCGCCCGGGGCTGGTGAGGAACTCGACTGCGGGCCGGAATTTTCGCGGATCGTGCCGCATCACCACAAGCACCCGGCCAGCCAGGGAGGCGATGTCGTTGCCGCCGCCCGAGCCGTTGAACCGGCGGACGTTGCCCTCGCCGTCGGTCACCAGCGTCGTGTTCAGTGACCCGGCCGGATCGACTTGCAGAGCACCCAGGATGCCCAGCGTCACCCGGCCACCGTGCAGCATCGCGCCGAGCACGTCGATCACCCCGCCAAAGGCCCAGGAGTCCTTCCACATGCGGGGGTCGGCGATGCCCATGGCCGGCTCGGCTGGGCGGGGCATGAACACGCCGAGCTCCAGGAGGAGCTGAACGCCCGGGGCGGTGGTGCGCCGCGCGAGCAAGGCGGCGATCTGCGGCAGCCCCAGGCCGACGAGGGCAACGTCGTCGTCGCGCAACTGGCCGGCGGCGGCCACGGCCATCATCTCCCCGGACGTCCAGGAACGGCCGGTCATCAGGCCAGCGCCCCGGCGAGATAACGGCTGGAGATGTACGCCGCGAAGGCCTCGCCGCCTTCGCGGCTCGCGGCCGCGTGCTCGGCCAGCGCGGCGGCGTCATAGTCGTAACAGCCGTACACAGCGGTCGGGCGCGCCCCGCCCGGGACCTCCGCGACCGCCGTCACCACGGTGCCCGGAATCGTGACCCGGTCGGGGTCTACCTGGCCCAGCGGCACGACCCGCTCGGCTGTGATTATCACCTGGGCCGATGCCATCGCTGTCTCCCTTATCGACCACAGTGGCCCGGAAACCGATGCGTTGCCCTGCTCATCGCACACGTCGGCATGGACTATCGCGATGTCCGGGTGCAGCGCCGAGACCGCCAGGACAGGCGAGCCGGAGAACGGGTCGGCGATCATCGCGGTCCCGCCGGCAGCGGTCAGTTGATCGAGAAGCTGAGAGCCAATCAGCGACCTGGTGGGCAGGAACGGCAGGCCGAGGCCGCCTGCCAGCAGCCGCAGCGTAAGGCTGAGAGTGGAGTACTCCTCTACCGCAAGGCCTGCTGAGATCGCGCGGTTGACGGAGTGCAGCGGCCCGAAGCGGTCGATCGAGCCGCCGGAGTAAATGAGCCTGCTGACGCAGCCGGAGCCGACCAGCAGGTCGGTCTCCAGGCTCCCGACCACCTGGGTGAGGGTAAGGCCGCGGCAGCCAGCACGGACGATCGCAGCCGCTGCTGCAACGGCGCTGCGCGTGACTGAGAAGCCAGTCAGCGCCAGATGCGTGCCGTCCTTGACCGCTGACAGGGCCTCGGTGAGGGATGCCACCTTGCTCATGGTCAGCCGAGGCCGAGCAGCCTGGCGGGGTTATCGCACAAGATCGTCCGGACGTCCGCGCCGGAGATCCCGAAGCCGAGCAGTGCCCGGATGAATACCCGCATTCCGTCGATGGCGTCCAGGTGCAGGACCTGGCCGAAGTCACTGCCGCAGACGCAGCGGGCAGCGCCGATCCGCTGGATCGTGGTAACGGTCTCCATCGGGTCCTGCACTGGCTGGTACAGCGAGGGAATCATCGGCTGACAGTAGGTGCCCACGTAGGTGCCTAGCGCCGCGAGCTGTTCCATCTCCCCGGCCAGCAGCTTGTTCAGCTCCAGCAGCGGGTGGTCCAGCACCGTCCGCACCCCCAGCTCCCTCGCCAGGGTCGCCAGCGGCAGCAGCTCCTCAAAGTCGGTGTGCCCCAGCGCGATCGCTACGTTCGCGTCGGCCGCGAGCTGCATCACCTCGCGGACTTCAGGCCGTACCGTGCCGTCCGCATTGACCAGCCGCACATACTCGTCCTCGGCCGGGTTGAGGCCAGCGAAGCGGGCCCAGCCGAACGACTTGAAGGTCGGGAACCAGATGCACCGGAAGTTCGGGTACTGCAGGCCGACTCGCACCGCCTCCGGATTGATGCCCAGATTCAGGCCGAGCCCGCCGTACACCTCGACCCGGTGCTCCAGTCGGCCGTCGGCGACCATCTCATCGATCTGCCGCTGGACCAGGTAAGCGGCACCCGCGGTGAGATTCCAGTGATCCTTGAACGCGATCGCGCGCATCTTCGCCCGTGACGCCTCGACCGCGATCTGCAGCATGTCCTGCGAGCGCGGCACGAAGTCCGGGAACGCATGGATGTGATGATCAATCGCGCCGACCAGGAACTCATCCTCCACACCTGGCTTTATCGCACGCAGTGCCGGGTTGTCCTTGAGCATCTCGTAGAAGTACGAACGCGAGTTGAGCTGACGCGCCCGCTCCAGCGTGAGCGTCCTCCCCAGCATGCCCTCACCCAGCGTGGCGTCGTACAAGGCGTGCTCATCACACATCAGCTTTCTTGCCTCACTTCTGCTCTGTGGGGCCGGACTCATACCGCCGTCTAGCCGAATCTCCGCTACCATAGCAGAACAACGTCCTGCAATACAGAACACCGGCCACAGTTCCCGGTCGGCGAGCACGGCATCGCTGGGGGCCGTACCATCGAGATGAGCAGTACAGCAAGGCTCGGTCAGACGGCCGAGCCACCGGGCGGGCAGTTCGACGCATGTCGCGCCGATGGCAAGCTAGAGGAATGGATTTCGGCCATCCAGAACGAGAGAGCGGTAACCGGGGAGGCGCAAGCTGCAGCAGCGCGGGCAGCCGCCCCCGGGGGGGCCGAGGGGCAGCCAGCCGCGCGCTATCCAATCGAGTCAGTCGACAACGCGCTGAAACTGCTGCTCATGCTCAGGGCACGGACCGCCATCGGAGTTTCCGAAGCCAGCCGCCATCTCGCCGTTGCCCGGTCGACGGCGCACCGGCTTCTTACCACGCTTGCCGATCACGGCTTCGTCGAGCAGGTCAGTCAGACGAAGGAATACGCCGCTGGCCCGGCGCTGATAGAAGTCGGGCTGGCGGCCCTGCGCGACTATGACATCCGGGGCCGGGCTCGTCCCCTGATCGAAGAGCTGGTTCAGAAAGTCGACGAGACGGTTCATCTCGTCATGCTCCGGGGCCGTCAGCTCGTCTATCTCGACTGCGTCGAGGGAACCCGGGCATTGCGGGCCGGATCGCGGACGGGTACCGAACTGCCAGCGCACTGCACGGCAGGAGGTAAGGCGTTGCTTGCCGAGACTGCGGACAGCCGGTTGCTTGAGCTCTACGGGAATGGGCAGCTCGAGCAACTCACTCCCCGGTCCATCAGCACGCGAGAGGACCTGCTCGCCGAGCTCAAGCAAGTCCGGCGGCACGGCTATGCGCTCAACGACGGGGAGAGCGAGCCCGGGCTGCGGGCGATTGCCGTCGCCATTCGCGGTCCGGCCGGTCATCCCCAAGCTGGCCTCACCCTGGCAGCCCCGGAGAATCGGCTGCCCCCGGATAGCTTGCCCAGCGTAGCCGCGGCAGTCCGCTCCACCGCGGACCGCATCGGCGCGATATTGATCTAGCCGCCGTCCCTGGGTCCGGACGCGGCTTGCTGCCTGCCAGTGCCTGGCGCCCAGTAAGAAGACCTCTTAGATCGGAGACGCTTGTGACTGACTCGTCAATCCTGGAGCTGGGCCACGTTGCCCACCCGAGCCGGAAGAGTTCTTGCTCGCGGCGATGCGGTGGCATTTC
>JASHOI010000024.1 GCA_030041195.1 Streptosporangiaceae bacterium | reverse complement strand
CGCCGCAGGCGCGCTACGCGGGCAGCGACCGCGAGTGCCGCGGACGGCTGCTTGGCATCCTGAGGGAGGCCGCGGGCCCGGTCCCGGCGGCCCGGCTCGACGCCGCCTGGCCCGACCAGGCACAGCGGGCCAGGGCGCTAAGCGGGCTGGTCGCTGACGGCCTCGCCGAGGCTCTCGAGCACGGGATGTACGCGCTACCTGGCCACGTCGGCGCCACAGCCCAGCATCCGTCCGGCGCCTGAGCCCCACACGCCCCTTCCCCGTGGCGAAGTACTCACATACCACGCAGAGCAGAAAGATCTAGGAGGATCAGGTGCAAATACCGCACGCGAGCCTCCTAGATCATTGGTCGCGTCCGGCTCCGGCTCGGACACGCCTGCGCCCGGTCACCAACGCGTGGTGACCGGGCGCAGGAACGCCGCTCTGGCGGTTACTCGGCGCTCAGGCGCCCCTCGACCCCGCCGCTGGAGCCGCTGCTGCTGACCCCGGTCGCGGCCGGCCTGGACTCGATCTCGGCCGGCGGCACGTCGGGCACGGCGTCGGGCTTGGGCTCACCCTTGAAGGTGAACTGCGCCTCCGGCCCGGTGCCTCCCTCCGCGTCGACCATCACGATCTGGCCCGCCTTCAGCTCGCCGAACAGGATCTTCTCGGACAGGTTGTCCTCGATCTCCCGCTGGATGGTCCGGCGCAGCGGCCGCGCGCCGAGCACGGGGTCGTAGCCGCGCGCCGACAGCAGCGCCTTGGCGGCCGGCTTGAGCTCGATCCCCATGTCGCGGTCCTTCAGCCGGTCGTCCACCTTGGCGATCATCAGGTCGACGATGCTGAAGATCTCGTCCTGGCTGAGCTGGTGGAACACGATCGTGTCGTCCACGCGGTTCAGGAATTCAGGCCGGAAGTGCCCCTTCAGCTCGTCCGCGACCTTGGCCTTCATCCGGTCGTAGGACCCCCGGGACTGGCCCGCGGTGCCGAACCCGACCGAGACGCCCTTGGAGATGTCCTTGGTGCCCAGGTTGGTGGTCATGATGATGACAGTGTTCTTGAAGTCCACGACCCGGCCCTGAGCGTCGGTCAGGCGCCCGTCCTCCAGGATCTGGAGCAGCGAGTTGAAGATGTCCGGGTGGGCCTTCTCGATCTCGTCGAACAGCACGACCGAGAACGGCCTGCGGCGCACCTTCTCGGTGAGCTGGCCGCCCTCCTCGTACCCGACGTAGCCGGGCGGCGAGCCGAACAGCCGCGACACCGTGTGCTTCTCCATGTACTCGCTCATGTCCAGCTGGATCAGCGAGTCCTCGTCGCCGAACAGGAACTCGGCGAGCGTCTTGGACAGCTCGGTCTTGCCGACCCCGGACGGCCCGGCGAAGATGAACGACCCGCCGGGACGCTTCGGGTCCTTGAGCCCGGCGCGGGTGCGCCGGATCGCCTGCGACAGCGACTTGATCGCCTCGTTCTGGCCGATCACCCGGCGGTGCAGCTCATCCTCCATGCGGAGCAGCCGCTGCGACTCCTCCTCGGTGAGCTTGAACACCGGGATGCCGGTCGCGGTGGCCAGCACCTCCGCGATCAGTTCCTCGTTCACCTCGGCGACCGCGTCCATGTCGCCGGCCTTCCACTCCTTCTCCCTGGTGTCCTTCTTGTCGATCAGCTGCTTCTCGCTGTCCCGCAGCGCAGCCGCCTTCTCGAAGTCCTGGGAGTCGATGGCCGACTCCTTCTCCCGCCGCACGTCGGCGATCTTCTCGTCGTACTCGCGCAGGTCCGGCGGTGCGGTCATGCGCCGGATCCGCATCCGCGATCCGGCCTCGTCGATCAGGTCGATCGCCTTGTCGGGCAGGAACCTGTCGCTGATGTAGCGGTCGGCCAGCTGCGCGGCGGCGACCAGCGCGTCGTCGGTGATCGAGACCCGGTGGTGCGCCTCGTACCGGTCCCGCAGCCCCTTGAGGATCTCGATCGTGTGCGAGATCGTCGGCTCGGCCACCTGGATTGGCTGGAACCGGCGCTCGAGCGCAGCGTCCTTCTCCAGGTGCTTGCGGTACTCGTCCAGCGTGGTCGCGCCGATGGTCTGGAGCTCGCCGCGGGCCAGCATCGGCTTCAGGATCGAGGCGGCATCGATCGCGCCCTCCGCGGCCCCGGCGCCGACCAGCGTGTGGATCTCATCGATGAACAGGATGATGTCCCCGCGGGTCCGGATCTCCTTCAGGACCTTCTTCAGCCGCTCCTCGAAATCACCGCGGTACCTGGAGCCCGCGACCAGCGCGCCCAGGTCGAGGGTGTACAGCTGCTTGTCCTTGATGGTCTCCGGCACTTCGCTCTTGACGATCTTCTGGGCGAGCCCCTCGACGACAGCGGTCTTGCCCACGCCAGGCTCACCGACCAGCACCGGGTTGTTCTTGGTGCGCCGCGACAGCACCTGCATCACGCGCTCGATTTCTTTCTCCCGGCCGATCACCGGGTCGAGCTTGCCCTCGCGGGCCGCGGCGGTCAGGTTCCGGCCGAACTGGTCGAGCACCAGCGAGGTGGACGGTGCGCTCTCCGACGGCGCGCCGGCGGCGGCGGGCTCCTTGCCCTGGTAGCCGTGCAGCAGCTGAATGACCTGCTGCCGGACCCGGTTCAGGTCGGCGCCGAGCCGCACCAGCACCTGGGCCGCGACGCCCTCGCCCTCGCGGATCAGCCCGAGCAGGATGTGCTCGGTGCCGATGTAGTTGTGCCCGAGCTGCAGCGCCTCGCGCAGCGACAGCTCCAGCACCTTCTTGGCCCGCGGCGTGAACGGGATGTGACCCGACGGCGCCTGCTGGCCCTGGCCGATGATCTCCTCAACCTGCTGCCGCACCGCCTCCAGGCTGATCCCCAGCGACTCGAGCGCCTTGGCAGCGACGCCCTCACCCTCGTGGATGAGGCCGAGCAGGATATGCTCCGTGCCGATGTAGTTGTGGTTTAGCATCCTGGCCTCTTCTTGAGCCAGGACCACGACCCGGCGCGCCCGGTCGGTAAACCTCTCGAACATCTCGTCGCTCCCTCACAGGGCGGTCGGGGAGGCACACTGGATGCTGCCCCTCTTTTTCGCATGGTAGCCGGTGCGCCGGGCGACGCCTTGCGTGCAATGTGTCACACATGTAAAACGTTCCCCGGGCACAGGCCGTTCACCCCATAAAAACCTAGGCCAGAGGGCCAGTGTTCCCCGCTACGCCGCGAGCGAACGCCCCCGCCGCGCCCCGTGTTCCCGGCCCCGGCCGGACACGCGTGGCCAACCACTCCCTGATTTCGGGCCGTTACGCGACGCCCCCCGGCCGGCCGGTGCGCACCGGCGGGTCGCCCGTGGTGCC
This sequence comes from Streptosporangiaceae bacterium, assembly GCA_030041195.1. Next base: position 41,375 of record JASHOI010000024.1, on the reverse strand, counting down.
GCAACCCACGCGAGCGGCGACCGTGGGGACGAAGACCGGCGGCGCACCGCCCGGCGCTCTGACGAGCGCGGCACGGTCCGCCGCCGGCTTTCCTGCTGTGCTTACCGGATTGCGCCTTTGCCCGATATAGGGCCGGCCGATCCGGGCTGTGGGTAAACCACGCTTTGACTGGCACGCCAGTTGGCTAGCGTCGAGGGAGGGAGACGCCAACACCTCGCCGTGCAGTCTTCCGCCTAATGCGATGCCTCGTACTCGGAGATGATCGTCGCCGGAATGCGGCCGCGCTCACTCACCTTGTGTCCACGCTGCCTAGCCCAAGCCCTGATCTCCGCACTGCGCTCACGACCCGGACCAGTTCTCGCGCGACGACGCCGACCACCGCCACCGCCCTTGCGGGCATGTTCGATGTAAGACTGAAAATCTTTGCGGAGCTTGCCCGCGTTATCCGCACTCAGGTCGATCTCGTAGGCAGTGCCGTCGAGGCTGAACGACACCGTCTCCGACGCCTCGCCCCCATCGAGATCGTCGACGAGCAGCACCTGGACCTTCTGCGCCATGGGGAGCCAGCCTTTCTGCTGAGCAAGCTATTAGGGAGTCGCTAAAACATATACCAGAACTCTTGCGTTTGCCAATTCGAGCCACAAAGATTCATGACATGAGTTCCGCATCGCGAGCACGCGACGGCAATCCGGAAGATGGTCGTAACTCTCCGTAATCAGCCAGCGAGTGGCTGTCATCAATCGGCTCGAGATGCGTCCGCATCATCGGGGTGGCCAGTCGCATGGTCGCTTGTACTATCCGGAATCGTGCTCTCAGCGGAAATATCACCAGACTGATCCCGATCGCGCCGCCTGCGAGATGCGCCCATCTCATGGCGCAGGAAGGCGCCAACCGCGATGAGGAATGCGACGAACATGAGAAGCGGAGGCGTAAGCACAGACAGGTCCTTCACCGGGCTCACCTCCCTTCAGCCCGCCGCCGGCCTTTACTAGTTACGGCCACCGGGGCCGCGCGTGCTCGCGCTGGCCAACCCTCCGGCGGCACCGGGCGGGACGCGGTCGCAGCCCCCGGCCCGCTCCATTTTCCTCTTCATAGCATTCTGGCCGATCGCGCCGACTGCCCCCCGGCCGGCCCACCCAAGGGCGGCCGCAGGACCCCGATGAATGCAAAAAGCCCGCCCCCATCACCCCCCTCCCGCCTCCCGGTCCCGCTCCGCAATCTCCTTCACTGGCCCCCTGAAACTTGTGCATCCGCCCGGCCTGTCAGACCGGCGTGGCAGTATCGGATCGGCCAAGGGGCCGGCAATAACGGGAGGGCGGACAACAACGGTATGTTCCACGCCGACCTGCACATCCACTCGCGGTTCTCGCGCGCCTGCAGCAGGGACTGTGACCTGGAGCATCTGGCCTGGTGGGCGCGCCGCAAGGGGATAACGGTCGTCGGAACCGGTGACTTCACGCACCCCGGCTGGGCCGACGAGCTGCGCGAGTCGCTGGTGCCCGCCGAGCCGGGCCTGTTCCGGCTTGGCAAGGAGGCCGAAGAACGGCTGCGGCGCACTTCAGCCCCCAGTTGCACCGCTGAAGTGCGGTTCATGCTTTCCACAGAGATATCCACGATCTACCGGGGCGGCGACCGGACAAGGAAAGTCCACCACCTTCTGTACGCGCCGACTTTCGAGGCAGCGGACCGGATCACCCGGGCGCTATCGAAGATCGGGAACCTGGCCTCGGACGGACGGCCGATCCTCGGGCTGGACTCACGCCATCTGCTCGAGATCACGCTCGACGGCGGGCCCGGCTGCTACCTGGTCCCGGCGCACGCGTGGACGCCCTGGTTTGCCGTGCTCGGATCTAAATCAGGGTTCAATGTCGTGGCGGACTGCTACGGCGATCTGGCCGGTGAAATATTTGCGATCGAGACCGGGTTGTCGTCGGACCCGCCCATGAACTGGCGGTGCTCGTCACTAGATGGCTATCGCCTGGTGAGCAACTCGGACGCGCATTCACCGCCTATGCTCGGCCGCGAGGCCACCACCTTCGATGTTCGGCTTGATTACTTCGCGATGGCCGACGCCCTGCGCACCGGCAACGGGCTGGCTGGCACGATCGAGTTCTATCCGGAAGAAGGCAAGTACCACCTCGACGGCCACAGGAAATGTGGCGTTCGCTTTGAGCCTGAGCAGAGCCGGGAGCATGAAGGAGTGTGTCCCGAGTGCGGCAAGGCGCTCACGATCGGCGTGCTGCATAGGGTCACCGAGCTCGCCGACAGACCGGCCGGCTATCGCCCGCCTGGCGCGCCTGGATTCACCAACTTGGTTCAACTGCCACAGATAATCGGGGAAATTCTGGCCACCGGACCGAAGAGTAAGAAAGTTAATCACGAAGTTGGCAGGCTTGTTGCAGCGCTCGGGCCGGAGCTTCGGATCCTCACCGAGACCGCTGCCGACGATCTGCGCCGCGCTGGCGGCAGCGTCCTGGCGGAGGCCATCGGCAGGCTGCGCCGCGGCGAGGTAAGGCGCGAGGCCGGATACGACGGCGAGTACGGAATTGTCGCCTTGTTCGAGCCCGGGGAACTGGACGGGCCTGACGCGCTGTTCGACCTGGCGATCCCGGCGGGAAAGCAAGCGAAACCACCGGAAAAGAACGCGGCGGTGCCCGGCTCGCCGGCCGGCCGGAAAAACCGCAGAAAAGCGGTGCGGGCGCCGCAACCGGTGGCGGCCAGCCCGGGCCCCGATCTCGACCCCGATCAGCTGGCCGCGGTCGAGGCCGACGGCCCGCTGATGATCGTCGCCGGGCCGGGAACCGGGAAGACGCGCACGCTGACGCACCGGATCGCCCGCCAGGTAGCAGGCTCGGCGGCCGGCCCGGGGTCGTGCCTGGCGATCACGTTCACCCGCCGGGCCGCCGACGAGATGCGGGCCCGGCTCGCCGCCATGCTCCCGGCCGCGGCAGACCGGCAGGTGACGGTCACCACCCTGCACGGGCTTGGCCTGATGATCTTGCGGGAGCACTACGAGCTGGCCGGTCTCTCCGCCGGTTTCCGCGTGGCCGACGATGCCGAGGTGCTCGAGGTCGCCGCCGAGCTCGCCGGGTCCGCCGCTGGCGGCAAACGGCTGCTTGCCGATGCCTCGGCCGACCCGGTCATCAGGGAGAAGCTGGCCAAGGCCCTCGCCTCAAGGGACCTGGTTGACCTCGACGGCTTGATCGCGCTGCCCGCTGCGCTGCTGGCCGCGGAGCCCGCGGTCGCCGAGTCGCTGCGCGGCCGGTGGCCGCTGATCAGTGTCGATGAATATCAGGACATTGACCCCGCCCAGTACCGGCTGCTGCGGCTGCTGGCCGGAGATGGCAGCGGGCTGACCGTGATCGGCGACCCGGATCAGGCGATCTACGGCTTCCGCGGCGCCGACGTCGGCGTGTTTCTCCGGTTCGCGCGTGACTACCCAGGCGCGGTGACCAGGACGCTGACGCGCAACTACCGGTCCAGCCCGGCGATAGTCGGCGGCGCCCTGTCGGCCATAGCGCCGTCGTCCCTCGTGCCTGGGCGGGTCCTGCAGCCCACGCCGGCTCCGGGTGGTGCCCAGCGCGACGCCGCTTTAATCGGCCTTCACGAGGCGTCTGACGAACGCGGCGAGGGCGCCTGGATCGCCCGCGAGATCGAGCGGCTGCTCGGCGGCGCGTCCTTCCACGCGCTGGACACCGGCCGCGCCGGGGAACCCGGCCACGATGGCATCGGCCTTTCGGACATCGCGGTGCTCTACCGAACCGATGCGCAGGCGGAGCCGCTCGGCCAGGCGATGACCCGCGCGGGCCTGCCGTTCCAGAAGAGCTCACACGACCTGCTCGAACGCCGCACCGGGGTGCCCGGAATCGTCAGGGAAATGCGGCTGGCCAGCCCGGGCAGCACGACCGTGGCGGACCGGCTGCGCCGCGCGGTGCGGACGCTCGCCGCGAGAGCCGAAGACCCGGCGGCCGAGGTGGACGTGCGCGCCGCCGGCGAGGTCCTGGCTCCGCTGGCCCTGCGGTGCGGCAGCGACCTGGAGCAGTTTCTCACCGAAATCTCGCTGGGCGCCGAGGTCGACGCTCTCGACCCGCGGGCCGACGCGGTCACGCTGCTGACGCTGCACGCGGCCAAGGGCCTGGAGTTCGAGGTGGTGTTCCTGGCCGGGTGCGAGAAGGACCTGCTGCCGCTGCGGGTTCACGGGCCCGGCCCCATGACCGACGCCGACCTGGCCGAGGAGCGGCGGCTGCTGTTCGTCGGCATGACCAGGGCGCGCGCGCGGCTGTACCTGACCTGCGCGAGCCGCCGGACCAGGCGCGGCAGCACCAGCGCGGCCGGCCCGTCGCCGTTAATTGCCGCGATCGGCCCGGCGTTCCTGGACCGATCCGGGTCTGCCGAGCGGCCCGGCCGGGCCGGGCGCTCCGGCCGGCAGCTCAGGCTGCTCTAGCCGGCCGCCGTCAGAACCGGAGCAGCATCCTGGTGTTGCCCAGCGTGTTCGGCTTCACCCGGTCCAGGTCAAGGAACTCGGCCACGCCTTCGTCGTAGGAGCGCAGCAGCTCGGCATATACCTCCGGCGATGCGGCCTCTCCGGTGACCTCCTCGAAGCCGAGGCGGCCGAAGAACTTCACGGCGAAGGTCAGCACGAAGACCCGGCCGACGCCGAGTTCGCGAGCGCGACCAAGCAGCCGTTCCACGATGATCTGGCCGACGCCCTCGCGCTGGCAGGCCTCGTCCACGGCGATCGTGCGGATCTCCGCCAGGTCCTCCCACATCACGTGCAGCGCGCCGCAGCCGATGACCTGCCGGTCGCTGTCCCGCTCGGCGACCAGGAACTCCTGGATGTCCTCGTAGAGCGTGACCGTTGCCTTGTCCAGCAGCCGGCCGGACGCGACGTTGGCGTCCACCAGGCCGCGGATCGCACGGACGTCACTGGTGCGAGCCGGCCTGACCGTGTAGTTCATCCCCGCACATCTCTCTCTGGCAAACCGCCGCACACCAATCCGCATACGGAACGTTATCGAACAAGCACGCATTGCGTTGACAGCTCGGGTGGGGCCATTCTTCCGCTGATCACGGAATGATCACGAGTGCCTGCATAGCGTATCAGCAGGGGCTTCCCTCCCGGCCACACGGGAGGATCTTGGGTGCGGATGTCCCTTGGGGGGGTGCTTTGCTGCACGTTTCATGCGTAAGAATTTCGTCGTTTCACGTGTGCACCATGGTCCACCTGGATTAACCTGCATCGCTGTCACCCAGTTGCGGCGCATCCTGCCCTGGAGGCGGCCGGATACGGCGCATGACCCGCCGAGTTCCTGGCGCGCGGAAACGTGTTCCGGGGAGCCGGGGACCCACCTTCCCCGGGGTGAATCGACCGGTCATGGTCTGCTGCTGAGCGGATCGTGTCCAGTCGTAGGGCTGCTCCGGCCCGAACCCGTCAGCTAACCCGGTAGGCGGCCTAGGAGAGGAGAGACTCCACGTGGAGTTCTTGCCCCGTAGCGGTTCCGGCAAGACGAGTTCACGGGGGACTCATCGCCACGGGATCTCGCGGCGAGCGTGGGGCCGGGTCGGCATCCTGGCCAGCACCGCCGCGCTGATCAGCTTCGCGCTGCCCAGCGGGATCGGCAACGCCGCCTCGGCGGGCACGCCCAAGAGCCTGCAGGCGACCGTGGCGGAGGCCAACACCCTGTCCAATCAGATCGACGTGCTGGGCCAGCAGTATGACGCGCTGCGGATCCAGCTGACCGAGGCGCGTGCAGAGGAAGCCGTCGCCAAGGAGACAGCCCAGCGCGACCAGACGGCGCTGGGCGCCGGGCAGGTACAAGTTGGCCAGATCGCCTCCGAGAGTTACATGATGGGCGGCCTCAACCCGACCGTCGAGCTGCTGCAGACCGCGAACCCGCAGCAGTTCCTGAACAGCGAGTCGATCATGCTGCAGCTGGAGTACCAGCAGGGCGGCACGATGAGCCTGCTGCAGTCGGCCGAGGACGCCGCCGACCGCGCGAAGCAAACCGCGGCGCAGGAGCAAGCACAGGCCGCCACGCTCTCCGCGGAGATGAGCAAGAAGGTCGGCGAGATCCAGTCCAAGGAGGACGTGCTGAACAGCTCGGCGTTCAGCCAGGCACTCGCCATCTTCGACCAGACCGGCAGCTACCCCAACATCCAGGTCTCCGGCGACACGATCGGCGAGCAGGCCCTGCGGTTCGCGCTCACCCGGATCGGCGACCCGTACGTCTGGGGCGGCGCAGGCCCGGACGACTTCGACTGCTCCGGCCTGGTGATGTGGGCCTACGCCCAGGTCGGGATCAGCCTGGTCCACTTCACCGGCGCTCAGTGGAACGAGGGCGAGCACATCTCCCGCAGCCAGCTGGAGCCGGGCGACCTGGTGTTCTTCTTCCAGGACATCAGCCACGTCGGCCTGTACATCGGCAACGGCATGATGGTGGACGCGCCCACGTTCGGTCAGGACGTGCAGATCCAGCCGGTGATGTGGGACGTGTACGTGGGAGCGGTCCGTATCGTCGCCTAGCGCGGCTCCGGGTGCAGCCGGGATTCCAGCCAGTCCTCCAGCACGCGGCCGGCCCGCTGCGCGACCGCCGTGCCGGCCAGCATGCTGTCGAAGGCGTGCGGCGCGCCAGCGAAGACGTGCAGGTCGGTCGCCACGCCGGCCGCGATCAGGCGCCGCGCGTAGTCGACGTCCTCGTCCAGCAGGCCGTCGAGATTGCCGACAGTGATGAACGCGGGCGGCAGCCCGGACAGTTCGGTGGCCCGGCCCGGCACCGCGTAGCCGGGCACGTCATCGCCGGAGCCGAACTCGCTCAGGTAGCTGCGCCACCCGAACTGGTTGGCTGACGGCCCCCACAGCGGCGCGCCGGCCTGTCCCGACCGCGTGGCCAGCCGGTCATCCAGCATTGGGTAGCTCAGCACCTGGAAGGCCACCGGGATCTCCGCCCGGTCCCTGGCCAGCAGGGCCAGCCCGGCGGCCAGCCCGCCGCCGGCGCTCCCGCCGATGATCCCGATCCGGTCGGGGTCGATGCCCAGGTCGCTCGCGTTCTGGTAAGCCCAGCGCAGCGCGGCGTAGCAGTCCTCCAGGGGCCCAGGGAACGGCGTCTCGGGCGCGAGCCGGTAGCCAACCGATACCCCGACGCAGCGCAGCGCGGGTGACCACCGGTCGAAGCGGCCGTCGTCCCCCAGGTGCGAGCCGATCACGTAGCCGCCGCCGTGGATCGAGATCAGGCAGGGCCGTGGCTCGGTTATCCCGCGTTCCCGGTGCAGCCGCACGGGAACGTCGGGGTCTCCGGGTCCGCCAGGTGCGAGGTGGTCGGCGTGCTCCACGGCACCTGACGGCGTGCCTGGATCACGGAGCTGCCGACGCCGCATCTCGGCGAGGTTCTGCTCGCCGAGCGTGAACTCGCCGATCTCCGCGAGCCGTTCCCGGACGTCGGCCGGGGCTGACGCGAGCAGCGCCCCGAGGTACTCGGCCCTGTTGCCGCTCTCGTCGCGCACCGCCGGTGCGGGCTGGGATGCCTCTCGTGGCATGGGATCCTCCTAACATTTAATATTAATATTAACACTAATATTAACTCACGCCGTGTCAAGCCGGCTCCGGGGCCGCGAGCCCGCTTAAGCTTCGGAGGCAGAGCGCATATGAACCAGCCACAACCACTTTCACCGGCCGCGCGACGCCGCCATGCCGGTGATGTCGGCTCCTCGGAGCCTGCGGCGGATCCTTCGGGTGAATCCGGCCTCGCCGGCGAGGCGTGGGAACTCATGTCCGGTTTCGTCCGCGGTCACGACCCCGCGGACGAGTTGCGGCACGCACTCGGCCTGGGCCGGGGCGCGGGCCGGGTCAAGGCGCTGATGAGCCTGGCCGCGGGGCCGCTCAGCCTCGCCGAGCTGGCGCAGGCCATCGGGGCCGACCCGTCCTACACAACCATCATCGTGAACGAGCTGCAGGCTCTCGGGCTGCTCTCGCGCACGCCCGATGCGCACGACCGCAGGCGGAAGACGGTGCAGCTGACCGCCGACGGGCGCGAGGCTGAGCGCAAGGCGCAGGACATAATCGCCCGCCCCCCGGCCCCGCTGCGGGACCTGCCCGCTGCCGACCTCATCAGGTTGCGGGAGATCCTGGGCCAGCTCAGCCGGCCCCAGGCAGGGCGGCCTGAACAACCTTGAACTGTTTGGCTGCCACGCCCCGTTCGGGAGGGTGAGGGCAGCAATACAAGACGTTGAGCTGCCCGGCACGTAGAGGGAGCGGGACAGATGGCGGGCGCACAGCAAGACGCAGCCGAAAATCAGACGACACAGCCATTCCCTGACCAGGATACGGTGATCATGGCCAGGCTGACTGGCCCGGCCGGGCCGTCGGCCTGGCCGGGCAGGCCGGAGCGCATCACCGGGCCGGAGTCGTTGCCGCAGCCGGTTCTCGGGCCGGGCGCGTCTGGCCGCGAACCCCGGGCCGCCCGTCGCCGGGCCGGGCCGGCGTTAGCGGCGGTGACGGTTGCGGCCGTAGGCCTGGGGGCGGTGGTCGCGGCGGGCGTGGTGCTGGACGTGGGGCACGGTGCCCACGCGGCCAGCCACGGCACATCGGCGCTGCCGGCCGCCACGTTGGCGACCTACCCGGGCCAGGCGAGCCGCGGGGTGTTTCAGACGATCAGCCGCATCACGTCCTCCGGCGACACGATCGTGGCCACGGGCGAGCAGGCCAGCGACGGCGTGCTGCGGCAGCAGTTCTTGGTGTCGGTCAACGGCGGGGCCAGCTGGCGGCTGGCCCCGGAGCGGGCGGCGGGCGGCGGTCCGGCTCCGCTGGGACATGCGGCGGTCCGGCTGGCCGGCGGTCCGGCCGGCTGGCTGGCGATAGGCCCGCAGGCCATCTGGACCAGCCGCGACGGCCGGTCATGGACGCTGGCCGCCAGCCACGAGATCACCCCGATGCTGCCCGGCGATCAGATGTGGGTGCTCAACGGCACCGCCGATGGATTTGTTGCCGCAGGCACCGCGAGGGGTCCCGGCGGCGGGACGCAGGCGGTGATCTGGACCTCGCACAACGGGGTGAGCTGGCAGCGGATGACGGCGGCGCAGGCCGGCCTGGGCGAGCCCGGCCAGATGGCGCAGAGCATCAAGTACGCCACCTCGTTCGGCCACGACACGGTCATCACCGGCCCGCTGAGCAACGGGCAGACCGGTGTGTGGCTGAGCACCAACGGCGGGACGAGGTGGATCCCGGTAACCGTCCCGGCCGGCCACGGCGCCGGCAGCGGTGTGGCCGGCCTGGGGTTCGACGCCTCCGGGCTCATCGCGGTCCGCCCCGGTCATACCCCCAGCGGCGCGGCGGATGGCGTGGCGTATTTCTCCCCGAACGGAACTTCCTGGCGATACGCGGCCACGATCGGCACGGCCGGCGGCTTCAGCCCGACCCTGGTCAAGGGCAGCGATGACGGCTTCGTCGTGGCCGGGAAGGCCGTCGGCGGGAACCTGGTGGCGTTCACCAGCACCGGCACCGCCAGCACCTGGCGGCCGACCGCCTCGCTCGGCAACTCCGCAGGCGAGTTGCTCAACGGCGCCACGGTCGGCGCGAACCACACCGCGATCATCGCTGGCTCGGCCACCGCCACCGGCACCGGTCAGCAGCCGGTCTTGCTGAACGCGACGGCTTCTGGTCGCATCCATCCGGTCGCGCTTGCCGCGATCGCGGGCGCTCTGGTCCCCGAAGAGGCGGTCAACGCCATGGCCGTGGCCGACGGTGCGCAGGTCGCGGTCGGCAGCGCCGACGGCTACCCCGCGATCTGGCACAAGCCGGCGGGCAGGGGTTCGTGGACGCTGGTCTCCTCCCTGTCGCTGGTCTCGGCGACAGCACCACGGCTGACGGCGCTGACCAGCGTTACCCACGGCCGCGATGGCTGGCTGGCCGTCGGCGTACCCGGCCCGGTCGCCTACACCTCCGCCAACGGCATCAGCTGGCACCCGGCCACCGGGATCGCCGCCGACCTGGCCAACGTGAGCGGCTCTGTGACCAACGTCGCAGCCACCGCAGGCCCGCGCGGGTACGCGATTGTCGGCCGGGTGGTCGCGTCGGCCGGCGGCTGCCTGGCGGACGTGTGGTGGTCGCCAAACCTGACCACCTGGACCCGCGCGCACGACGCGAACGACACCACCGGCTCCAGCCAGGTCTTCGCGGACGCGCCGCTGCCGCACGGGTTCATCTCAGCCGGCTCGCACAACGGCCAGCCCGCGGTGTGGACCACGATCAACGGCACCGCGTGGACGACCACCGTGCTGCGGTTGCCACCCGGCGCCACCGGCGCGCTCGACCAGGTCGCGGTGCACGGCGACGTGATCGTCGCGATGGGTGAGCAGACCCGTGGGAACGTCGTCACGCCGCTCGCCGAACTCTCGGTTGACGGCGGCTGGATCTGGCAGCGGGTGCCGTTCGGCGCACCGGGCACGATCACCGCGCTGACCGCCGGCGCACGCGGCTTCACCGCCGCACTCCAGCAAGGCTCACAAGCCACAATCTGGACGTCCGGCAAGGGAACGACCTGGACGCCCGCGACCGCCCACGGCCTGCCCCGCACCGGCGCCGGCACCACTCAGATCACCACCCTGGCACCGGACGGCTCCACGGTCACCGGGTTTGGCTTGGTGACCAGCCAGCAAAGCTGGCGGCCCGTCACCCTCAGCGGGTGACGCCAGCTCCCGGCGAACTTACCGGTCTACCTCCGCCGCGCCCGGATCTGAACCCCTCCCTGGCTCATTCCGGGCGGACGGTCGGGAACAGGATCGTCTCCCTGATCGACGCCCCGGTGAACATGATCAGCAGCCGGTCGGTGCCCATGCCCATCCCGCCGCTGGGCGGCATTCCGTACTCGAGCGCCCGCAGGAAGTCCTCGTCGAGCTGCATCGCCTCCGGATCCCCTCCGGCGGCGAGCAGGGACTGCGCGGTCAGCCGCTGGCGCTCTTCCACCGGGTCCACGAGCTCGCTGTACCCGGTGCCGATCTCCGCGCCGAACGCGACCAGGTCCCACTTCTCGGCGAGCCTGGGGTCGGACCGGTGCTGCCGGGTGAGCGGCGAGACCTCGACGGGGAAGTCGCGATAGAAGGTGGGCTCCACCGTCCGCGCCTCGACGAGGTGCTCGTACAGTTCGAGCAGCACCTGGCCCCGGTTCCACTTCGGGTCCTGGTGAATGCCGATCCGCTCGGACAGTCGGCGCAGCGTCTCCTCGGTCGTGTCGGGCGTGATCTGCTCGCCGAGCGCGCGGGAGATCGCCTCGTGCACGGAGACCGAGGGCCATTCTCCGCCGATGTCGTGTTCGGAGCCGTCCGGCCGGCGCACAACCGTGCTGCCGAGCGCGGCAACCGCGGCCGCCTGGATCAGCTCCCTGGTCAGCGTGCCGATCGTGTTGTAGTCACCGTATGCCTCGTACGCCTCGAGCATCGTGAACTCGGGGTTGTGGGTGGCGTCGGCGCCCTCGTTGCGGAAGATCCGGCCGATCTCGTAGACCCTCTCGATGCCGCCGACGACCAGGCGCTTCAGGTAGAGCTCGAGCGCGATCCTCAGGTAAAGCTCGATGTCGTAGGCGTTGCTGTGGGTGGTGAACGGCCGGGCGTTCGCGCCACCGTGCAGGACCTGCAGCACCGGCGTCTCCGCCTCGAGGAACCCGCGCGCGTGCAGTTCCTCGCGCAGCGACCTGGTCACGGTGGCGCGCAGTTCCGCCATCCGGCGCGCGGCCGGGTTGATGATCAGGTCGAGGTAGCGCTGGCGCACCCGCGACTCCGGGTCGCTGAGGCCGGCGTGCTTGTCCGGGAGCGGCCGCAGCGCCTTGGCGGTGATCGCGTAGGAGTCCGCGAGCACCGAAAGCTCCCCGCTGCGCGAGGTGATCACCTCGCCCACGACCCCAATATGGTCGCCGAGGTCAACGTCGCTCTTCCAGGCGGCGAGCGCCTGCTCGCCGACCCGGTCCTGCGAGATCATGACCTGGATGTCCGCGGTGCCGTCCCTGATCGTCGCGAAGCAGAGCTTGCCCCCGATGCGGGACGCCGTGACGCGCCCCGCAACGCCGACCTCGTCGCCGGTTGCGGTGTCCGGCGGCAGGTCGGGGTGCTTCTCGCGGATCTCGGCGATCGTCGTGGTGCGCGGGAATCCGACCGGGTACGGCTCGCCGCCGGCGGCCCGGATGCGGTCAAGCTTGGCCAGGCGCACCTGCATCTGCTCGGGCAGGTGTCCACGATCTTCGTCGGTCACCTGCCCGAGATTACCGGTCCCGCCTCGGCTCAAGCACCGGGGTTTCCTGCCTGGCCGGCGGCCACGGCCTCGCTCAGCCAGGCAAAGACGGCCTGCTGCCACAGCATCTGGCCCATTCCCTCACAGTGCCCTCCGCCGCCTTCGGACGCGGTGAACTCGCGGTACTGCTTGGGGCAGGTGAGCGCGTCGAACAGGGTGCGGCTCTGGCTGGCGAAGTCGCCCTCCCCCTCGGTGACCAGGGTCGGGCAGGCGATTTTCCCGGCCCGGCCGGCCATCGTGTACCCGATCATGGTGCGCAGCCACCCGCCGAACGTGGCGGCGCCCATGGCCGCCATGCGGGCACCGTAGAACTCCCGGTCCCGCGGCTTGGCGAGGAAGCCCTCCAGGCTGGCGTCCATGTCAGGGTCGGCGTCGACCACCTTCTGCCAGTCCCCGTCGCTGAACATCGACCGGAACCGCGAGACGAAGTCGAACTGGCCCGGATCGCAGACCAGCGCGGCGATCCTCGGCTCGCCGCTGGCGCCGCGTGGCGCCAGGTAGCCGCCCAGGCTGCGGCCGACGAGCATCAGCCGCAGCGGATCGGCGAAGTCCCGCTGCTGCAGCGTCCAGTCGACGACCGCGGTGAGCACGGTCTCGAAGTCCGGACGCATGGTCACCCCGTGCTCGACGAGCATGCCGCCCTGCCCCGGGCCGTCCCAGGCCACCGCGTTCCACCCGGCGTCGAGCGCGGCCACCACGCCGTACTTGTAGAGTTCCTCGGCCGTGCCGTCGAAGCCGCCGGCGAACAGCACCGTCGGACGCTGGCCGCCGGGCGCCGCGCGGTAGACGTAGCCGGGCATCGCCGCGCCATCGAACGGGATAGCCGCGGGCTCGACGCCGAAGGGCAGGAACGGGGCGGCGTTACGGAACGCGTCCCGCTGCCGCTCATAGCCGGTGTGCACGCGCTGGTCGCCGAGCTCATGGCGGAGAAAGAAGTACGCCTGGCGCCAGTACTCCGCCGATCGCAGGTACCCCCGGGCCGCCAGCAGGTTGTGCCCGCCGGCCGCGGCCGCCTCGGCGGCACCGAGCGCGACCTGGGCCGTGTGGGCCCACTCCTCATACCACTGGCCGTAGTCGCCGGGTGCGACCCGCGCCGAAGTGGCGATCGCCTCGCCCAGATCGGCGGACCCGCAATAGGCCCCGATCAGCGTCCGCTCGAGCTGCGCAGCCATGTCGGCGTCGTCGTGCAGCGTTGTCATTTGGTTCCCCCCAGCTGGTTTTCGGGTCCGGGCCGGCTAACCGCCCGGCGCGTTGCGCTCAAACACAAGCCGCAGGCCGATCAGGGTCAGCCACGGTTCGTAGGCATCGATCAGGCCCACCTCGTCAATGATCAGCGGCGCGAGCCCGCCGGTGGCGATGATCGTCACCGACTCCGGGTCGCCTGGGGCAAGCTCGTCCGCCATCCGCCTGGCGATGCCCTCGATCTGGCCGGCGAACCCGAAGATGATCCCGGACTGCAGCGACTCGACGGTGCTGCGGCCGATCACCCGGCTGGGGCGGGTCAGCTCCACCTTGAGCAGCTGGGCCGCCCGCCGGGACAGCGCGTCGACCGAGATCTCGATGCCGGGGGCGAACGCGCCGCCGACGAACTCGCCGTTCTTGCTGACCGCGTCGAAGTTCGTCGCGGTCCCGAAGTCGACCACGACGGCGGGGCCGCCGTAGAGGTGCACGGCTGCCAGCGCGTTCATGATCCGGTCGCTGCCGACCTCCTTGGGATTGTCGGTCCGCACCGGGACGCCGGTCCGCACACCCGGCTCCACGATGACCGCTGGCACGTCCGGATAGTAGCGCTGGAACATCTCCCGCATCTCGTGCAGCACCGAGGGAACGGTCGAGCACAGCGACAGGCCGCTGATGTCCGGGTCCTTGAGCACCGTGCTCTGGTCCAGCAGGCCCTGCAGGATCACCGCCAGCTCGTCGGCGGTGCGGACCGGGTCGGTGGCGATCCGCCAGTGCTCGACCACCTGGTCGCCGGAGAACACGCCGAGCACGGTGTTGGTGTTCCCCACGTCGATCGTCAGCAGCATGGTTTTCCTCCGTACCGGTCAGAGGTCGCCGCGGAGCTCTACCGGCGCGTTGTCGATGAGCCGCGTCGCGCCGGACCTGGCCGCGACCAGCAGCAGGGCCTGGCCGCGGTGGCCGTCACCGACTCCGGTGAACGTGACCGGGTCAACCAGCTCCAGGTAGTCGAGCACCAGCGGCGGGTCGGCGGCGGCGGCCTTGTCAAGCACGGCGCTCGCCGCGGCGAGCACGGCCGCAGGCCCGGAGGCCGCCGCCTCGGCACCGGCCTCCAGGCCGCGCGACAGCGCCAGCGCGGTCGTGCGCTCGGCGCGCGACAGATACGCGTTACGGCTCGAGATGGCCAGCCCGTCGGGATCGCGCACGATCGGCACGCCGGTGACCGCAACGCCGAGGTCCAGGTCCGTCGCCATCTGCCGGACCAGCGCGAGTTGCTGCGCGTCCTTCTGGCCGAAGACGGCCGCGCCGGGACGGACAACTTCGAACAGCTTGAGCACCACGGTCAGCACGCCGGTGAAGAAGCCGGGCCGCGAGCGGCCCTCGAGAAGCTGGCCGACCGGGCCGGGGTCGACCCGGATCAGCGGCGGCGACGGATACATCTCATCCGGCGACGGGGCGAACACGAACCCAGCGCCCTCTTCCGCACAGATGGCCAGGTCCGCATCCAGCGTCCGAGGGTAGCTGCCGAAGTCCTCGCCGGCCCCGAACTGGAGCGGGTTGACGAACACGGACACCACCACGTGCCCGTTCCGGCCGGCGATCTGGCGGGCCACCCGCAGCAGGGCCCGGTGCCCCCGGTGCAGCGCCCCCATCGTGGGGACCAGCACCACCGGCCCGGCGGAAAGGCCGCCCCGGACCGCGGCGAACTCTGCCTTGGTCTCGATCAGCCGGGCCCGCTCGGTCATCGGGGCGTTCCGCCGAGCACGCCGAGCAGCCGCTGCGCATCCGGGGCGCTGAGCATCCCAGCCGCGACCGCCCGGTCCGCGGTCAGCCTGGCCAGCGCGAGGTAGGCGGGCAGCACCTCGGGGGCGTCGGCCCGCAGCGCGTCGACGTGACTGGCCACCGTGTCCGCGTCGCCGCGTGCGACCGGACCGGTGAGCGCGGCGTCGCCGAGCCGCAGCGCGTTGTCGAGCGCGGCCGAAAGCAGCGGGCCGAGCATCCGGGCCGGCTGCGCCACGCCCGCGTCACGCAGCAGGTCGCTGGCCTGAACTACGACCGTCACCAGGTAGTTGGCCCCGGTGGCGAGCGCCGCGTGGTAGAGGTCGCGCTGCTCCTCGGCGATGAACACCGGCTCCCCGCCCATCTCGACGACCAGCGCCTCGGCGACCAGCCGCAGCGAATCCGGCGCCGTGACCCCGAAGCTGATCCCGGCCAGCCTGTCGATGTCGTCGGGCCTCCCGGTGAAGGTCATCACCGGGTGCAGCGCGAGCGGCAGCGCGCCGGCCCGGACGACAGGATCGAGCACCCCGAGGCCGTGACGGCCGCTGGCGTGCGCGATCAGGCGGCCCTCAACCGGGGCTCCGGTCGCGGCCAGGCCGGCCACCAGGCCGGGCAGCACGTCGTCGGGAACGGTCATCAGGACGAGGTCGGCGGCCGCCACCACCTCGGGCGGCGGCCTGATCGGCACGCCGGGCAGGCGCTGCTCGACCCGCCGGATGGACGCGTCGGATACCGCGGAGACGGCGGAGACCTCGTGCCCCGCGCGGCCGAGAGCGACCGCGAGCGCGGTCCCCACCCGGCCGGCCCCGACGACACCCACCCGCAGCCTGGCCGGGTGCTCTCCCGGAGTGGGCGGATTGTCAGCGTTCATGTCGTTCCAGTCCTCGCCGGTACCGGACAGCGACGCTCAGCATATTCACTCGTCGTCGTAGTGGTCGCGCGACGGGGCGCGGCAGCAGCGCTCCAGGTACAGCGCCGCGGCGACCAGGATGCCCGCCGCCACGGCCGTGATGCCCGCGTTGATCGCGTCGCCGCGCGGGACGGGGAGGTCGAGGAAGCCGGCCGTGTAGACGAAGAAACCGGTGGCGAGCCCGCCGAACACGGCGCCGCCCAGGGAACTGGCCTTCGCCAGCGCGGCGATGCGGGTGACCGCGATCGGCGCGAGCGGCTTGCCGTCGCGGCGGCCCATGATCTTCGCCCGCAGATTCCGCCCGCTCAGGGCCTCGGCAATCGCGAGTACGACCAGGGCGGGCGCCCCGGTCCACGGCAGCGTCGGCAGGCCGGCAAACGACGACCTGACGACCAGCCACGCCGCGACCGCGCACACGGCTGCGACGGCCAGCAGCGTCCACGGCCGGGTCGGGGTCATGAGCAGGGTCGCAGCCTGGCGTCGGGGCGCAGCCGGACGCCCGCGGTGCCGGCGGCGGCGAGCAGATCGGCTACCCGGCCCTGCCCGGGGATCACGGCGCCGGGGTCCACGTCGTGCCAGGGAGCGAGCACGAAGGCCCGCTCGTGCGCACGCGGGTGCGGCAGCGTGAGAGCGGGATCGTTGCTGATCTCGGTGCCGTAGACGATGACATCGACGTCGAGGGTACGGGGCCCCCAGCGCTGCCCGCGCAGCCGGTGCAGCGCGTTCTCCGCCTCCTGGCCGCGGTCCAGGATCGCGCGGGCGGGCAGCGTCGTGGCCGCGACGAGCACGGCGTTCAGGTAATCCGGCTGGGCCGGGCCGCCGACCGGTGCGGTCTCGTACACCGGCGAGACCGCGACATCCTGCAGGCCCGGCCTGGCGCACAGCGCGTCGACGCCGTCCTGCAGGTTGGCCAGCCGGTTGCCGAGGTTGCTGCCGAGGGCCAGCACCACCGTCCGGCGGAGATCCTCCGTCACGCGCGGCTCCGGCGGATGGTCACGGTCACGTCCCGCAGCGACTGGATCAGCGGCGCGTGCGGCTTGTGCACGGTTATCTCGACCTCGTGCACGGCCTCGTGGGTGGACAGGCACACGGCGGCGAGACGGTCGGCCAGCGTCTCGATCAGCGCGACGGGCTCGCCGGAGACGACGGCCGCCAGCCGGCCGGCCACCGCCGCGTAGTCGATGGTCAGCGCGAGATCATCGGCGGCGGCCGCCAGCCGGGTGTCAACCCAGAGCACCGCGTCCACCACGAACTCCTGGCCGTCGCGGCGCTCGTGATCGAGCACGCCGTGCCGGCCGAACGCGCGCAGGCCGAGCAGGCTGATCCGGTCCGTGGCCGCACCGCTCATACCGGTCGTTGCGCCAGTTCCGCGCTCGCGCTCTGTGCTCATCCCGCGGTTCCCCCGGCCCTCGCCGGATCGGCCGCTCCGGCTCCGCTGTCCGCTCCGGACGTACCCGCCGGGGCAGCGATCCCGGCAGCCGACGCCCAGCGCGCGGCCACCCGGACGGCATCGGCGTTCGCAGCGACGCTGTGCACTCGCACGCACCACGCGCCGGCGGCCGCCGCCAGCGCGGACACCGCGACCGTGGCGCCGTCCCGCTCGCCGGCCGGGCGCGGCTGCCCGCCGGCGTCCCGGAGCAGGGCGCCGAGGAAGCTTTTCCGCGACGCGCCGACCAGCACCGGGAACGGCCGGCCGCCGCCGAGCCTGGCGATCTCGCCGAGCCTGGTCAGCAGGGCCCAGTTATGCCCGGGCAATTTGGCGAACCCGATGCCCGGGTCCACGATGATCGCCGATGCGTCAACCCCGGCCGCGACGGCGGCGTCGACCCGCAACCGGAGCTCGGCGCTGACCTCGCGTACCACGTCGTCATAGACGGCCCGTTCCTGCATGTCGCGGCCGTACCCGCGCCAGTGCGTAACCACGTACGGCACGCCGGCTTCCGCGACCACCCGCGCGATCCCCGGGTCGGCCAGGCCCCCGCTGACGTCGTTGACCAGCTGGGCGCCGGCGCCCAGCGCGAACTCGGCCACGCCGGCCCGCATCGTGTCCACGCTCACCAGAATCCCCGCGGCGGCGAGTTCGGAGATCACCGGGCTGATCCGGCGCAGTTCCTCCGCCTGATCTACCCGCTCCGCCCCGGGGCGGGTGGACTCGCCTCCGACGTCGACGATGTCCGCGCCCTCGGCGGCGAGCATGAGGCCATGGGCCACGGCCGCGGCCGGATCCAGCCACCTGCCGCCGTCGGAGAACGAGTCCGGGGTCACGTTAATCACGCCCATGACCAGGCAGCGATCCGGCGCGGGCAGGCCCGGGGGGCGCACCCGGTCCGCCTGCCCCGCTCGCTCAGCTTGCCCCGCTCGCGCTGGCCCTCGCCCTGGCCCGGCCGCCGAGCCCGCCTCACCGGTCATGGTGGTCAATCTACGGGCTGCCGGGCACCACGGGGCACCGCCCGCCGCCCTGCGCTACGCGGCAACCGCCCGGCTACCGCTGGATCGCGGCGCGCACCCCGCGCCTGACCTTGCCGAGGCCGAGCCTGCGCGCGGCCTGCCGCGCGATCCTGCGCACCTCGACGGTGGGCCAGACGACGAAGGCCTCCGCCTCGAGCGCGGCCAGCCCGATCCTCGGGATGTCCCTGGTGCCGGTGTAGACGACGAACCGCGGCACCCACTCCGGGCAGAACTTCGCGTTGAACTTGTACAGCGACTCGATCTGGAACCACCGCGACGCGAGCAGCAGCAGCCCGCGCCAGGCCCGCAGCACCGGCCCGGCCCCGATCCGCTCACCCCGTTCCAGGGCGGCACGGAACATGGCGAAGTTCAGCGAGATGCGCTTCACGCCGAGCTCGGGCGCGTGCTTGATCGCCTCCACGATGAGGAAGTCGTTCAGGCCGGGCTGGGCGGCGCGGTCCCGGCGCATCAGGTCGAGCGAGAGGCCGTCGGATCCCCAGGGCACGAAGTGCAGGATCGCGCGCAGCACGCCGTCTTCGGTGGCGGTGGCGATCACGCAGTCGTCGTCGCCCACGCCGCCGACGCGGCCCAGCGCCATCGAGAACCCGCGCTCGGTCGGGTTGCCTCGCCAGGAGTCGGCCTGCCGGTTCAGCCGGTCGATCTCGGCCCGTGGGATGTCGCGGACCCGGCGGATTTCGGCCACGTAGCCGTGTTTGCACACCCGGGTCACCATCTGCCTGACGTTCCGCATGGACCGGCCCTGCAGGGTGAAGTCGGCCACGTTGACGATGGCCTCGTCGCCGAGTTCCAGCGCGGCCAGCCCGGTGTCCTCGCGGCACCAGGTCTCGGCGCCGAGCTCGCTGCACCCCAGCACCGCGGGGACCCAGGCATGCCGGGCCGCCTCGTCGAGGAACGCGTTGATCGCTCCCGGCCAGGCCTCGGGATCGCCGATGGGGTCGCCGCTGGCCAGCATCACCCCGGACTGGACCCGGTAGCCGATGCACGACTTGCCCGTCGGCGACCAGATGATGCTCTTGTCGGTTCGCAGCGTGAAATAACCGAGCGAGTCGCGTTCCCCGTACTTGTCCAGCAGGTCCCGGATCCGCTCCGCGTCCCGCGCGCCGAGCTTGCCCTCGCGCCGGGCCGGGCGCAGGAACAGGTATCCGGCGACGATGACCGTGAACAGCCCGAGGCCGCCCATCACGACGCCGAAGATGTCTGAGCGGGTCGCGGTCACGAAATGGACCGGCCCGTTGAAGCCGACCAGGTTGTAGATCGCCGACTGCAGCCGCTGCAGCGGCGTGTAGTCGGCCTGCAGGCTCCCCGAGGAGAATTCAAGGTAGCCGAAGCCGATGGCGATGTCGGCAGTGGCGAGGCCCAGGAAAACCCACACCGCGCGCCAGCGGGTACGCGGATCGCCGGTCGCGTAGAACTCGCTGCGGTAGATCCACAGGATGACCAGCAGGATCGCGGCGCCGATCAAGCCGGCGGCGTGATGCCGGTCGTGCAGTGCGGCATGCAGGATCACGCCAAAGGCCAGCAGCAGCATCACGCCCTGCCAGGCCCGCTTCTTTCGTCTGCGCAGGCCGTGCGCCAGCATGAGCAGCAGCAGCCCGACGATGACGTCGGCGACCCGGGTGGAGAGGATGAGCGAACCGGGCGCGATCTCGTTGAGCTTGTGCAGGGGATGCTTGAGATGCCGGTACAACGGCCCGCTGCGCAGCCCTTCGATGATGTAGATGAGCCCGACCAGCAACGACAGCAGCGCCGCCATGACCGGCACCCAGCGGCGCTGGTGCCTCCGGTCCGGCGGGCGGCCGGTCAGCAGGCGGTCGAGCGGCGCCGCCGCGGTGGCAACCCGGTTCGCGGCGCGCGGCTCGGTGCTCTGCGCCGTATCGCCGGTTTGTGGCTCTTCCGGCTCTGGCCCGTTACGGTCAGTCATCTCGGACATGTAGGTCGAGCCCCGGGTCACGGGGCACCAGGGTAGTCATCGCCGACACACGATGCGGGCAAACGCCTGAACACCGCAGCTAGCCTCTCCATGAGCGGACTGCTTCCCCGCCCGGAAGGCGATAAGCCAGTCGCGTCCGTTAGTTCTGGATCTCGTTCAGCCATCTCTAAGACGCTCCCGGCGCCTGATTGGTTCTGGTTTCGCTGAGGAAATGCTCAGCGGCGGCCGACCAGCAGGCTCATCGCTTCGGCGCGGGTGCGGTCGGAGTCGAGGAACATGCCGCGCACGGCGGAGGTAACGGTCTTGGCTCCCGGCTTTCGCACGCCACGCATGGACATGCACAAATGCTCGGCCTCTATCACTACGATAACGCCGCGCGGCTCGAGAACGTTCATGAGCGCGTCGGCGATCTGGCTGGTCATCCGCTCCTGGACCTGCGGTCGCCTGGCGTACAGGTCCACCAGCCTGGCCAGCTTGGACAGCCCCGTGATCTGCCCCTTCTCATTCGGAATGTAGCCCACGTGAGCGAACCCGAAGAACGGTGTCAGGTGGTGTTCGCAATTATGCGTGAGATGTCCGGATATGAGGAAGGTGTGATGCGGTTCGCAGCTGAAGCTGTACACAGTGAAGGGCTTCTTGCCTTCGGCCCTGACCCGCCGCACCTCGAGCACTTCCGCCCACTCGGACTCGATCAGCCGGGTCCGGGTGTCAGCTTGCGATCGGAAACCGTGCCTGCGGAACCAGCTATCTGCCACCCACAGCGCCGAAGCATTATTGGCCCGGGGGGTGAACCGCGCACCGATGATCTGCGCGATCTCTTCGAGGAATGGCACATTTCTGCTGATGATCTTGCTTCCGGCAGAGCGAGGCTGCCGGCAGCCATCACCGTCGATGTAGCCGTCAAGGAAGCCACGGAAGGTTTCCTCATCGTGCAGCACGACGCGGGGGAAGCGCTGGCGCAGGTGATTCGCGTCACCTCCCACGTACTGCCGCATCATGTCTGCCAGGTAGGAGGACACTACCCGGACCCGGAATCCGGGCGTCTGCCGCTTGGTGAACCCCGACGGCCTACTCACCGGCTGGGCCGACGCGTCGATTCTCATCGAACCGCGCAGTGCCTCGGCGAATCGCTTGGCGTATTCCTGGTCGTTGACGACCAGGGAGACATAGTTCTTCCCTACCGTGCCGTCTGCGCAGACCGCGCCCACGACGTATCCGAAGGCATAGCCGAATGCTGGCAAGAGCCGACTCCGGCACAGCTTCCGAGGGGCTGTCCACTCGATGAACCTGCCCTCGGCATCACCGGCCTCCATCCAGCCGTCCGGCGTGGCGACCGGGTGATCGGGGGTGACGCGGAAACACCCCTTTTCGGTGACCAGCTCAACCAGCTCGCGGACCTGGCGCGAGCTGGCGCCGGTGACTCTCGTCCGCCGAACTTCGCCGTCGACGAGCGTATAGAGCTCGTCGCCCACCGCGACGTCCGCGGCGCGCTTCTGGCCGCCGACGGCGTTGACCTCCTGCCGACTCGGCACGCACGTCGAGTACATTTCGATGTCGCGCACCAGGACCATTTCCTCGTGGTCAGCATCGAACACCGTGGTGAGCACGTCCTCGGGCTGCTGCCGCAGCCCGGAGAACTGTTCGGCATAGGCCCTGGCGACACGGGCCGGAGTGTCGCGCAGGCCGTCCCGGTCCGGATCCTCGCCGATGGCCAGCAGGATCTCGCGTATCGCGCGCTCGACACGGTCCTGGTCGATCGCTGCTGAATCCTGGTCGGTCAATGAATGAACCCTTTCATCCGGCTATTTCGCGCCGGGTATGTGGGCAGTCGTGGGGAGGATGAAAGGGTTCAGGAGCCGCCCGCCGGACCTCCGGCGGGCCCACCGGCTGCGGAACCTCCCGGCGCGCCGTCATCTGGGCCCTGCGCTGCGCCGTAGCCCTGCGGCGAGCCGTACCCGCCGCTGCCGGCCGGGCCGAGGGCCGGGGTGGACCCCTCCGGGCCGCCGACGCCCAGGGCCTGGCCGTTCCCGCCGCCGGACTGCTCGGAGCCGTCCGGCGCCGCGGTGAGGGCCATCTCCTTGGGCGTCAGCACCGGCGGCCGGTCGGACGGCAGCCGCTTGCCGTAGCCGGTGTAGGAACCGCGGCTCGGGCGCGGCCGGATCGGGCTGAAGATCTGGAGCACCTGCTCCCTGGACAGGGTCTCGTGCTCCATCAGCTGCAGCACCAGGTTGTCGAGCACGTCGCGGTACTGAACCAGTACTTCCCAGGCCTCGTCGTGCGCTGACTCGATCAGCCGGCGGACCTCCTCGTCGATCGCGGACGCGATCTCCTCCGAGTAGTCCCTGCTGTGCGACATCTCGCGGCCGAGGAACGGCTCACCGTCGCCGCTGCCGAACTTGCGGGCGCCGAGCCGCTCGCTCATCCCGTACTCGGTGATCATGCCGCGGGCGATCTGGCTGGCCTTCTCGATGTCGTTGGCGGCGCCGGTGGTCGGCTCGTGGAACACCAGCTCCTCGGCCGTACGCCCGCCGAGCAGCATCGCCAGCTGGTCCATCATCTCGGCCCGGCTGACCAGGAACTTGTCCTCCGCCGGGGCCGACGCGGTGTAGCCCAGCGCCCGGCCACGCGGGATGATCGTGATCTTGTGGACCGGGTCGGCGTTCGGCATGGCGTGCCCGACCAGCGCGTGGCCGCCCTCGTGGTAGGCGATGATCTTGCGCTCCTTCTCGGAGAGCAGCACGCTCTTGCGCTTCGGGCCGGCCGTGACCCGGTCGATCGCCTCTTCCAGCGAGGCCATCGTGATCTGAGTGGAGTTCGCCCGCGCGGTCAGCAGGGCACCCTCGTTGATCACGTTCGCCAGGTCGGCGCCGGTGAACCCGGGGGTCCGGCGGGCGATCATGTCCAGGTCGACGTCGGGCGCGAACGGCTTGCCGCGCGCGTGCACCCGGAGGATCCCCTTGCGCCCGGCGAGGTCGGGCTGCGCGACCACGATCTGGCGGTCGAACCGGCCCGGGCGCAGCAGCGCGGGGTCCAGGATGTCCGGCCGGTTCGTGGCCGCTATCACGATCACGCCGCCCTTGGTGTCGAAGCCGTCGAGCTCGACCAGCAGCTGGTTGAGCGTCTGCTCCCGCTCGTCGTGGCCGCCGCCGAAGCCGGCGCCGCGGTGCCTGCCGACCGCGTCGATCTCGTCCACGAACACGATCGCGGGCGCGTTGGCCTTGGCCTGCTCGAACAGGTCACGGACCCGGGACGCGCCGACGCCGACGAACATCTCGACGAAGTCCGATCCCGAGATCGAGTAGAACGGGACCCCGGCCTCGCCGGCCACGGCCCTGGCCAGCAGGGTCTTGCCGGTACCCGGCGGGCCGTACAGCAGCACGCCCTTGGGGATCTTGGCTCCGATCGACTGGAACTTGCCCGGGCTCTGCAGGAACTCCTTGATCTCCTGGAGCTCCTCGATGGCCTCGTCGGCCCCTGCCACGTCGGCGAACGTGGTCTTCGGCGTGTCCTTGGTGATCAGCTTGGCCTTGGACTTCCCGAAGTTCATCACCCGGGACCCGCCGCCCTGCATCTGGTTCATGATGAACAGGAAGAACAGGATGATGATGATGAACGGCAGCCAGTCAATGATCACATCGAAGATCGAGCTGCCCTTGGGCCCGTCGACGGTGTAGCCGCCGGGCAGGTTGCCCTTCTCGGCCTGCTGCTGGAGGGTGGTGGCCAGCTGCTGGCCCTGGTTGCCGACCCAGGACGCCTGCAGCGGCTGGCTGCCGTTCTTCGGCGTGATCTCGATGGTCTGGCTGGAGTCGATCAGCTGCGCCGACTTGACCTGGCCGTTGTTGATCATGCTGACGACTTGCGAGGTATCGGCCTGCTTGTATGTGGTGCCGGAGCTTGCGTAGCGGTACAGGAAGAAAAACAGCAGCAGCACAACGAGGACAGCTACGAACGGCCCGCGGAAATAACGCTTCACATCCATCGATGAACGGCCGCGCCACTAGCGGGCCGACCCCTCCTGACGAGCCTCAGGTCCCGCCGACCTCCGGCGGGACTGCCTTGCGTACCAGCGCCCACGCGCAGCTTTCCTTTCTGCCCGCCTGATAAAACGGCAATAATCGACGGTACACCGCGCCGACCCGTGCTGACACGCAGCAGGCACCTTCTCCAGGCACAGCACCCGGCAGGTCCCTACCCCCGTGAACGTATTTCATCTCACATTGTGTTCCCTGCAAGGCTGCGCCCCTGGCGCTCCCCGGCGGGGCCTAACTCGGCCCCGGCAGCACCCCCGTCCGCTTCCCCTTTGTCCGGCCCGCCGTAGACGTGCGGAGCGAGGGTCCCGATGAACGGTAGGTTGCGATAGCGCTCGGCGTAGTCGAGCCCGTAGCCGATGACGAACGCGTTGCCGATGTCGAAGCCGGTGTAGGCCACGTCGACGTCCACCTGCGCCGCACCGGGCTTGCGCAGCAGCGCGCACACCTTCAGCGAGGCCGGGCCACGCGACTGCAGGTTCCTCACCAGCCAGGACAGGGTCAGGCCGGAGTCGATGATGTCCTCGACGACCAGCACGTTACGGCCGGTGATGTCGCAGTCGAGATCCTTGAGGATCCGCACCACCCCGGAGGACTTCGTGCCGGAGCCGTAGGAGGAGACCGCCATCCAGTCCATCTGCACCGGGAGCCGCATCGCGCGGGCCAGGTCGGCCATCACCATGACCGCGCCCTTGAGCACGCCAACCAGAAGAAGTTCGCGATCGGCGTAATCCGCGTCGATCTGCGCGGCAAGCTCGACGATGCGCTGCTGCAGCCGATCCGGGGTGATGAGGACTTCCTCAAGGTCGGCGCCCATGTCAGCCGCGTCCATCTGAGCCCTCCGCATCGCTCGAGCCGAACTGCAGCTTGCCATACCGGCGGCGGGCGCGGATACCGCCCGGCAAGTCGGCCCACCGCTGGCCGCGCCAGCCGGTCACGAGGGCCTCGAGCCCGGCGACGTGACCCGCGGTCAGCTTCCCCGGCGGGCACCCCGCGGCGATCGCGGCGTTCCTGAGCACACGTGACCTGATCGCCTCCGGCAGCGCGGCCACGGCGTCCAGTGGCAGCGCGTGGCCAGACCCGGAAGGGGCGATGCGTTCAAGCTCGCTGTCCGCGAGTGCGTCAAGGAAATCGGCGTCGGCACGCAGCAGCCGGGCACTGCGGGCCAGCGCCCCGGTCACGCCGGGCCCGAGCTCCGCCTCGAGCACCGGGAGCAGCCGGTGCCGCACCCGGACGCGGGCGAAGCCGGGATCGGCGTTCTGCGGGTCGTCCCACGGCTCGAGGTCCTGCGCGGAGCAGGCGGCCCTGGTGGTGGCCCGGCCGATCCCCAGCAGCGGGCGCAGGTAACGGCCGCTGCGCTCCGGCATCCCGGCCAGCGAGCGGGCGCCGGACCCGCGTGCCAGGCCGAGGAGCACGGTCTCGGCCTGGTCGTCCGTGGTGTGGCCGAGCAGGACCGCGGCGGAACCGCACGCGCTCGCGGCCCGGTCGAGCGCCGCATACCTGGCCTCGCGCGCCGCCGCCTCGGGGCCCGGGTACCCGGGACTCCCCGGGCGAGCCACCGTCGCGGTGACGCTGTGCACCGGTTCGAGGCCCATGCCCTCCAGGGCCTTTGTCACCTTACGTGCCTGCTCGTCCGATCCAGGCTGCAGCCCGTGATCCACGGTGACGCCGCCCCCGCGCAGCCTCAGCCTGGGTGCCTCGAACGCCAGCGCCGAGGCCAGGGCCAGTGAGTCCGCACCGCCCGAGCAGGCCGCGAGGACCAGGTCACCGGGCGAAAGGCCGGCACCGGACAGGCAGCGGCGCACCGCCAGGCGGACCTGGGCGACCGCGGGGTGGGGGCCCATCGGGGGTCACTCTTAGCCCGCGGCGGCGCCGCTGCCGTTCACCCCGTGCCCTCCGCTGCCGTCGACCCGGTCCAGCCAGGACTGCGGGTTGCTGATCTCGCTGGAGGTCGGGAGCGTCTCCGGGGAGGTCCAGACCTTGTTGAACACGTCCATTCCGGCCTCGTCAACGACCGCCTTGACGAACTTCGACCCCTGCTCGTACTGCTTCATCTTCAGGTCGATGCCGAGGATCCTGCGGATCGACTGCTCGATCCGGCCGCCGCTGATCCGCCGGGCCGAGAACTTGGCCCTGATCTCGGCCACCGAGGGCACGACCTTGGGGCCGACCGCGTCCATCACGTAGTCGCCGTGGCCCTCGACCAGCGTCATCACCGACGTCAGCCGGTCCAGGATCTCGCGCTGGCGCGGGGTCTGGATCGCCTCGATCAGGCTCTCACCGCTGCCGCGGACCGCACCGGCCACCGCGTCGGCCGCCGACCTGAGCCGGTCCAGGATCGACGCCGGGTCCAGGTCGGACGCCAGCAGAAACTCGGTCATCTGCTGCTGCACGTAGGGGCGCAGCCAGGGCACCGAGGTGAACTGGGTCCGGTGCGTCTCCTCGTGCAGGCACACCCAGCGCCGGAAGTCGTGCGGGTCGACTCCGAGCTCGCGTTCCACCATGACGATGTTCGGCGCGACCAGGGTCAGCCTGCCCGCCGGCGCGTCGGACGCGCTGGGCTCCGGTGCATCTGGGTCAGGCGGCAGGAACAGCTCGTACTGGCCGAGCACCCGGCCTGCCAGGTAGGCGAGGATCAGGCCGGCCTGCATGCCGGTGACCCGGGACCCGACCGCGGTGATCACCGACCCGGCCGGCGGGGCCGAGCCGCGCTGCTGCATCTGCTGGACCAGCGGGTCGAGCACCACGCGGAACCCGTCGACGTTGGCCCGGATCCACCCGGGCCGGTCCACCACCGCGACCTTGCCGCCGTCGCCCGAACCGGGCAGCCCGGTGAGCTCGTGCACCGGCTCCTGCACGGCGGCCGCCAGGCTGCGCAGCTCGGCGACCACCTTCCTGGCCTCGGCCATGCTGACGGCGGGCCCGGGGCGCGCCCACCTGACGCCGGTTGACGTGGCGACATTCCAGTCGATCATCTGAGAGCTGCTCACCCCCCCACCGTACGTTGGTCTTCCGGGTGACTCACGCCGGGGCGAGCGCTCAGCCGCAGCCGCAGCCCGCCAGGGCGGTGGCCAGGCTGGTCAGACCGGACGCCCCGGCGACCAGGCCGGTGCTGCTCAGCCGGTCGGCCATGAACGCGAACGCGAACAGCTGACCGTCCCTGGCCTCAGCGATGCCGGCCAGCGCCACGACCGTCGACAGGTTGCCGGTCTTGGCCCGGACCACGCCCAGCCCGGCCTGCCCCACGTCCGGGAAGACGCTGCCGCCCGGGGCGAGCGTGCCGGAGAACCCGGCGACCGGCAGGCTGGTGATGACCGCGCGCAGGCTGGGCCGGCTCGGCGACGCGGCGAGGCGGATCAGCTGGATGAGCACGTCGGGCGCGATCCGGTCCTGCGGCGACAGCCCGCTCCCGTCGACCAGCCGGAGCGTTCCCCGGACCCCCAGCCCACGCAGCACCGCGGTCTCGGCGGCGGCAGCGCCGCTGAACGAGGCGGGCCGGCCGGTGGCGATCGCGACCTGCCTGGCCAGGTTCTCCGCGATCACGTTGTTGCTCTGGGTGAGCATCCAGTCGACGATCTCGGCCAGCGGCGGCGACGACACCGCGGCGATGGCCGCGGCACCGTGCGGCGCCGCCGTCTGGCTGACCGCGCCGCGCACCCGGATCCCGTCAGCGGACAGGAACCCGGCAAAGGCCTGCGCGGCCTCGGCCGCCGGGGTGAACGTGCGCGGCCGGTAGTTCTCCGGGTCGTTGGCGTCCTGCGGGGCGCCACTCGCGGTCAGCCTGCCCTGGTCCACCTCGAGCGAGGAGATCGGGGTGACGTTGCCGGTGGTGACGTAGCTGTCCGGCCATCCCGGCGCGAGCTGCGGGCCGGTGAACAGCGACGTGTCGTAGCCCAGCCGGACCGAGCGGATCCCCTTGGCCCGCAGCGCCCGCGCGGTCTGCGCGGCGAGCGACACCAGCGTGGCCGGCTGCGGGTAGTCCGAGGCCGGCGGGTGCCCGGCGGCCAGCGTTGGGTCGCCGCCGCCGACGAGGACGATCGAGGAGGCGGCACCCCCGATCACCACCTTGGTGCTGAACGTGGCGGCCGGGCCCAGCACGTCGAGCGCGGCGACCGCGACCGCGAGCTTGGCGGTGGAGGCCGGGGCGAAGCCCGAGCCCGCGTCGCGGGACAGCAGCACCTGGCCGGAGGACAGGTCGTCGACCACCGCGCCGACGTGCTTGCCGAGCGTGCCCGAGCCGAGCACTGGGGAGAGCGCGGCGGCGACGCCCGCCGCGGTCGCGACCTGCCCGGAGTAGCCGGAATGACCCGTTTGCGCTGTTCCGGCCGGGCCATCGCCCGGGTCGGCAACGGGAGCCAGCACCGGCCCGGCCAAGGCGAGGCTGCGGCTGGCCACGGTGGGCAGCCGCCACAGCGCCAGCCGCGGCGGCAGCATCCGCGCCACGGCGACGCCCGCGAGGATTGTGAACACGCTGAGCAGGGCCAGCAACGCCGTGGCGGCACGGCGGAACCGACGCACCGTTACCTCCTCACGGAAATGCTGGATCCCGCTGGACACCGGCCCACCCGGACCGGGTAGACATCGAAGCGACGGAATCAATCATCCACGTGGCCGAGAGGTGGAGTTGTGAACTTCGATGTGACCATCGAAATACCCAAGGGCCAACGGAATAAGTATGAAATGGATCATGAAACCGGGCGAATCCGGCTGGACAGAATGCTGTTCACCTCCACTCGGTACCCGGCTGACTACGGTTTCGTCGAGAACACGCTGGCCGAGGACGGAGACCCGCTCGACGCGCTCGTCCTGCTCGACGAGCCTACTTTCCCCGGCTGCCTGATCCAGTGCCGGGCGATTGGCATGTTCCGGATGCGGGACGAGAACGGTCCGGACGACAAGGTCCTGGCGGTCGTGGCAACGGACCCGCGGATGGCGCACCTGAACGACATCGCGGACGTCTCGGAGTTTGAGCTCCTGGAGATCCAGCACTTCTTCGAGGTCTACAAGGAACTGGAGCCGGGCAAGGTCGTCGAGGCGGGCCGGTGGGTGGGAGCGGCCGCGGCGGCAGAGGAGATCGAGGCCTGCCGGGTACGGCTTGCCGAGGCCGAAGACGGACATCTCTGAGAATCAGCGGAGAGGCACCTGAAGGGGCGCAAGTCGCGTCCTGGTGATGAATAGGCGACACTGAGTAGTAACTCCTGGACGCGGGCGAGGAGGTGCCGTGGAAAACGCCGAGGAGATGCTCCGGCGGGCGCCGCTGTTCGAGGCCCTTGACGACGAGGGGACGAAGGCGCTCCGGGCCGGGGTGACCGAGGTCGGGCTGGCCAGGGGCGACCGGCTGTTCGACGAGGGGGACCCGGGTGACCGGCTGTACGTGGTGCTCGACGGCAAGATCAAGCTGACCAGGACGTCGGCGGACGGCCGGGAGAACCTGATCAGCCTGATCGGGCCCGGCGAGATGTTCGGGGAGCTCTCGCTGTTCGACCCGCGGCCGCGCACGATGAGCGCGTCGGCCGTCACCGATGTCCGCCTCGCCGCGCTGGCCCACGACGACCTGCGGCTCTGGCTCACCGGGCGGCCGGATGTGGCCATGCATCTGCTCGCGGCGCTGGCCCGGCGGCTGCGGCGTACCAACGAGGTCATGTCCGACCTGGTCTTCACCGACGTGCCGGGCCGGGTCGCGAAGGCCCTGCTCGACCTGGCGGCGCGGTTCGGCACCAAGCAGGAGGACGGCCTGCAGGTCAATCACGACCTGACCCAGGAGGAACTGGCCCAGCTGGTCGGAGCCTCGCGGGAGACCGTCAACAAGGCGCTGGCCGACTTCGTGGCCCGCGGCTGGATCCAGCTGCATCCCAAGTCTGTGCTGCTGATCGACCCGGAGCGGATGCGCCGGCGGGCCAGGTAACGGCGGGCAGGGGCGGGTCACCGGTCAGATAACGGGAAACCCCTCAGAGCGGGGAAACGCGTCAGCGAATAGGACTGACAGAATTCCCCGTTAACCCGATCATGAGGATTTATGCCGGGATTGCCCCGATTCAACGAGCCGCCGGCGACCGGGAAGAGGTGTGTTTCGGCTACCTGACCGGCGTTCTAGTCAGGCAGCTCCACGTCGGGCGGCAGCGCGCCGCGCTCGGCCAGGTAAGCGAGCTGCGCCCGCACCGACCACTCGGCGAACGGCCACAGCGCCCGGTCCACGTCCACGTACACCGTCTCCACGATGCCGGCCAGGGTCCGGCATCCGGCGGCGAGCGCGGCCTCGATCTCGGCGAGCCGCTCCGCCCGGTGCGCGATGTAGTAATCCAGCGTCTGGGCCGGCTCGCTGAGCAGCGGCCCGTGCCCGGGCAGCAGCGCCAGCAGACCAGGATCGTCGGCCAGCGCCCGCAGCCGGTCGAGCGACCGCAGGTAGTCACCCAGGTTTCCGTCGCCGGCGATCACGGTGGTGCCGCGGCCGAGCACGGTGTCCCCGGTCAGCACCGCGCCGTCCGCCTCGAGCAGCAGGCTCACCGAGTCGGAGGTGTGCCCCGGGGTCTCGATCACCCGCAGCAGCTCCGTGCTCCCGGCCCGCACCGTGTCCCCCGGGCCGAGCGCCGCGTCCGCCCCGAGCCGCTGCGCCGGGTCGACCGCCAGGACCGGGGCCCCGGTCAGCTCGGCCAGCCGCCGCGCGCCCCCGGAATGGTCCTCGTGGCGGTGGGTGAGCACGATCTTCTCAATGCGCTGGCCCGCCTCGGCCGCGGCCGCGCGGACCCGGCTCAGGTGCCCCTCGTCGTCCGGGCCGGGGTCCACGACGATGGCCGGCTCGGCGCCCGGCTCGGCGATCAGCCAGGTGTTCGTCCCGTCCAGCGTCATCAGCGACGGATTAGGGGCCAGAACGCACCGTGCCCGGGCGGTTCCGGATCCGTCAATGCCGGTCATAGCGGGTACTCCAAATCCGCCGGGATGGTCAGCCAGGCCGCGCCTTCGGCCACGCTGGCCTCCGGCAGCACCGGTCTGACCTGGCGGGGCCTGAGCGCCGCCGCCACGTCGCCGCAGGCCGCGAGCTCGGCCAGGGTCACCGCGGTCGGCGGCCACAGCAGAATTTCCCTGCGCCGGCCCATCGCGATCGCGTCGGCCGGGCTGACCCAGGCCACCTCGGCCGCCTCGCCGCCGACATCCCTGGTGCGCTGCTGCGCCGGCAGCGCGGCGGCGAAGAACCTCGCGTCAAAGCGGCGCTCCTCGATCACCGGGGTGATCCACCGCGACCACGGCCTGAGCAGGTCCGACCGGAGCACGAGGCCGCGCCTGGCCAGCATCTCGGCCAGCGAGAGCGAGCGGTCAAGCAGCGCCAGCCGGTCGGCTTCCCAGTCGGCGCCGGTCGTGTCGGCCACCACCGAGTCGGCGGAAGGACCCGCGAGCAGCACGCCGGACTCCTCGAAGGTCTCCCTGACCGCGGCGCAGACCAGCGCGCAGGCCAGTTCCGGCGGGGCGTCGAAGATCTCGCCCCATTCGGCGGTTCCGGGCCCGGCCCAGGCCACCTGCTCGTCGGCGTCCCTGGCGTCAACCGACCCGCCGGGAAACACGTAGGCGCCCGGTGCGAACGCCATCGAGGACTTGCGGCGCAGCATGTAGACCTCGAGCCCGCCGCCATCTGGCGCGCCGCCGGAGGCCGACCGCAGCAGCATGACGGTGGCCGCGTCACGCGGCCGCGCTGGAGGCTGCTTCCCGGCGAGGATGTCGAGGGCCCGCTGGCCGAGCTGGCCACCGACCCTGATCGGCCCGGTCACTTCGCCCGCTCGCCGGAAAACCACCGGCTCGCTCGCTTAATCCCGGACCTCGGCGATCAGCTCCACCTCGACCGGGGCGTCCAGCGGCAGCACCGCCATCCCGACCGCGCTGCGCGCGTGCCTGCCCGCCTCGCCGAACACCTCGATCAGCAGTTCGCTCGCTCCGTTCATCACCTGCGCTTGTTCGGTGAACGAGGGCGCGCTGGCCACGAACCCGGTCACCTTGACGATGCGCCGGACCGCGTCCAGCCCGCCGGTCAGCGACGCCACCGCGGCCAGCGCGTTCAGCGCGCAGGTCCTGGCCAGCGCGGCGGCCTCGGCCACGCCGATGGCGGCACCGACCTTGCCGGTGGCCAGCAACTGCCCGTCGACGACCGGCACCTGACCCGAGGTGTACACGTAGTTGCCGGTACGTACCGCCGGCACGTAGGCGGCGAGCGGGCGCGCCACGTTCGGCAGGCTGAGCCCCATCGCGGCGAGCCTGGCCTCCGGCGAGCGCTCGCCTTCCTCTGGGCTCACGACCGTTCCCGCTTCATGTAGGCAACGAGCTGCTCGGGGTTCGGCCCGGGAACGACCGCCACGAGCTCCCAGCCATCCTCGCCCCAGTTGTCCAGGATCTGCTTGGTCGCGTGCACAAGCAGCGGAACCGTTGCGTACTCCCACTTCGCCATGACGGAACCATAGCCTGGCGGCTCAGCCCCGCCGCGCGTTACCCGTCAGAGTCAGCCGCGGCATCCTTGGTGGTGGCCGGCGCGTCCCCGTTCGCCGCGGCCCGCCGGTCCTCGGCGTGGCCGTCCGCGGTGATCGTGGTGGCCTCGGGCGCCGCATCGGCGGCCACCTTGTCCAGGCCCGCGTCGGCCGCGGGCAGCTGGGGGATGTCCGGCACCTCGGGGATCGAAAGCGGCGCGCCGCCCTCGATCTCGGCCTCTGCCTTCTCCACGTCCTCGCCGCCGAAGTCGGCCAGGGAGCCTGGCTGCTCGCCGCCGGGACTCGTGCTGGGCGTGAACTTGTCGAAGAACCGGAGCAGCTCGACCGGAACGGGCATGACCAGCGTGCTGTTGCGCTCGGCCGCGACCTCGACGACGGTCTGCAGCAGGCGCAGCTGCAGCGCGGCGGGGTCGCGCGCCATGACATTGGCCGCAGCGGCCAGGCGCTTGGAGGCCTGGTACTCACCGTCGGCGGTGATGATCCGGGCGCGCCGTTCCCGCTCCGCTTCGGCCTGCCGCGACATCGACCGCTTCATGCCCTCGGGGAGCGAGACGTCCTTGATTTCCACCCGCTCGACCCGGATCCCCCACGGGCCCTCGGTCGGCTCATCGATGATCCGGCGCAGCTCCCGGTTCACGCTGTCGCGCTCGGCGAGCAGCTGGTCCATCTCCGACTGGCCGATGATCGAGCGCAGCGAGGTCTGGGCCTGCTGCGAGATCGCGAACATGTAGTTCTGCACGTTGATGGTGGCCTTGATCGGGTCGACCACCCGGAAGTAGACGACCGCGTCCACCCGGACGCTGACGTTGTCCCTGGTGATGCCCTCCTGCGCCGGAACCGCCATCGCGACGATCTGCATGTTGACCTTTTGCATCCGGTCGCCGAACGGCCGGATGATGGTCAGCCCCGGACCACGGGTACCGGGCAGCACCCGCCCGAACCTGAAAATGATCCCCTGCTCGTACTGCTGCACGATCTTCAGCGAGCGGCCGGCCGTGATAAGCCCGCCGAGAACGATAATCACCAGAATGACCACTAGGGCGGCAACCATCACCTACACCTCTTCTCCGGTCACGGTCACACCCGTACTTTCGACCCAGCCTAGTGCCATTTCAGCTAGGCGCCAGAGACCATGCGGCGCGCGCCGGCCTGGCGCCAGGGTGCCTGCAGTGGCCGGCGGGGTGCGAGGGACGGCGACACGCGCCGCCAGGGGCATTCACGGTGCCCAGGCCCGGATAGCCTCCAAGGGGTGAGCACACGGGACACGGACTGGGATGGCGTGCGGCTGCACGTCGTGACCGGGAAAGGCGGGGCCGGCAAGACCACGGTCGCCAGCGCCCTGGCGCTCGCGCTCGCGTCCGGCGGGAAGCGGGTGCTGCTGATTGAGGTCGAGGGCCGGCAGGGGATCGCGCAGGTTTTCGACAGCCCTCCGCTGCCGTACGAGGAGCGCAAGATCGCGGTGGCGCCGCCCAGCGACACTCAGCCCGGCGGTGAGGTGGACGCGCTGGTCGCGGACCCGGAGTCGGCGCTGCTCGAGTACCTCGAGATGTTCTACAACCTCCGGCACGCGGGCAAGGCGCTGACCAGGCTCGGGGTGATGGACTTCGCGACCACGATCGCGCCCGGACTGCGCGACGTGCTGCTGACCGGTAAGGCGGCGGAGGCCGTCCGCAGGAAGAAGGCGGGCAAGCCCGTCTACGACGCGGTCGTGATGGACGCGCCGCCAACCGGCCGGATCGGCCGATTCCTCAACGTCACCTCCGAGGTGTCCGGGCTGGCCCGGGTGGGGCCGATCCGCAACCACGCCGACACCGTCCAGAAGGTGATCCACTCCCCGGAGACCGCGGTGCACTTCGTCACCACGCTGGAGGAGATGCCGGTCCAGGAGGTGCTGGACGGCATCGCCGAGCTGCGCGGGCTGCCCGGTGGCGGGATCCAGGTCGGCGGCATCCTGATCAACATGGTCCGGCCGATGGCGCTGCCGCTGGCCGAGCTCGAGGAGGTGGCGGCCGGGTCGGTCGACGAGCACGAGCTCGCGATCGGCCTCAAGGCGGCCGGCCTCGACGACAGCGTGCGCCTCGCCGGGGACCTCGCGGCCGAGCTCACCGAGCACGCGGTCGCGGCCGTCGGCCAGGAGCAGCAGCGGCGCAGGCTGGCCGAGGCCGGCCAGCCACGCTACGACCTGCCCATGATCACCGACGGCATCGACCTGGCCGGGCTCTACCGGCTGGCCGCTGCGCTCCGCGAGCAGGGGGCAGCCTGATGAACAAGGTCACCCCGCCGCAGCTCGACGTCGACCGGCTCATCGACGACCGGCGCACCCGTGTGATCGTCTGCTGCGGTTCCGGCGGCGTCGGCAAGACCACGACCGCCGCCGCGATCGGACTGCGCGCCGCCGAGCGCGGCAGGCACGTGGTCGTGCTCACCGTTGACCCGGCGCGCAGGCTGGCTCAGTCGATGGGCCTGTCGCGGCTGGACAACACCCCGCGCCCGGTCCCGTTTCCGGAGCGGGTTCCCGCTGGCGTCAGCGTTCAGGGCACTGGGCCCGATGGGGCTGCCGGCGGAAGCCTGCACGCGATGATGCTGGACATGAAACGGACCTTCGATGAGATCGTCGAGGCTCACGCGGACCCGGATCGCGCGGCGCAGATCCTGGCCAACCCGTTCTACCAGTCGCTGTCGTCGGGTTTCTCCGGCACGCAGGAGTACATGGCGATGGAGAAGCTCGGCCAGCTGCGCCGGGCGGAAGAATGGGACCTGATCGTCGTGGACACCCCGCCGAGCCGGTCCGCGCTGGACTTCCTCGACGCGCCGCAGCGTCTTGGCAGGTTCCTCGACGGCCGGCTGATCCGGCTGCTCGTGGTCCCGGCGAAGGTGGGCGGGCGCGCGTATGTGAAGGTCCTGAACGCCGGCTTCGGCATGGTCACCGGGGTGCTGACCAAGGTGCTCGGCGCCCAGGTGCTCAAGGACGTGCAGACGTTCGTTTCGGCCCTGGACACGATGTTCGGCGGGTTCCGCGAACGGGCCGACTACACCTACCGGCTGCTGCGCGCCCCGGGGACGGCGTTCCTGGTGATCGCGGCGCCGGAGCCGGACGCGCTGCGCGAGGCCTCTTACTTTGTGGAGCGCCTGGCCCAGGAGGGCATGCCGCTGGCCGGCCTGGTCCTCAACCGGGTGCACCGCTCGCCGGCCGCCCGGCTGTCGGCGGCGCGCAGCCTGGCCGCGGCCGAGACGCTGCAGGCCGCTGACGGCGAGGACGGCAGCTCACACGTGCTGACAATCGCCGCCCTGCGGCTGCACGCCGAGCGGATGCAGCAGTCAGCGGTCGAGCACCGGGTGGCCGAGCACTTCACCACGGCTCACCCGCACGTGCCCGTTACCGAGGTGCCTGCGCAGCCCGACGATGTGCACGACCTCGCCGGGCTTGCAGCGGTTGGAGACAGTTTCTATACCGAATGACAACCCGCCGTGGCTGTTACGGCCACGACGGGCGGGGGCATCACGACGCTGTGATCAGGTTGTGCTCAGCTGGCGACGAGTTCGTCGCTGGCCCGCTCGTACTGGTTGCGCGCGCTCTCGAGCAGATCGCGCCATGAGGTCACGTCCGGGCGGCGGCGGAGCAGCGCGCGCCGCTCCCGCTCGGTCATCCCGCCCCACACCCCAAACTCAATCCTGTTGTCGAGAGCGTCAGCCAGGCACTCGGTCCGTACTGGGCAGCCCCGGCAGATCAGCTTGGCCCGGTTCTGTGCCGCGCCCTGAACGAAGAGCTCGTCAGGATCAGTTCCCTTGCACGCGGCACGGGCGGTCCAGTCCGTGATCCACATGTGGCCCACTCCTCCTGATCGTCACGCCCATGCTTGGGTCGTCACGCCGGATGGCGTCTGGTTGCGGTCCCGGGGACGCGGCGGTACGCCGGCCTCGGTAGCGATGGTCGCGGAAAAGTAACTTACGGAAAACCGCCACGCAGCGCTAGACCCCGCGGGGCCCATTTCTCAAATAGCCCTCCTGGACTATGCGAACAGAAGTGACTAGTCATGGCCATCTTCCCCCCTCTGGTGGCCAGCCGTCGGGCCGCACCGAAGGTCTGACGCGGCGCCGACCTCCCCCTTCCCGTTCGCTGCGCCGCCCCGAGAGCGGGATCCAGCTTCCTGGCGCCCGCAATACGGTGGTCAGCGTAACCTGTTTGGGTGCTGAACTCAGAGCGCCGCGCCGGCGCAGGCGTCAGCGCGGTGGGCAGGCTGCTGGCCGTCTCCGTCGGTGCCGGGCTGCTCATAGCGGCCGTGGCGGTACCACTGGTCGGGCTAGTCGGGGTCGCGACGCGCAATATGGCGAATGCGTTCAACACCCTCAAGGTGGCATCGCTCGGGCAGATCCCGTCGCGCTCGGAGCTTCTGACCGCTAACGGCAAGCTGATCGCGTACTACTACCCGAACGACATCTACCGCATCCCGGTCAGCTACAACCAGATCGCGCCGGTGATGCGGAACGCGATCGTCGCGATCGAGGACTCGAGGTTCTACCAGGACGGCGCGTTCGACCTGCGCGCCACCCTCCGCGCGGTTGCCGCGGACGTGAACGGCAGTTCTCTCCAGGGTGCCTCCACGATCGCGCAGGAGTACGTCAAGAACGCCCTGCTCCTGACCGCGACCACCAAGCAGGAGCAGCAAGCCGCGGTCGCGGACACGCTCGGCCGCAAGATCCGCGAGCTCAAGATGGCGGCCAACGTCGAGCACGAGATGACGAAGGACCAGCTGCTCACCGCTCTGCTCAACGTCGCCTACTACGACAACAGCGCGTACGGCATCCAGGTGGCTGCGGAGCGCTACTTCAGCACCAGCGCCGCGGATCTCACGCTGCCGCAGGCGGCTCTGCTGGCCGGCCTGATACGCGACCCCACCTTCTACAATCCCTTTACCGACCCGGTTAACGCCACTAACCGGCGCAATACAGTGCTCACGGCCATGGCCGAGGTTGGCTATATAACGCGAAAGCAGGCCGCAGCCGCCGAAAAGCTGCCGCTGGGCCTGAACGAGTCCGCCGCGCCGCTGACGCAGGGATGCATCAGCCCGTCGGCCGCGAGCGACGCGTTCTTCTGCGACTACGTGATGTCCGAGATGAAGAGCAACAGCGCGTACGCCACGGCCTACGCTGACCTCAACTCCATCGGCGGCCTGAAGATCTACACCACGCTGAACACGGCCGACCAGAACGCGGCGAACCGCGCGGTCAACTGGGTGCTGCCGGCGGATAACGGCTACTACAACCCGAACAACGACGTCGATACCGAGGTCATGATCCAGCCCGGCACCGGCAAGATCCGGGCGATCGCGGTGGACCGTCCCTACGGCACGGGGCCCGGCCAGACCACGGTCGACTACGCGGTGCCCACTCAGTACGACGGCGGCACCGGCGTGCAGACCGGCTCGTCCAGCAAGCTCTTCACTCTGATCACCGCGCTGAAGCAGGGCGTTCCGTTCGGGTTCAGCCAGGCGGTGGTGTCCCCGACCACGGTCTCGCCGTATTTCAACTGCGCGGGCGACCCCACCGGCGCGTTCAGCCTGCAGAACGCCGAGGGCCCGGGCAAGGGCACGTTCACGCTGTACAACGGGACCACCCAGTCGATCAATGTGTTCTACGCCCACCTGGAGCAGAAGGTCGGGCTGTGCAACGTGGTCAAGACCGCGGTCAGCCTGGGGCTGACTTGGGCCAACGGCGTCTCGCTGCTTCGCCCCGACCCGGCGCTCGACCAGCCGTACTCCGCCGACAACGAGCCGGCGTTCACGCTGGGCTTCGCGCCGGTCTCGCCGCTGAGCATGGCCAACGCCTACGCGACCGTGGCGGCGAACGGGATCTACTGCACTCCGGTCGCGATCAGCCAGATCCTGACCTCCAGCGGCGAGAGCCTGCCGGTGATGGGCGCCAACTGCCACCGGGTGCTAGCGGCCTCGGTGGCCGAGGCGGCCAACTACATCCTGCAGGGCGTGCTGGTTTCCCCGGGCACGGCGGCAGGCCGCGGGATCAACGTTCCCGCCGCTGCCAAGACCGGCACCGCCAACAGCGGCTACTACGCCGCGTTCGCCGGCTATACGCCGCACCTGGCCGGCTACGTCTCGGTGTTCAACCCGATCGACCCAACGACCGGCGGCGCGATGCTCGGCCAGAATTCCTGCTACCGCGAGAATCTCCAGTTCGGCGGCGGCCTGGACTGCCCGGGCCAGATGTTCGGCGACAACGCACCGGCCGCGACCTGGCAGATGAGCTTCACCAGCGGTGCCAACCTCGGCAGCGCCGCATCGTTCGTCGGCCTGCCGGCGGACAGCCCGTACTTCTCCGAGGGCACCGGCATCAACTCGCCGAAGCCGGCTAAGACCGGCGGCGGTGGCGGTAAGGGCGGAGGCAAAGGTGGGGGGCATGGTGGTGGCACACCCCCGGTCGGCCCGCTGGCCGATGACCCGCTGACGACCATCGTCACCGCTCTCCGCGGCTGACCTGGCTGGCCGGTTCTCCGCGGCGGACCTGGCTGGCCGGTCAGGGCGCGGCTGACCTGGCTAGCCCGCCAGGGCGCGGCGGACCTCGGCGGCCACCCGGCCGCCCTCGGCGCGCCCCGCCACGCGCGGCGTCACGGCCTTCATAACCTGCCCCATCGCGCCCATACCGGACGCGCCGGTCTCCTTGATCACGTCGGCGACGATCGAGGCCAGCTCGGCGTCGCTGAGCTGCTTGGGAAGGTATTCGGCCAGGACCTGGTCCTCGGCCCGCTCGGCGGCCGCCTGGTCCGCCCGCCCGGCCGCATCGAACGCCTCGGCCGCCTCTCGGCGCCGCCTGGCCTCCCTGGCGAGCAGCCGGAGCACGTCATCGTCGCTGAGCTCATGCGCCGCGTTCCCCGACACCTCCTCGTTGGTGACCGAGGTGAGGACCATGCGCAGCGTCCTGGTTCGCACTTCGTCGCGTGCCTTCATCGCCGCGGTGAGGTCCGCGCGGAGCTGATCCTTCAGTCCAGCCATGAGGACATCCTGCCCTGTCTGGGCCCAGCGCGGCCGACCGCTCCGGTGTGCCGGCAGGCCGGCCAAGTCGGGCTAAGGGCGCGAGGCATGGCACCATGTGTGGATGCGACGACGACAAGCCCTCATCGCCACCGCAGCGGCAGGGGCCGGCGTTCTCGGCTACGCGTCGGTCATCGAGCGCAACTGGTTCGCCTTGCGCCGCTATGACGTCCCGGTGCTTCCCGCTGGCGCCAGGCCGCTGCGGCTTCTGCACATTTCGGACGTGCACCTGACTCCCGGCCGGCACCGGCTGCTCTCCTGGATCAGGTCCCTGGATGCCCTGCAGCCCGACATGGTGGTCAACACGGGTGACTCGATATCCCACCGCGACGCCGTCGAGCCGCTCCTTGAAGCGCTCGGGCCGCTGCTGGACCGCCCGGGCGTGTTCGTCTACGGCTCCAACGACCTTTACTCGCCGAAGCCACGGAACCCGGCGCGCTACCTGTGGCGCGACAGCTCGGTGCGGGCGCGCGACGAAACCGACCTGCCCTGGGCCGAGCTCGGCGCCAGCATGGAGGCTGCGGGCTGGCTGAACGCGAACAACAACCGCGGCTCGATCAAGGCAGGCGACCTGAACATCGCGGTGGCGGGCGTGCATGACTCACACATCAGCTACGACCGGTACGACAAGATCGCCGGGCCCGCCGACCCATCGGCCGATCTGCGGCTCGGTGTGATGCACTCGCCCGAGCCCTCGATCATGGACAGGTTCGCCGCGGACGGTTACGACCTCCTGCTGGCCGGCCACACCCACGGCGGCCAGGTTTGCCTGCCCTGGTACGGCACGCTGGTGACCAACTGCGGCATCGAGCCGGAGCGAGCACGCGGCCTGCACCGGCACCCAGCGGACGCCGACGACCCGAAGCAGCCGTGGCTGCACGTGTCGGCAGGCCTCGGCACCTCACCGTGGGCGCCGTTCCGGCTCTTCTGCCGCCCGGAGGCCTCACTGCTGACCCTGGTTCCGCGGAACAGCTGAGAGCACCACCACACAGCGTCCGCTAGACTTCCATGGCGGTCGCCGGGGTGTAGCGCAGCTTGGCAGCGCGCTTCGTTCGGGACGAAGAGGCCGCCGGTTCAAATCCGGCCACCCCGACCAGCTCAGAGGCTCGTTTCTCGTGATGAGGGACGAGCGTCCTCACGGGCGTTTCGGGTGGTGGGTCAGGCACCCAGGACACCCGGGTGTGCGAGTCCAGGACACCGAGGACGCCAGGACACTCAGTCGGGCTGGCTCCAGAATTCCTGCATGCGAGCGATTGCCTCTTCCCTTGTCATCAGCGCTACCTCCGCGCTCGACA
>JASHOI010000269.1 GCA_030041195.1 Streptosporangiaceae bacterium | reverse complement strand
GGCTCGGGGTCATCCCGACTCCGGCGGTCGCCTACCTGACCGAGGCGCTGGACGCCGACTTCGGGGTGATGCTGTCCGCCAGCCACAACCCGGCGCCGGACAACGGGATCAAGTTCTTCGCGCGCGGCGGGCGCAAGCTGCCGGACGCGGACGAGGACGAGATCGAGCGCAGGCTCGCCGCGCCGCACGGCGGCAACGGCACACCCGGCGGGGTGCCCGAACTCGGCTTCGGCCGGGTCACCGACGCCTCGGGCGAGCGGGAGCGCTACCTGGACCACCTGCTGTCCTCGCTGCCCGCCGAGGCCGGCCGCAGGCCGCTGGCAGGCCTGCGGGTCGTGGTCGACTGCGCGCACGGGGCCGCGTACGAGATCGCCCCGCGGATGCTTCGCCGGGCCGGCGCCGAGGTGATCGCCATCGGGGCGCAACCCGACGGCGACAACATCAACGAAGGCTGCGGCTCCACCAGCCTGGGCGCGCTGAAGGCCGCCGTCGTTGAGCACGGCGCCGACGCCGGCATCGCGCACGACGGCGACGCCGACCGGTGCCTGGCGGTGGACGCGGATGGCCAGGTCATCGACGGCGACCAGATCATCGCCGTGCTCGCGTTCGCGCTCAGCGACGCGGGGCTGCTGGCGGGCGGCACCGTCGTGGTGACGGTCATGTCCAACCTGGGGCTGCGGCTCGCCTTGCGCGACGCGGGCATCTCCGTGGTGGAGACCCCGGTCGGCGACAGGTACCTGGTGGCCGCGATGCGGGAGGGGCGGTTCGTGCTCGGCGGCGAGCAGTCCGGCCACATCATCCTGCTCGACCACGCCACGACCGGGGACGGGCTGCTGACCAGCCTGCACCTGCTGGCAACGGCGGCAGGCCGGGGCCAGCCGCTGGGCGAGCTCGCGAAGGTGATGACCAAGTACCCGCAGGTGCTGATCAGCATCCCGGGAGTGGACAAGTCCCTGGTCGCCTCGTCCCCGGAGCTGTCGCGGGCGGTGCGCGCCGCCGAGGCCGAACTCGG
The DNA here is from genome assembly GCA_030041195.1 of Streptosporangiaceae bacterium. Next base: position 7,629 of record JASHOI010000269.1, on the reverse strand, counting down.
CGACTCGGGCCGCGTGCTGGTCCGGCCGAGCGGCACCGAGCCGGTCGTCCGGGTCATGGTCGAGGCGGTGGACTCCGGCCACGCGCAGCAGGTTGCCGGCTCGCTCGCGGACACCGTGCGGAGCCTCGCCTGACCGCGATCGCGGAGTGACCCCGGTATTCCGGATTACCGCCCGTTACGCAAAGCCCCCGCAGATCTGGCCGCCGCATGGCTGGCCGAACGAGGGGTGGCGGATCCGCGCGTCCCCATGATTTTCCCAGCAATATCACGAATGCCTCCCACATCACGTCCGTAGTGTCTTGCCCCGGCCGGGCCAGAAAAGGAGCGGCAGGGGAGGGCGCGGAACATGGGGGCATTACGCGCCGCGGCGGCGGCGCCGGGCGGTGAGTCTGCGGGGAATCACCCCACTGCTCACCCACCTGCCACAGCACCCGGAATGGCTTGCGGGACAGGCGAAACCCGGTCCTGGCGGGGCACTCAGCGCTCATGCTCGGCCGCTGTGGGTAGATTTCCTCACCCTGATGACGGATGTTCCGGGCTAACGCAGCTGGCACAGTTTTATCTCACGTGCCGCGTAGCACGGGATGACCGCCATACCGCCAGGGGGATCACAGTGTCCGTACCCGAGCCCACGCGGCCGGTGCGCTGATGAGCAGCGACAACGCGCGTGTCACCGGGTCCACGCCCGCGGTGGTGCTGAAGTTCGATCCGAACGTCATGCACCACGGCGGCCTCGGCGTGATTCGCAGCCTAGGGCGACTCGGCGTGCCGGTCTACGGCGTGCATGAGGGACCGTGGGCGCCCGCGGCAAATTCCAGATATCTGCACGGCCGGTTCTTCTGGCAGCCGAACCCCGAGGACGTCGAGCGGGTCCAGGCGGAGCTGCTGCGGCTGGCGGAGCGGATCGGCGAGCCCGCCGTGCTGGTGCCGACCGATGACGCGGGCTCGATCTTCCTTGCCGAGCACGGGGACGGGCTGCGGGAACACTTCCTGTTCCCCGCCCCGCCGCGTGATCTGCCCCGGCGGGTCGCCGGCAAGTACTCGCTGCACGAGCTCTGCCGCGAGGCCGGCATGCCGAGCGTGCAGGCCGCGGTGCCGGAGTCGCTGGATGCCGCGCGGGGGTTCGCGGCCGGCGCCGGCTTCCCGCTGATCGCGAAGCTGACCGCCCCCTGGACCGGGCACGGGAAGATCCGCAGCACGTCGATCCTGGCCGACGCCGGCGAGCTCGACGAGATCTACCGGGCCTGTGCTCAGGCCGGTGTCGGGCTGATGCTGCAGGAGTTCATCCCCGGCGGGCCTGGCCAGGACTGGTTCTTCCACGGCTACTGCGACGCCAGTTCGACGTGCCGCCCGGCGTTCACCGGTGTCAAGGAGCGGTCCTACCCGGCCCACGCCGGGCTGACCTGCCTAGGCCGCTCCGAGCCCAACGACAAGCTGCGCGACCAGATCACCGGGTTGCTGCAGCGCATCGGCTACCAGGGGATCCTGGACCTCGACATCCGGTTCGACGCCAGGGACGGCCAGTACAAGCTGCTGGACTTCAACCCGAGGATCGGCGCGCAGTTCCGGCTGTTCCGCGACGCCGCCGGCACCGATGTCGCCACGGCCTGCTACCTCGACCTGACCGGGCAGGTGATCCCCGAGAGCGAGCAGGTGCCGCGCAGGTTCGTGGTGGAGAACTACGACCCGATCGCCGCGTTCCGGTACTGGCGCGGCGGCGAGCTCGGCCTGCAGTCGTGGCTGGCGTCGGTGCGCACGGTCGACGAGACCGCATGGTTCGCCCGCGATGACGTCCGCCCGTTCGGCGTGATGTGCCTGCGCATGGGCTGGCGGATGGCAACCAGGCCGCTCGGGCTGCCGCAGGGCAAGGCATCAAGCACAGATTTCCGATTCTCCGGCGGCCGCGGCGCTGCCAGAGCCGGCCGGGGCGCGCCGCGCCCGGGGCCGGTGACCGCCGCAGTTAATCAGACACAGACCGCGCGGCCAACCGAGCCGCGATCCCGCAAGGAGGGGACACGAGTATGAGCGACGCCGTGGAGGTGGCGATAGTCGGAGCTGGCCCGTATGGGCTGTCGCTCGGCGCACACCTGCGCAAGGCCGGCGTGAGCGTGCGCCAGTTCGGGCTGCCGATGCAGCTGTGGCGGGACTTCATGCCCGAGGGCATGTTCCTGAAGTCGCAGGGTTTCGCGTCGAACCTGTCCGACCCGGACCACACGCACACCCTCGAGGCCTTCTGCAAGGCGACTGGCCGACCCTACCGCGACTACGGCCTGCCGGTGGCGCTGGACACGTTCGTGGCCTACGGCCAGTGGTTCCGCGAGGCGCTCGTGCCGGACATCGACGAGGTGCTGGTCACCGACATCGCCAGGGCCGGCGACGGGTTCGAGGTCACGCTGGCAAATTCCGAGCAGGTGCGGGCGCGCAAGGTGGTCGTGGCCATCGGCGTCGAGGCGTTTGCTTACCTGCCCGAGTCCCTGGCCGCGCTGCCCCCGTCGGTGTGCACGCACGCCTCGGCCCACACCGACCTCGGGGTCTTCTCCGGCCAGGAGGTCATCGTCATCGGCGCCGGCCAGTCCTCGCTCGAGTCGGCGGCGTTGCTGCACGAGAAGGGCGCCAAGGTTCAGCTGGTCGCGCGGAAGGACGTCATCCGCTGGAACGGCGTGCCGCTGGCCCTGGACCGCCCGCTGCTGCAGCGGCTCAAGGAGCCCGAGTCGGGCCTCGGCTCCGGCTGGGCCACCTGGTTCTACTCCAACCACCCCGGCTCGTTCCGGCGGCTGCCGCGGTCCACGCGTATCTACCGGTCCAGGACCGCGCTCGGCCCGGCCGGGGCGAGCTGGCTGCGTGAGCGGGTCGAGGGGCAGTTCCCGACCCTGACCGGCCTGTCGATCAAGTGGGCAAGAGTGCAGGACAGCGGCGTCCGCATTGGGTTCACCGGAGCCGGCGGCACGCGCGAGCTCGGCGCCGACCACGTGATCGCGGGCACCGGCTACCGGTGGGACATGACCCGGCTGTCGTTCTTCGGCGAGCAGATGCTGGCCGGCCTGCGGAACGTGCCGGGCACCGGCAGCTCCGCGGTGGGCAGCGACTACCAGACTTCCGTCCCTGGCCTGTACATCATGGGGCCCGTCGTCGCCCCGACCATGGGGCCGGTCATGCGGTTCGTCTTCGGCTCCGAGCACGCCGCCACCACGGTGGCGCGGCAGCTCATCAACGGCAGTGCGGTCAGCCGGTCCCGGGCAGCAGTGGCAGCGGGCCGGTAATGACCGGAGACTACGGGCCGCGCAGCGCGGACACGGACCCTTTCGGCCGTGTCCCTGCTGCGCGGCCCGGTGACGGGGGATTCGGCTCGGAGCGCCAGTGGAAGCGGCCGGGCCGGCCATCGCGCCCGCCGCGGCGGGCGCTCCCGGCCGGGCGGGTCAGCCGGATCGTGCCGGTGGTCGCGCTGCCGGTTGCCGACGTTCTCGCCCTGGCCGCGGCCGTCGGCGTGGTCGGGAGGGCGGGCCTGCCGGAGATCGGATACGCGGTCGCCGTCCTGGTCGTTCTCGCGGCGATGGGGCTGCACCGGCTGCGGATCTGCCTGCGCGTCGCGGACCAGGCCGGGCGCGTCCTCGTTGCCGCGGCACTGCCGCTGCTGGTCCTGCTGCTGTGGATTCCGTCCGGCGTCGCGGCCCGGCTGGCGCTGTGGTCGGCCGGCCTTGTGATCGCGTTCCGGGTCGCGGTGTGCGCGGTGCTGCGCACCGCGCGCCGCAATGGCCTGCTCGGGGAGGCAGCGATCGTGGTCGGCGCCGGGACGTTCGGCGCGCACATCGGCGAGCTGATGCGCGCGCACCCGGAACTGGGCCTGCGGGTGCAGGGCTACCTGGACTACGGCCCGCCCCGCCGTGACCTCGCGCTGCCCTCGCTCGGCGCCCCCGCCGACCTCGCCCGGGTGGTCACCAGGCTCGGCATCCGCCGGGTCATCGTCTGCTATGCCGCCTGCAAGGACGAGGACCTGGTCACGGTGCTCCGCGCGGCCAGGCCGCTGCGCGCGGACGTCTGCGTGGTGCCGCGGCTGTACGAGGTCGGCATGGCGGTGCCGCGCGCCTGCCTGGACGAGATCTGGGGCATACCGCTGATCCCGCTCCGGCGCCTGGGCCGCTCAACCGTGAGCCTGGCGCTGAAGCGCACCCTCGACGTGGTGATCGCGGCGACCTTGCTGATCGCGGCCGCGCCGGTGCTGTTCGTCCTGGCCGTCGCGATCAGGTTGCGGACCGGCCAGACCCCGCTGTTCCGCCAGCGGCGGGTCACCGGCCGCGGCCGGATCGCGTCCGTCGTCAAGCTGCGCACGCTCAGCGGCAGCGCCGACCCCGACACCTCCTGGGGAGTCTCCGGTCATCACAGCAGTGCCCTGGGGCGCTGGCTGCGGGACACGCACCTGGACGAGCTGCCGCAGCTGTGGAACGTGCTGCGCGGCGATCTGTCGCTGGTTGGACCCCGGCCGGAGCGGCCCTACTTCGCCGATCAGTTTGGCCACGAGATCCTGCGGTACAGCGACCGGACCAGGATGCAGGCCGGCCTGACCGGATGGGCACAGGTCCACGGGCTGAACGGGGACACCTCGATCGTCGAGCGGGCCCGTTTCGACAACCAGTACATCGAGTACTGGTCGCCGTGGCTGGACGTCGTGATACTCGCCCGGACGCTCGCGGCCCTGATCATTCGCAGATCGGAGGGTGGGCAATGAACCGAGCCGGTACCGCCCGCGCCGACACGTGGCTGCAGGACGGCCAGCTCAAGCTGCGCGACACGCCGATGATCCTCATGTACCACGGCGTCGCCGACGTAGCCGAGGACCCGAACCAACTGTGCGTGTCGCCGGGCCGGTTCGCCGAGCAGATGGCCTGGCTGGCCCGCCGCGGCATGCGCGGCGTCGGCATTGCGGCGCTCGTCGAGGCGATGCGCGCCGGCCGCCAGCGCGGGCTTGTCGGCCTCACGTTCGACGACGGGTACACCAACGTGCTCGAGACCGCGCTGCCGGTGCTGCGGCGGCACGGCTTCGGCGCGACCGCGTACATCATCTCCGACCGGCTCGGCGGCACCAACGAGTGGGACGAGGGGCCCACCTGGCAGCTGATGACCGGCGACCAGATCCGCGAGCTCGCCGCGGCGGGAATCGAGATCGGCTCGCACGCCGCCACGCACATGCGCCTGGCCGGAGCCAGCCCGGCCGAGCTGATGGCCGAGATCACCGACAGCAGGGCCAGCCTGGGCGCACTGCTCGGCACCGAGATCCGCGGGTTCGCCTACCCGTACGGGTCGATGGACGCCGCCGCCCGGCGGGCCGTGCGCGACGCCGGCTACGAGTACGCATGCGCCGTGGAGGCCTCGAAGGACGAGATCGGGCTGATGGCCCTGCCCAGGATCTACGTCGGTCAGCAGGACGACGCCATGCGGATGGCAGCCAAACGGCTGCTCTACCGCAGCCGTATCGCGCTTCGCCGCTCGACCCCCCCGCCTGGTGGCTCGGGGGAACAAGCGCCCCGAGCCACCTGAAGAGGAGACGTCTGTGAAAGTGCTTCACGTCATCACCGGTCTCGATGCCGGCGGGGCCGAGCTGCAGCTCGCGATGATACTGCGGCGCACCCGGCACGAATCGGATGTGGTGACGCTGTATAACCCGGGCCCGGTCGCAGAGATGATCGAGGCCCAGGGAACCTCGGTCCGCAACATCGGGATGCAGCGCAACACCGAACTGCCCGCGCTGCTGCGGCTGCGCAAGCTGATCAAGGACGGCCAGTACGACGTGGTGCACACGCACCTGTACCGGGCCCAGATCTACGCCCGCCCCGCGGCACGGCTGGCCGGGACGCCGGTGGTGCTGACCACGGAGCACTCGATCGGCGAGACGCACATCGAGCGGCGCAAGATGACCAACGGAGTGCGCGCGCTGTACCTCAGCTCCGAGAAGTTCTCCGACGCCACGATCGCCGTGTCCGACATCGTCAAGGACCGCCTGGTGCGCTGGGGCGTGCGGCCCGGCAAGGTCACCGTGATCCCGAACGGGGTGGACACCGACGAGCTCGGGTTCGACGCGCAGGCCCGGGACCGGGTACGCGCGCAGTTCGGCATCTCGCCGGAGACGTACGTGATCGGCGCGCTGGGGCGGCTGGACCCGAATAAGCGGGTCGACCTGACCATGGAGGCGGCCGCGCCGATGCTCGGCGAGAAGTGCAAGATCCTGGTGATCGGGCGGGGCGAAGACCAGGCGCGGCTCGAAGAGGCGGCCAGGCGGCTCGGCGTGACCGAGCACGTGATCTTCGGCGGCTACCAGTCGGACACCACGGCGATGCTGGCCGCCTTCGACCTCTACGTCGCGGCCTCGCTCCAGGAGACGTTCGGGCTCTCCGTGCTCGAGGCGCTGGCCAGCGGCCTGCCCGTGCTGTACACGACCTGCCCGGCCCTTGACGGTATCCAGACCGAGCGGGCCCGCATGGTGGCCGGAACCCCGGAGGCGCTGCGGGAGGAGATCCGCAAGGAGTTCGAGACCGGCCCCAGGCCGCGCGTTGCGGACAGCAAGGTGTTTGACCGGTACGGCATCGAGTCGGTGGTCAGCCGGATCGACGATCTCTACGAGAAGATCCTCGAGGCCCGGCCGGCCCGGGCGCGGCGGAAGGTCGCGCGCCGTCGGCCCGCAGCCGCGCCCCGGAAGGCAAGCCCGGCCGCCGCTGCGTCCGGTGCCACCAGCAACGAGACGACGCGTTGACCAACAACTAGTCCCCCCTCACAGCAGACAGGAGTACGCGACCTCAAGTCAGGTGACAGAACTAAATGGATGTGGCGCTAATCGGAGAAGGCACCTACCCGCACCAGTTCGGTGGGGTCAGTGTCTGGTGCGACCAGCTTGTCCGCGGGATGCCCGACTATGACTTCCTGCTGGTCGCCCTGACGGCGACGGGTGCTGAGCCGGTTCGGTGGTCGCTGCCGGACAACGTCGCTTCGGTGCAGAACATGCCGCTGTGGGGCCCTCCGCCTCCGCCTCGCGGGCGCGGCAGGCGGACCCGGTCGGTGCCGTGCCCGGCGCTGCCCGATCTGATCAATATCCTGCTCGCCTCGCCCTCCGAGGCCCAGGACCGGTTCGGTGATGTGCTGCGCGAGATTTTCGAGTTCGCCCAGACCGAGAACCTCACCACCAGCCTCTCCAGCGACTGGGCGGTGCGGCTGCTCAGCGAGACCTGGCGGGACTGGCGTCTCGACTCGACCGAGGCGGCTCCGTCGCTGCACGACGCCGTCACCGCGATGCAGTTGCTCGAGCATTCGCTGCGCCCGCTGTCGCACCCGCCGGTGCGGGCCGACGTGGCGCACGCGGTGACCAACGGCCTCGGCGCGCTGCCCGCCCTGGCCGCCAAGTGGCGGTACGGCGTGCCGATGGTGGTCACCGAGCACGGCATCTACATGCGTGAGCAGTACCTGCACAGCCGCAACGTCCCGTTCCGGTGGCCGGTGCGCGCCCTGCACCTGCGGTTCCTGCGCCGCATGTGCTCGCTCGGGTACAGCGAGGCCGAGCTGATCACGCCGGGCAACGTCTACAACAAGCGCTGGGAGGAACAGCTCGGCGCCGACCTGTCCCGGGTGCGCACCGTGTACAACGGG
>JASHOI010000268.1 GCA_030041195.1 Streptosporangiaceae bacterium | reverse complement strand
AGCGGGCGCGCTGGGCTGTACGAGATCAGCCCTCGGCCGCCAGACCTCAGAGCCAACCTAGAGGTTTACCGCAGTGGGCCCGAAAAATGATCGGGGACTTTGGTCTCCATGGGATCGCCTATCAAGGTTCTCGATAACGGCGCCGAGCCCGGACCGGCCGGGCCCGCAGCGCCCCAGGTGGAAATCGTCGTGCCGGTGCGCAATGAGGAGCGGGACCTCGCGCCGAGCATCCGGCGGCTGCACGCATACCTGCAGGACCAGTTTCCGTTTACGGCCCGGATCACGATCGCGGACAACGGCAGCAGCGACGGCACGTGGGCCCAGGCTCTCGCGCTGGCTGGCCAGCTCGACCGGGTCCGCGCCGTCCAGCTGGACCAGCCCGGCCGCGGCCGGGCGCTGCGCTCGGTCTGGTCGGCCAGTGACTGCGAGGTCCTCGCCTACATGGACGTCGACCTGTCGACCGACCTGAACGCGCTGCTGCCGCTGGTCGCGCCGCTGCTTTCCGGTCACAGCGACGTGGCGATCGGCACCAGGCTGGCGCAGGGCGCCCGGGTGATCCGGGGCCCGCGCCGCGAGATCATCTCCCGGTGCTACAACCTGCTCCTGCACGCGACGCTGCGGGTCCGCTTCTCCGACGCACAGTGCGGGTTCAAGGCGATCCGCGCCGACAAGGCGCGCCCGCTGCTGGCGCTGACCGAGGACAACGGCTGGTTCTTCGACACCGAGCTGCTGGTGCTCGCCGAGCGGGCCGGGCTCCGCATCCACGAGGTGCCGGTCGACTGGATCGACGACAGCGACTCCCGGGTCGACGTGCTGGCAACGGCGCTCGCTGACATCCGCGGCGTCATCCGGCTGGGCGGCGGGCGCCAGCTCACCAGGTTCCTCGGCGTCGGTGTGGCCAGCACGATCGCTTACGTACTGCTGTACCTGGCGCTGCGCAACGTGATGGGAGCGCAGGCGGCGAACGCGCTCAGCCTGCTGGCCACCGCCGTCGCCAATACGGCGGTGAACCGGAGCTTCACGTTCGGCGTCCGCGGGCGCCGGCACGCCGTGCGCCACCAGGCCCGCGGGCTGCTGGCATTCGGCGCGGGGCTGCTTCTCACCTCGGGCGCGCTGGCCGCGCTGCATCACGTCTCGGCGCGCCCCGGCCGCGGTGCCGAGGTGACCGTGCTCGTGGCCGCGAACGTGGTGGCCACGGTCCTTCGCTACGCCCTGTACCGGAGCTGGGTATTCCGCGGCAGGTCGGCCCCACCGCGGGCCGCGTCACCGCCGGAGGACCCGGAAGCACCTCAGCCGGGACTGGCCGCGCTCGCGCAGCCGAACGGGAGCGCCTGATGGCCGCGGTCACCACCCAGCCGGCCCACCCGGGCCAGGCAGCGGGGTCGGAAGGGCCCGCCGGAAGAGGCCGCCTCGCGCGGCTGCTGCGCGGCTCCGAACGCGACCCGCGGTGGGCCCGGCCCGCGCTGTTCGCCCTGCTCGCGCTCACCGCGCTGCTCTACATGATCGGGCTCAGCCGCAACGGCTGGGCCAACGACTTCTACGCAGCCGCGGTCCAGGCGGGCTCGACGAGCTGGAAGGCGTTCTTCTTCGGCTCGTTCGACTCCTCGAACTTCATCACGGTGGACAAGACGCCCGCGTTCCTGTGGGTCATGGACATCTCAGCCCGGATCTTCGGGCTCAGCTACTGGAGCGTGCTGGTACCGCAGGCGCTCGAAGGCGTGGCCACGGTTGCCGCCCTTTACGCCACGGTCCGCCGCTGGTTCGGCCCCGCGGCCGGCATCCTGGCCGGGGCTGTCATGGCGCTCACCCCGGTGGCCGCTCTGATGTTCCGGTACAACAACCCTGACGCCCTGCTGACGCTGCTGATGACTCTGGCCGCCTACGCTGTGACCCGGGCGATCGAGGCCGGGAAGACCCGCTGGCTGGTGCTGGCCGGAGCGCTGCTGGGATTCGGGTTCCTCGCCAAGATGCTGCAGGCATTCCTGGTCCTGCCCGGCTTTGGCCTGGCCTACCTGGTGGCCGGGCCGCGCGGGCTGGGCAGGCGGCTGCTGCAGGTGCTGGCCGGAGGAGTGGCGGTGCTGGTGGCTGCCGGCTGGTGGGTGGCGGTGGTGCTGCTCACTCCCGCAGCCGACCGGCCCTACGTCGGCGGCTCGACCAACAACAACATCCTGCAGCTCACCTTCGGTTACAACGGCTTCGGCAGGCTCGACGGCAACGAGACGGGCTCGGTCGGATTCGCCGGCCGCGGCGTGGCCGCGACCGGCGGCTCAGCGGGCATCACCAGGCTCTTCGCCGCCGACATGGGCGGCCAGATCAGCTGGCTGCTGCCGGCCGCGCTGATCGCACTCGCCGCGCTGCTGTGGGGCACCAGGCGTGCCCCGCGAACCGACCGGATCCGGGCGGCGGCGCTGATCTGGGGTGGCTGGCTGCTGGTGACCGGCGCGGTGTTCAGCTACATGGCGGGCATCATCCACTCGTACTACACGGTCGCGCTGGCCCCGGCGATCGGCGCCCTCGTCGGCATCGGCGCCGTTCAGCTGTGGCGGGTGCGCAACGGCTGGCGCCGGCATGAGCGAAGCTGGTTCGGCCGCGGCACGCTCTCGGCCGGGATCGTGATCACCGCCATCTGGTCCTACGTGCTGCTGGACCGGACTCCTGGCTGGTATCCATGGCTGCGCGTGGTCGTCCTGCTCGCCGGGCTCGCTGCCGCGGCCGCCCTGATCGCCGGGCACTGGGTCGCGTCCCACACGGCCACGACCTGGGGCAGGGTGGCGCTGGTCGTGGCCCCGGTGTCCCTGGCTGTTATCGCTGGCCTCGCCGGGCCGTTCGCCTACAGCCTGAATGCCGTCGCGACATCGCACACCGGCGCGCTGCCGACCGCGGGGCCGACGGTGACCGCGTTCGGCGGCCCCGGCGGAGGCGGTACTCCAGGAGGTTTCCCCCGCGGCGGCTTCGGGCGGGGCGGGTTCGGGCACGGCGGGTTCGGCCACGGCGGGTTCGGACCCGGCGGCGCCACCGGGCAGGGCTCAACGGGAACGGGCACCGGGTTCGGCGGAACCGCGGGCTCGCCGGGCGGGCGGTCCGGTACCGGCGGCTTCCCTGGCGGATTCCGGGGCAGGTTCCATGGCGGCCGTGGTGGCGGCGGAGGCTTCGGAGGCGGCGGGCTGGCCGGCAACACCGAGGTCAGCAGCGCCCTCACCACGCTGCTCAAGGACGGGGCGTCCGGGTACCGGTGGGCGGCGGCCACGGTCAGCTCGGACAGCGCCGCGCCGCTGCAACTGGCCAGCCGAGAGCCGATCATGTCGATCGGCGGGTTCAACGGCACCGACCCGGCGCCGACGCTCGCTCAGTTCAAGCAAGACGTCGCCAACCACGAGATCCACTATTTCGTCGGCGCGAACTCGGACAGCTTCGGCGGCGGCTCGGGCGATGCGGCGCAGATCACCGCGTGGGTGGAGGCGCACTTCCGCGCGGAGACCGTCGGCGGCGAGACCGTTTACAACCTCTCCAGCTGAACGCGACCGGCGACCTGTCGCTGACCACGGGGCCGCAACCCCTTGCCGCCGCCATGCAGATCGACGGGTACTCGAGCTGGTTTGACCTAGAGCGCGGTCTAGCACCCAGACTCGTGCCCAGCGCCGGATGGAGCCGGTGGCTGGAGAGGACCCCGGATGAAGTACCGCACGATTGGCACGGACCCGAAGACCCGCCGCGACGTGAGCGTGCTCAGCCTGGGCACGATGCACTTCGGCACGGCGACCGACGAGGCGACCTCGTTCGCGATCCTGGACCGGTACGTGCAGGCCGGCGGCACCTTCATCGACACCGCCGATAACTACGCGTTCTGGGTCGGCACCCAGGGCGGGGAGAGCGAGGAACTGCTGGGACGCTGGCGCCACAGCCGCGGCGTCGGAGACGAGATCGTGATCGCGACCAAGCTCGGCGCCCGGCCGCTGGCCCCGGGCACCAGCTTTACCGACAACGCCGAAGGTCTGTCGGCCCGCGTGATCCGTGAGTCATCGGAACGCAGCCGGGACCGCCTCGGCATGGCCCGGCTGGACCTGCTGTACGCGCACATCGATGATCCGGCGGTGCCTCAGGCCGAGACCGTGGAGGCCTTTGCCGCGCTGGTGGCCGACGGCACCGTGGGTCTGCTGGGGGTGAGCAATCACTGGGCCTGGCAGGTGGAGCGGGCCCGCGGTCTGGCTGCTGCGGCCGGGCTGCCCGGCTATGAGGTGCTGCAGTACCAGTACAGCTACCTGCGGCCGCGCACCGACCTGCCGGGCCTGCGCTCTCCGGACGGCATGCAGGGCATGCTGGGCGGCGACCTGCTCAGCTATCTTCGTGAC
>JASHOI010000267.1 GCA_030041195.1 Streptosporangiaceae bacterium | reverse complement strand
ACCCCGGCCCGCACCCGGACCCCGGCCCGCGCCCGGACCCCGGCCCGCGCCCGGACCCGGACCGCGGCCCGCCACCGCCTCGGCGAGGTCGGTGAAGAACGCGGTCAGACTGCCCGCGGCTGCCGCGGCCAGCTCGCGATGCCGCGCGAGCTGCGACGGCGCGTCGGCGACGTGCACAACCTGGGCGGGGGGCGTCGCGTTCTTGCCGCCGTATTCGCCGTAGCCAAGCCGGAAGTCGAGCGGGGTTCCGGCCACGATGACCAGGTCTGCCTCGGCAAACGCCGTCGACCTGGCCCGCGAAACGAGCAGCTCGTGCCCGGCCGGAAGGATGCCGCGGCCCTGACCGTTCGCGATCACCGGCAGCCGCAGTTCCTCGGCGGCCGCACGGGCCGCTTCGTGCGCGCCGTCCAGCCACACGTCGGAGCCGAGCACCAGGACCGGCCGGCTTGCTCCGGCGAGCAGTCCAGCGATCTGGTCGATCGCGGCCGGGTCGGGCTGGTCCGGCGGGTCGGTGGCGGCGTCCGCGCCGGCCGGCCGGGCGGGCCCGGCGGGCGCCGTGCCGAACAGCGCCTCCAGGCTGGCATCGAGGAAGACCGGGCCGCGATGCCGGGCAGCTGCGATCCGGAATGCCTCGTCGGTGGCCGGCCCGATCCGCGCCGTCTCGTGCTCGGTCCAGGCGCGCTTGGTGATCGCCCCGAGCAGCGCGGGATGATCAATCTCCTGCAGGCTTCCCGAGCCCCAGCGGTAGTCGGGGGCGCGGCCGGCGATCACCACCAGCGGCGACCCGTTGAAGTGCGCCGTGGTAATCGCGCTCATCCCGTTTGTCACACCGGGGCCGGCCGTGAGCACAGCCAGGCCGGGGGTCAGCGAGAGGCGGGCCGTGGCCTCGGCGGCGAACACCGCGGTCTGCTCGTGCCTGACATCGACGATCCGCATTGGCGGATCGGCCTTGACCGCCCCGTCGTAGAGCGGGAAGACGTGCCCGCCGGACAGCGTGAACATCGTCTCGACGCCGTGCCGCCGAGCCGCGGCAACCGCGTGCGCACCGCCGTGCGGCGCCGCTGGATGGCCGCTCGTCCCTGGACCCTCGGTCTGGGGGGCAGCGCGCCCTTCACGCTCACTCATGGCGCGACGTTACCAGCAGGTATCCGGGCAGCTCCAACGGCAGATCGGGGCGCAACGGATGCGATGATGGCGGCATGCCGACCCTGACCGACCTTGCGATGCGCCAGGCCGGGCTCGCCGAGGCCGATGTCGACTGGCTGCACATGCTGCTGTCCGACTGGCAGCTGCTGGCCGACCTGTCCTTCGCCGACCTGGTGTTGTGGGCGCAGCTGCACGACGGCTCCGGTTGGGTGGCACTTGCCCAGATCCGCCCGGTGACGGCGCCGACGGCCATTCCCGACGACATCGTCGGCACCGTGCGCCCGGCCGGCGCCCGGCCGTTCCTCGACGTGGCCATGCAGGAGCGGCGGATCTGCCGGGAAGGCGATCCGGAGTGGACGACCGGGGTTCCGGTCCGCCACGAGACGATCCCGGTCACCGGCAAGGGCCGGGTCATCGCGGTGATCGAGCGGTCCACGAACCTGTCCGCCGCGCGAACGCCGAGCCGGATGGATCTCGCGTACCTGCGCGCCGCCGACGACCTGGCCCAGATGGTGGCGGCCGGGATCTTCCCCCGCCCGGGCGAGCAGCCGACGCTGGTCAGATCGCCCCGGGTGGGGGATGGGCTGCTCCGGCTCGGCCGGTCCGGGCGGGTGACGTACGCGAGCCCGAACGGGCTGTCCGCCTACCGCAGGCTGGGCCTGACGGCCGATCTCGTGGGGGCAGAGCTTGGCCCGCTGACCGCGCGGCTCTGCGCAACCGGCGGCCCCCGCGACGACTCGCTGATGCTGACCGCGAGTGGCCGCGCGCACATGGAGACCGAGGTGGAGGGCAATGGCTCGGTGGTTCAGCTGCGTGCGATCCCGCTCGTGGTCGGCGGCGCGCGGTCTGGTGCCCTGATCCTGCTCAGGGACGTGACCGAACTCCGGCACCGGGAGCGGGAGCTGATCACCAAGGACGCCACGATCAGGGAGATCCACCACAGGGTCAAGAACAACCTGCAGACGGTGGCGGCGCTGCTGCGGCTGCAGGCGCGCAGGCTCAAGGCGGCGGAGGCGCGGGCGGCCCTCGAGGAGGCGGTTCGCAGGGTGGGGTCGATCGCCATCGTCCACGAGACCCTCTCGCACGCCCCGGACGAGATCGTGGACTTCGACGACATCGCCAGCCGGGTGGCGATGATGGCAACCGAGGTCTCCGCGCCCGAGACCCGGGTCAAGCCCGGGCTGTCCGGCAGGTTCGGGCTGCTGCCCGCGTCCGTCGCGACCCCGCTGGCCCTCGTCCTCACCGAACTGCTGCAGAACGCGCTCCAGCACGGCTTCACGCGGCCGACGGGCACCGCGCTGGGCGGCAGCCTGGATGTCACGGCACACCGGCTCAACGGCCAGCTCACGGTCACCGTCGCCGATAACGGCGTTGGGCTCCCCGAGGATTTCGATCTCGACTCAACGGCCAGCCTCGGCCTGCAGATCGTGCGCACGCTCGTGGTCGCGGAACTCGGCGGCCGCCTGGAGATCGCGCCTCAGGCCAACGGCGGGACCAGAGTCCTTGTGGAAGTTCCGGTGCAGCTCCCCGCGGGCGGTTCCCCCGACGGCGGGCCGGGGCAGGAGCAACCTGCCTGACCGGCACGGAGCCGTCGGTCAGGCGTGCGCCCTGGCCCTGACCCGGGCCGACCTGCGCTTGAGCGCGCGCCGCTCGTCCTCGCTCAGCCCGCCCCAGACGCCAGAGTCCTGGCCGCTCTCAAGTGCCCACTGCAGACATGGCTCCATCACGGCGCAGCGCTGGCAGACTCGTTTGGCCTCGTCGATCTGTAGCAGCGCGGGACCCGTGTTTCCGATCGGGAAGAACAGTTCCGGATCTTCGTCACGGCAGGCGGCGTGGTGACGCCAGTCCATGAGGTCCACTCCTTTGTGAGGCCTGGGCCTTGGCCAGGGGCCCGTCTCCTCCGTCTTGCTTGTGAAGGTTTTCACGAGCTATGTCGTATGTCAGGACCTATAAGTTCCCGAACCTGAGAGTCATAATCAGAGGCTGCTGCCTCGATTGGCTCCCGGGCGAGGGCTATGGGTCATAACGGTTCATAACCCGCCCAGCACGACGCATGGCTGGTGCGCCGCTCGCTAGGAGCGATATAACCCTCTCAAGGTCGGCGATGAACCGCAAGAGGCTTTGGCAAAGGTTCGGACGGATTTCAGTGTCAGATGAGTCACATTGCAGGCATGGGCCATCTGGCGCCCCTCACGTGGCTCACAAACCAGCCCTCAGCCACGGCGAACAGTGTTCAGGCCGACGACGCTAGCGGCGGCACAGCGGGGGCCGCAAGCAGGCGCGCACGCGGCGGGAACGGGCCTGGCGGCGGCGCCCCGCCGGGGGCGCCCGCGTCCGCTCAGCCGGCCCCGCTGAACCGTCCCGGAATAGGTCCGTCCGGGCCCCGGAAAACGGCGCGGGGATGTCGCGCTATCGCCGGCCGGAAACGGCGCGGCGGCGCCGGGATCGAGCGTTACGCAATGACCCGCAAGGCATCGGGAACCGACAGGAACCTGACGCATTCGTGTTCGCCCATGTACTCGCCGTCGACCTGGAACGCGACCGGGCGGCTCGATCTCAAGGTCAGCTCGGCCTGGTCATGGAGGGTCAGCACGCTGCGGCCGCGCGGCGGCCGGGCTGGCGACAGCATCTGGCGGATGGTGCGCAGCGTGCTTATCGTCCGCAGGCTGCGCAGCGCGAACAAGTCGAGTCCGCGATCGAAATCTGCCTCAGGATTGGTGTACACGGGGCGCTTCCCCAGGTACGTCCAGGGCGCGGTGTTGGACACGATGCCGAGGAAAAGCGGGCCGACCGGCGGCTGCCCGTCACGCTCCAGCGTGAGCGCGGGATGGCGGCGGTCGGTCACCCGGTAGTACTGCCTGAGGATCATCCGCACGTACAGCACGGGTGTGGCCGTCCGGCCCCGGGCCCGGTGGCCGTCCACGGCCCGCACGACCTCTGCGTCGAGGCCGAGACCGGCGTTGAAGGTGAAATACCGGTCGCCGGCCAACCCAAGGCCGAGCGTGCGGTAACGCCCGCCGGCGAGCGCCTGGAGGATCTGCCCGGCGGCGTCAACGGGATCGGCGGGCAGGCCGACGTTGTGGATGAACACGTTGGCGTTGCCACCGGGCAGGGCCGCCAGCGCCGGGAGGCTGGCCGCGTCCGCGGACGGCCCGCAGGCCGTGGCCGGGCCCAGGATCCCGTTGACGGCCTCGTTGACCGTGCCGTCGCCGCCGAGCGTCAGCACCAGCCCGAGGCCGTCATCGCGGGCGGCAGCGGCGAGGGCAGTTGCGTGACCCCGGTAACGTGTCTGCACGACCTCGAGTTCGACGGCCGACGACAGAGCCCGGACGATAACATCCCGCCGAAGACGGGTCGTGGAGGTGGCGTGTGGGTTCACGATCAAGAGCGCGCGCACGCGCTCAGGTTAGCGAGGCCGCGAAGCCGGCTCCCGTGCAGCGTCCCAGCACGCTGACCTGGGGAGCCGCGGTGCAGGCCGTTGAGGCGGCCGGGGTGCTCTTCGCCTCGGTGCTGGCCGCGATCGACACGGCCCGCGGCCAGTCCTACCACGTCAACAGCGGCATCGCGATAACCGTGATCGGCCTGGCGGCCGCGATCGGGCTCGGGTATGTCGCGCTCGGGATTCTCCGGGTCAGAGGATGGAGCCGCACCCCGGCCCTGCTCACGCAGCTGTTCTGCGGCGTCGTGAGCCTCTACCTGCTCGAGTCGCATCGCTTTGCCTGGGGAGTGCCGGGCGCGCTGCTGACCGCCGCAGGCTTCGCCACGCTGCTCAACCCCCGGAGCATCCGGGCCCTGGCCGGCCTGCCGTGGCGGCCGCCCGCGGGCCGGAACGGGTGACTGTGGGCTAATCGTCTG
The DNA here is from genome assembly GCA_030041195.1 of Streptosporangiaceae bacterium. The sequence goes on along the minus strand of JASHOI010000267.1, from coordinate 11,743 downwards.
TGGTGAGCCCCTCGCGCAGCTGGGTCAAGGTCCTGGCAAGCAGCCGGGACACGTGCATCTGGGAGATGCCGAGCTCGGTGGCGATCTGCGACTGGGTCATGTTGCCGAAGAACCGCAGCATCAGGATCCGCTTCTCCCGCGGCGGCAGCCGCTCGAGCAGCGGCTTGAGCGATTCCCGGTACTCGACTCCCTCCAGGGCGTCGTCGAGCATTCCCAGCGACTCGGCGACCGCCGGCGCGTCCTCGTCACCCGAGTCCGGCGCGTCGAGCGACACCGTGGAGTACGCGTTGGCCGACTCCAGGCCCTCGAGCACCTCCTCCTCGCTCATCTGCAGGTGAGACGCTAGCTCCGCCACGGTGGGCGCCCGGCCGAGCCGCTGGGCGAGATCGCTGATCGCCTTGGTCAGCGCCAGCTTGAGTTCCTGCAGCCGCCGCGGAACCCGGACCGCCCACCCCTTGTCGCGGAAATGCCGCTTGATCTCCCCGACGATCGTCGGCGTCGCATATGTCGAGAACTCGACGCCGCGGCTGAGGTCGAACCTGTCGATCGACTTGATCAGCCCGATCGTGGCCACCTGGGTCAGGTCGTCGAGCCACTCGCCGCGGTTCCTGAACCTCCGCGCCAGGTACTCCACCAGCGGCAGGTGCAGCTCCACCAGCTCGCCGCGGATGCGCTGCCGCTCCTCGTCGTCCTCCGGCAGCGTCGCGAGCTTCTCGAACAGCTCCCTGGCCCGCCCGCGCTCGCGCGCGGCGTGCTGGATCTTGGCGGCGCCCAGCGCCACGTCCGCGTCGGCGTCACCGTCGACGACGGCCTCAATGCCGACAGCCTCGTCTTCGCCCGCCTCCTGGAAGTCAATGACCGCCGACTCGGCGTCGGTTTCGCCGACCGCCAGGTCCTCGGCCTGGTCGGCCACCGTGGTCTCGAACTCCTCGGTCAAAGCGACCTCGATCTCCCCCGTCACACTGACCCCGACGACTCTCTTGTCTTCCGCAGCACGATCGTGAGCACGTCGTCCGGGCCCACGTGCGCATCCACGCTGCCCGCCAGCGCGGTGAGCACGGTCCAGGCGAAGGTGTCGCTGGCTGGCTGCTGCGGGTCCAGGCACGGAACGGACACGGCGATCGTCATCATGTCCTGGCCGAGCATGAACTCGCATTCCAGATTGGCGCCCGGCACTGCCTGGCTGAGCAGCATGGCGCAGGCCTCGTCCACCGCGATCCGCAGATCCTCAATCTCGTCCAGGGTGAAGTCAAGGCGCGCGGCCAGCCCGGCGGTTGCGGTGCGCAGCACCGACAGGTACGCCCCCTCGGCTGGCAGCCGCACAGTGACCTTGTCCTGTGCCTCACGGCGCTCGGCTGGCTGTCCTGGCGATGCCGCGGCAGGCTGGCCGGTTCCGGTAGCACTGGCCGCGCCCGCTGCCAGCCCGCTCGCCGCCCCCGTGACGGCTGTACTGGCTGCCGACGTGGTCGTTTCTTCCCTCACGTGTGCCCTCCCACACCGCCAGGCATCGGCCCGCCGGGGCGGGCTGTTGGCTCTGTCTGCAACTTACCGCGAGCGGGCCATGACTCTGACGCGGCGCGCGGCCCCGATATGCAGCGGAGGACCGCGCCGGGCAGTCGCCCGCGTGGTCCTCCGGCTGGCTCTGTGGCTGGATACCGTCGGTATCAGCCCTGCTTCGTCTCCCAGAAGATCTTGCTGATTTCGTCGATCTTGCCCAGCAGCTGGTCGGCTACGGCCGGATCCGTGCTCGACTTCGTGCCGCCGCCGCCGCCCGCCAGCTTGGTCGCCTCGTTGAAGAGCTGGTTCAGCTGCGGGTACTTCTCGAAGTGCGGTGGCTTGAAGTAGTCGGTCCACAGCACCCACAGGTGGTGCTTGACCAGATCGGACCGCTGTTCCTTGATGATCAGCGCGCGGGTGCGGAACTCCGGGTCGGTGTTCTGCTGGTACTTTTCCGCGATCGCCTTGACGGATTCGGCTTCGATCCGGGCCTGGGCGGGGTCGTAGACACCGCAGGGGAGGTCACAGTGAGCGTGCGCGGTGGCCCTCGGCTCGAGAAGACGTGCGAGCAGCGTCATTGATCTCCTTCTCTCCTGTCAGATCATGTAGTCCGGACTGACATTACCCCTTGGCTTCGGTTGCATTCAGAGAGGGAGGCCAGATGCCGGCGGGTTGCGGTGGCGGGGCGTTCTGAGCGGACGGGAGGGGTGCGTGTGCGTTGGCCGTTGTGGCGGGTTGCGGTGGCGGAACGGTCCATGGAGCCGTCGCTGTGGCCCGGGGACTGGCTGCTGGTCAGGCGCAGCATCCGGCCGGGGCGGCCGCCGCGGGTCCGCCCGCGCCAGCTCGTGATCGCGCAGCATCCGGGGCGGCCGGAGCTGCTGCTGGTCAAGCGCGCGGCACGGCCCGAGGCGGACGGCTGGTGGCTGGAGTCCGACAACCCCGGCGCCGGGGCCGTGGACAGCCGGAGCTTCGGCCCGGTGCCGGCGGAGCTGATCGAGGGCCGGGTCGTGCTGCGGTACTGGCCGCTGCGCCGGCGGTGATGCCGGTGACGCCGGTGATGGAGCGGGCCCCAGTCCCGCCCGGGGACTGGGGCCCGCGATCCGTACGCCGGGTCAGTGCATGATCGTCTCGGGGACGACCTCGGCAGCGGCGGCGTCGATGTACCGCTCGGTCTCCTCCTTGGGCAGCGCGACCGCGCGCGCCCAGTAGTAGATGATCAGGCTGAAGGCGAGCAGGACCAGGAAGTCATAGCCCAGGTGCAGGTGGCCGGTGCCGCCACCGTACGTGCCCTGCCAGGTGATGACGCCCAGGCCGATCAGGTAGACCGGCAGCCACTGCGCCGACTTCCAGTTCAGCTTGTCCAGCGCCGGGGTGCGCGGGTTGAGCCGGAACACGAACGTCGCGCCGATCAGGATCCAGCCGATCAGGATGGCCAGGCCGAGCTTCCAGACCGTCGTCCAGCCGGCCCAGAAGATCAGCACGTTGGCCACGAAGAACGCCACCGGGGACCAGAACTCGCCCCAGGGCAGCCGGTAGGCGCGCGGCCGCTCGTTGTGGTGCAGCCGGAACACGCCGAACGCCAGCGGGGCGCCCGCGTACATCAGCACGCTGGCCGCGGTGATCAGCTCGACCAGGTTCTGCCAGCTCGGGAACGGCAGGAAGAAGATCAGCGAGGCGATGAACGCGGCGATCAGGCTGACCCACGGCACGCCGCCGCCGTTCGTGCGCTCGAACGCCGACGGGACGTAGCCGTTCTTGGACAGGCCGTAGGACACCCGCGCGGTCGAGCTCGTGTAGATAAGGCCGGTGCCTCCTGGCGAGATCAGCGCGTCGATGTACAGGATCGTGGCCAGCCAGCCGAGCGCGGCCAGCGAGGCGATCGCGGCGAACGGCCCGGCGTCGTTGGTGAACGACAGCGCCGCCCAGCCGTGGTTGAGCGAGCCCTTGGGCAGCGCGGCGATGAACATGACCTGCAGCAGGATGTAGATCACGGCGCCGATGATCATGGAGTAGATGACCGCGCGGGGCAGGTCACGCTGCGGGTTCGCGCTCTCCCCGCCGAACTGGATGGCCTGCTCGAAGCCGAGCAGCGCGAAGATCACCGCTCCGGCTGCGGTGGCGGCGAACACGCCGTGAATGCCGTACGGCATGAACCCGCCGTGCGCGCCGAAGTTCGAGCCGTTGAAGGCCTTGATGCCCAGCGCGATGATGGCCAGCAGCGGGACGCCGATCTTCCACCACGTGGCCGCGCTGTTGGTATTCGCGAGCCAGCGGACGCCGAAGAAGTTGATGCCGACGAAGATGGCCAGCAGCACCACGGCGATGAGATAGCCGCGCGGCCAGCTTGGCACCGGGTTCCCGGCCGCGTCGGTCGTGGTCAGCCAGGAGATGTGCACGGTGCCGTAGCTGAGCACGGCCAGCACCTCCACCGGCGCCACCGCCGCGGCCTGCAGCCAGGCGAACCAGCCGAACGACGCACCCGACGCGAAGCCGAACGCGTAGTGCGGGTACCGTGCCGTGCCACCGGCGACCGGGAACATCCCGCCGAGCTCGGCGTGCACGAACGCCAGCACCATCAAGGCGACGGCCCCGATGATCCACGAGAGGATAGCCGCGGTTCCGGCAATCTGAACGGCAAAGAACGAGCCGAACAGCCAGCCGGAGCCGATGATCGACCCCGCGGAAGCCCAGGTGAGGCCGACGAACCCGACCTGTTTCCTCAGGTTTCTGTCGACTTGTGGACGGGCGACTTCGGCTTCAGCAGCCATGTCCGAACCTTCTTTCGGGTCCGCATACGTGGGGCATACGCCCCGTGAGTAGGGCTCATGCTAATGATCGCCTCCGGGCATGAGAAGAAGCCGCTTGGCATCTTTTTGATAACGCGGGTAACGGTCACGTCCGCGTCGCCGCCGGTAGGAAGGGGTGTGCTTATACCAATAACCGGCGCGTGTTCAGTGGCACCCGACACCGCTGCAAGATCGGCGGCGGTCGCAAGAACGCTAACCGGCGGCCGAGTAGCCGTTCGCCGAACGACGGTGATTACGCAGCGCGGTCACGTTCGCCTTGCTCCCGCAATGCCTCACGCAGTAAAGGCTGGCCCGGCCGGCGCTGGCGTCGGCGAAAGCGGAGCGGCAATCGGCGGCCGTGCAGATGCCGAGGTGGCTCATGCCGAACTGCGCGGCGATCGCCGCCATGCTGGCAATCGCGCCGGCCGCGTACCGGTCAGCGAGCGACCCGCTCTCGTCGAGGTGCAGGTGCCAGCGCGATCGGTCGTGGCGCACCAGCGTCGGGCGGATCGGATACTGCATGAGCAGCGCGTTCAGCCGCTCGGCCGCGGTGGCGTGGTCGCGCTGCGCGGCCGCGGCAAAAACACCGGTGAGTTCGGTGCGCAGCATCCGCAGGGCATCAAGGTCGTGACGGGTCCACGGCCCGCTCAGATGCGGGTAATCGTTCACGAACGCGCGGAAAGCGTCGGTGCTGCCGAGTTGGTCGGTCTCGCTGTCAACGCCTGCGGCAGAATTTACGAGACGCACCGCTAGCTCGGCATAGGACGTGAGATCCACTGCGGTCCTTAGCTGCGGGGGATGGGCCGTCGCGGCCCGCGGAAAAGTATGGCACAACCCCGGGCGGCCCGCCGTAGCAATTCAGGTACATATCAGACACGAAGCGTCCCGATCGGGTGACACTTCCCTCGCGAACCGGGCCGAGAGCGCCGATGCGCCAGCGCACCCCCGGCCGCGCTAGGGTCCAGTTCATGTTTGCTGTCACCGCGGCGCGCATCGACGCCGACGATCCGCTGGCCGGCCTGGAACTCGGCGAGCACGCGGAACCCGACCCGCCGGACGGGTGGACCACGGTCACGGTCAAGGCCGCCGCCCTGAACCATCACGACGTATGGACGCTGCGCGGTGTGGGGATCTCGGCCGACCGGCTGCCGATCGTGCTCGGCTGCGACGCCGCGGGTCTCGACGAGGACGGCAACGAGGTCGTGGTGCACGCGGTGATCTCGCAGGCCGCCACCGGGGACGAGACCATGGATCCGGGCAGGTCGCTGCTGTCCGAGCGGTACGACGGGACGTTCGCCGAGCGGGTCGCCGTGCCCCGGCGCAACCTCGTGCCCAAGCCGGACGCGCTGTCCTTCGCCGAGGCGGCGTGCCTGCCGACCGCGTACCTGACCGCCTACCGGATGCTGTTCACCCGGGCCGGGATCGCGCCCGGCGCCACGGTGCTCGTGCAGGGCGCCGGCGGCGGCGTCGCCACCGCGCTGATCCTGCTCGGCCGGGCGGCCGGCTTGCGGGTCTGGGCGACCAGCCGCAGCGAGGAAAAGCGGGAACGTGCCGTCATGCTCGGCGCGGACCAGGCGTTCCCGGCCGGGTCCCGACTGCCGGAGCGGGTGGATGCGGTGATGGAAACGGTCGGCGAGGCCACCTGGGCGCACTCGCTGCGCGCGCTCAAGCCGGGCGGGCGGATCGTGATCTCCGGCGCGACCAGCGGCCCGCTGCCGCCCGCCGACCTGAGCCGGGTGTTCTTCCTGCAGCTGTCCGTGGTGGGCTCGACGATGGGCACCAGGGACGAACTCGCCCGCCTGGTGCGGTTCTGCGAGCAGACCGGGGTCCGCCCGCTGATCGACCGCACGCTCCCGCTGGCTCAGGTCGCCGACGGCCTTGCCGCGATGATCTCCGGGGAGCTGTTCGGCAAGGTCACGCTCGCGGTGTAGCCAGGCCCGCCGGGGTCGTCACGAGTCGGCGGAACCGTCGCGTTCCTGGCCCTCTTCGTCGCTGGCGGGGGGAGCCCCGCGGAAGACCTCGTCCTTGATCCTGGCGAGCGCGTCCTCCAGGATCGAGCGCAGGTCGCCGAGCGCGTTCTCGCCGACGGTCTCGGTGCTGGCGGCGGCCTTCCGCAGCTCCCGCCCGAAGTCGACGGCCAGCCGCTCCAGGTCGCGGAACATGCCGACGTCCAGGCCTGGCGCGCCGGGCCAGCCACGGCCGCCCTGGCCCCAGGGCCGCTCCCGCCACCCGGTCCAGCCGGGCCACTGCGACGAGGCCCAGTCGGCCCATTCCCGCCGGGTGCTGCGCGCGCGCTCCTGGCGCTCGCGGGCGGCCTGCCTGGCGTCTTCCTTCTGCTGCCGGGCCCGCCTGGCCTCCTCGTGCTGCGCACCGGCCGCCTGCCGCGCCGCGTCCCGCTCGTCCGCGGAATCGTCGGGCGCCTGCCGCGCCTGGTCCCTGGCCTGCCGGGCGCTCTCCCTGACCTCATCCCTGGTCCGCCGGGCCCGCTCCCTCGCGTCCTCGCGTGTCTGCGCCTGCTCGCGGCTCTCCGCGGCGCCCCCACGGCGCACGTCCCGGGCCGCCCAGGTCAGTTCCTCGCGCAGATTGCGGACGGTGTCCCGGACGTCCTCGGTCACCTCGCGGGCGATGTCGCGCACCGACTGGGTGAGCTCCTCCTCGAGTTCGGCCAGGTCATCGAGGCGGGCGTTGATCTCCTCGCGGCCCTTGTCGGTGATCCGGTACACCTTCTTGCCGTCCACCTCGTCGTGGGTGACCAGGCCCTCCTCCTCGAGCCTGGCCAGCCGCGGGTAGATGGTGCCCGGCGACGGCGCGTAGACGCCCATGAACCGGTCCTGCAGCAGCCGGATCACCTCGTAGCCGTGCCGCGGCGCCTCATCGAGCAGCTTGAGCAGGTAGAGCCGGAGCCCGCCATGCCTGAATACTGGGCTCACGCCTGCTCACCTTGCCCTGTTGGCGCACTGGTCGGAGTGCCTTTAACGCTACGCTCCTGCCCGTCTGGCGAGCCTGATGGTGTGGCCACCGGGCTTGCCAGCAGCGTCACGTCGCCGGTCATGCTGGTCAGGCTGATGCTGGCCGAGCCGGAGCCCAGGGTGGCGGCCAGCGCCGCGCGGCCCGGGGGCGGTGCGGGGCTCAACGGCTCGAAGTTACTGCGCAGCCGGCCGGACGTGGACTTGAGCTCCACCCGGGCGCTCGCCGACGCCGGAACCCGGACGGACACGTCGCCGGACACCGTGCTGACCCGAAGACCGCTGCCCTCGGGCACGTCGACGTCGGCCGTCACCTGGCCGCTGAGGGTCCTGGCGGTGAGGTGCCTGACCACGGCGCCGGCCAGGGTCAGGTCGCCGGAAGCCGAGTTGAACTCCAGGTCGCCGTCGAGGCCGCGCGCCTCGAGGTCTCCGGACACCGTCTTCGCGTCCACGCTGCCGGTCACGCCATCTAGGGTGATGTCTCCGGAGACACTTTTGGCGGATATCTTCGCGGAGATTCCGGACACGATCATGCTCGCGTTGACCACGCTCACCTGTGTCGGGCAGCCGGGCGGCACGGTGATCGTCACGTCGGCCGAGTGGCGCTGCGGGTGCAGCCAGCCGCGCAGGCCGCCGGGCTGCAGGTCCTGGTAGGTGACGGTCAGGATCCCGGCCTCGTGGGTCACCAGCAGTGGCTGGCCGGTCACGCTGGCGACGTCGAGCGATGGCTTGTCCTGGCTGGCCAGGACCGCTACCGATCCCGAGATCACCCGGACTCTGAGTGCCGCGATGTCCGGCAGGTCAAGAGCCTGCTGGGAGTCGATGGTCCAGCGAGTCATCGCCGTCCCTCCTCCCTTCGTTGCCGCGGCTCTTACGTCCGGTTGCCGCGGCGCTTACATACATACGATATATCGTGTCTGCAAGTGGTCTCGGCGGTCCGGCGTGGCCGGGCCGGCGCTATCGGTTACTCCTCGTCGTCCACCCCGGCCAGGTTGGCCAGGTCGTCCATCTCGTCCGGGTCGTCGTCCAGCCGGGCGAGCCAGCTGGCCAGGGCGTCGACCGAGGACTCGGCGTCCGGGTGCAGGTCGATGAACTCGCGCAGCCGCTCGGCCAGCCAGCCCAGCGTGACCCGGTCCTCGCCGCGCCTCTCCTCGAGTTCCTCAAGCCCGCGGTCGGTGAAGTACATCGGCTATCCGTCCGCCGACAGCGCGGTCTCGACCAGGCGGGCGTGCTCCTCGGCGTGAGCCTTGGCCGAGCCGCTGGCCGGGGCCGACGACGCGGGCAGCGACACCAGCTGGATCGGCTGGTTCAGCAGCCCGGGCAGCCGCAGCGCCACGTACGGCCAGGCCCCCATGTTGGCCGGCTCCTCCTGCACCCAGGTCACCGTCTCGGCCGCCGGGTACCGCGACAGCTCCGCCGCGATCTCATCGGCGGGCAGCGGGTAAAGCCGCTCGACGCGGACGATCGCGACGTCGGCGCGGCCCTCGGCGCGGCGGCGTTCCGCCAGGTCGTAGTAGACCTTGCCGGTGCACAGCAGCACCCGCCGCACCGCGGCGGTATCGAGATCCGCCGGCTCGCCGATCACCGGCCGGAACCAGCCGCCGGTGAAGTCGGCCACGGTCGAGGTCGCCGCCTTCAGCCGCAGCATCGACTTGGGGGTGGCCACGATCAGCGGCTTGACCCGGGTGGACAGGGCCTGCCAGCGCAGCAGGTGGAAGTAGTTAGCCGGGGTGGTCGGCACCGCGACGGTCATGTTGTCCTGCGCGCACAGCGCGAGGAACCGCTCGATCCTGGCGGAGGAGTGGTCCGGGCCCTGGCCCTCGTAGCCGTGCGGCAGCAGCAGCACCACGCCGGAGCGCTGGCCCCACTTCTGCTCGCCCGAGCTGATGAACTCGTCCACGATCGTCTGGGCCCCGTTGACGAAGTCGCCGAACTGGGCCTCCCAGCAGACCAGGGCGTCGGGCCTGGCGACCGAGTAGCCGTACTCGAAGCCGACCGCCGCGAACTCCGACAGCAGCGAGTCGTAGGTGTGGAACCGCGCCGTGGGCGAGTTGAACGTGCGCAGCGGCGTGTACTCCTCGCCGGTGTGCCGGTCCACGATCACCGCGTGCCGCTGGCCGAACGTGCCCCGCCGGGTGTCCTGGCCGACCAGCCGGACCGTGTGGCCGTCGATGAGCACGCTGCCGAACGCGAGCAGTTCGCCGGTGGCCCAGTCGATCTCGTCCTGCTCGATCATGGTCGCGCGCCGGTGCAGCTGCGGCTGCAGCCTCGGGTGCGGGGTGAACCCATCGGGCAGGCTGAGCTGGGTGTCGATGATCCGCTTGACGATCTCCTCGCTGATCGCGGTCGGCGTGGCGTCGTGGTCGGCGGGCTGCGGGAGGCTCGGCTGCGGCAGCACAGCGCCCGGCTCGGCCGGCTGCCGGGACGCGTCCCTGGTCTCGGTGAACGCGCGCTCCAGTTCCTGCTGGTAGTCGCGCAGCGCCTGTTCCGCCTCCTCCAGCGTGATGTCGCCGCGCCCGATCAGGGACTCGGTGTAGAGCTTGCGCACCGACCGCTTGGCGTCGATCAGGTCGTACATCAGCGGCTGGGTGAACGAGGGGTTGTCCGCCTCGTTGTGGCCCCGCCGCCGGTAGCAGATCATGTCGATGACGACGTCCTTCTTGAACTCCTGGCGGTACTCGAAGGCAAGCTTGCCCACCCTGACGACCGCCTCGGGGTCGTCCCCGTTGACGTGGAAGATCGGCGCCTGGATCATCCGGGCGACGTCCGTCGAGTACACGCTCGACCGGGAGTACTCCGGTGCGGTGGTGAAGCCGACCTGGTTGTTCACTACGATGTGCACCGTGCCGCCGGTCCGGTAGCCGCGGAGCTGGGAGAGCTCGAGGGTCTCGGCCACCACGCCCTGGCCGGCGAACGCGGCGTCGCCGTGGATCAGCACGGGCAGCACGGTGAACCCGGGCTCGCCCATGTCGATGACGTCCTGCTTCGCCCGGACCACGCCCTCGAGCACCGGGTCGACCGCCTCGAGGTGGCTCGGGTTGGCCACCAGCGAGGTCCGGATCGTCGACCCGTTGCCGGGGGAGTAGCTGCCCTCCGCGCCCAGGTGGTATTTCACATCCCCGGAACCATGGGTGGTGGCCGGGTCGAGGTTGCCCTCGAACTCCTGGAAGATCTGCGCATACGACTTGCCCACGATGTTCGCGAGCACGTTGAGCCTGCCCCGGTGCGCCATGCCGAGCACGGCCTCGTCGAGCCGGTTCTGGGCGGCCTCCGTGAGCACGGCATCGAGCAGCGGTATCAGCGCCTCGGCGCCCTCCAGCGAGAACCGGCGCTGGCCGACGAACTTCGTCTGCAGGAACATCTCGAACGCCTCGGCGACGTTCAGCCGGGACAGGATCCGGACCTGCTCGTCGTGCTCGGGCTTGGGGTTCGGCCGCTCCACGCGCGCCTGGATCCAGGCGCGCTCCTCCGGGTTCTGGATGTGCATGTACTCGATGCCGATCGTGCGGCAGTACGAGTCCCGCAGCACACCGAGGATCTCCCGCAGCTTCATCCGCGGCTTGCCGCCGAAGCCGCCGGTGGCGAAGTCGCGCTCCAGGTCCCACAGGGTCAGCCCGTGCTGGTTGATGTCCAGGTCGGGGTGCTTGCGCTGCTTGTACTCCAGCGGGTCGGTGTCGGCCATCAGGTGGCCGCGGACCCGGTAGGCGTGGATCAGCTCGTGGACCCTGGCGGCCTTCGACAGGTCGTCCTCGTGGCCGGCCGGGATGTCCTTGACCCAGCGGACCGGCTCGTACGGGATCCGCAGCGACTGGAACACGTCGTCGTAGAAGCCGTGCTCGCCGAGCAGCAGCGAGTTGATCACCCGCAGGAAGTCGCCGGACTGCGCGCCCTGGATGATCCGGTGATCGTAGGTGGAGGTGAGCGTGACCGTCTTGCTGATCGCCAGCCTGGCGAGGGTCTCCTCGGACGCACCCTGGTACGCCGCCGGGTACTCCATGGCCCCGACGCCGACGATGCACCCCTGGCCGGGCAGCAGCCGCGGCACCGAGTGCTCGGTGCCGATCGTGCCCGGGTTGGTCAGGCTGATCGTCGTGCCGGCGAAATCCTCCACCGTGAGCTTGCCGGTCCGGGCCTTGCGGATCACGTCCTCGTACGCCATCCAGAAGTGGCGGAAGTCCATGGTCTCGGCGGCCTTGATGCCGGGCACGAGCAGCTGCCGGGAGCCGTCGCTCCGGCGCACGTCAACCGCCAGGCCGAGGTTGACGTGCTCGGGCTGCACCAGGACCGGCTTGCCGTCCTCCTCGGCGTAGGAATTGTTCATCTCCGGGGCCCAGGCCAGCGCCCGCACCACCGCGTAGCCGATGAGGTGGGTGAACGACACCTTGCCGCCGCGGCCCCTGCCGAGGTGGTTGTTGATCACTATCCGGTTGTCGACCAGGAGCTTGGCCGGGATCGCGCGCACGCTGGTCGCGGTCGGCACGGACAGGCTCGCTG
>JASHOI010000266.1 GCA_030041195.1 Streptosporangiaceae bacterium | reverse complement strand
AGCACGACGTCTGCGGCATCGAGATCGCTGCGGTTCGTGAGCTGCCGCACCCTGCCTGTGGCCCGGGGCGCACGTTCGCCTGGTGATGAGCTGTATCTAGGTCGGACTTCCTGCAGCAGATACCGTCGCGATACAGCCCCGATACGTCAACCGGGCATGTTGATGCCGTACTCGTCACCGTCCGACGTCCAGCTTTGCCCTCCAATGGGCGAACGACGGGCATGGCGGGCCGCTGTACTCAGCACCGCATCAGAACGGCCCGATTGGAGCCTGGCTTGAAACCGATTGATCGGACGGGCCAGTGAGGGCCAGTCATGGCAGAGGTACCTGCCGTCCACGTCGGTCCCGGTTCCTCGCCTTGGCCGCTGCGGCCGTGCTCCCCTGGCGCAGGCCCCGAACCCGGCGAAAGCCTCCCCGCGCGCGTCAGCCGCATACACACCATTGAAAGGTTGGAGATGCGCCTCGATCGTTCTGCAATGCGATTGTCCCGGTACCCGGCGATAGGGCTGCTGGCCATCGCGTCGTTGGCCGCTGTCGCCGCGGCTTCGCCCGCTACGGTGGGGCCGCATGCCGCACGGCCAAGCGCGGTGAGCGTGCCGGTGCTGCGCTGGGCGGCCTGTGGCCGTGGTTTTCAGTGTGCCACCGCGCGGGTGCCGCTGGATTACCGGCGGCCGCACGGCCCGATGATCAGCATCGCGGTGATCCGGCATCTGGCGACCGACCCGGCGCGGCGTATCGGCTCGCTGTTTTTCAGCCCTGGCGGACCGGGCGCCTCTGGTGTCCAGCAGTTGCCCTCGTGGTATCCGCTGTTCCCGGCCCAGGTCCGGGCCCGGTTCAACATCATCAGCTTCGACCCGCCCGGGGTCGGTTACAGCACGGCGGTGCGCTGCTTTCCGACCGTCGCGGCGGAGAGCAAGTTCTTTGCCCGGCTGCCGACCGGGTTCACCCTGGACGACGGGTTCCCGGTCGGCACCGGCCAGATCTCAGCCTGGGACCACGCCTACGCCCGGTTCGACGCACTGTGCGGCCTGCGCAGCAAGGCCCTGATCGGCCACGTCACCACCGCGGACACCGCCCGCGACATGGACCTGCTGCGCCGCGCGGTCGGTGACCCAGTGATGAACTACCTTGGCATTTCCTACGGGAGCGTACTCGGCGCCACCTACGCCAACCTGTTCCCCGGCAAGGTCCGGGCCATGGTCCTGGACGGCAACATCGACCCCGTCGCCTGGACCGATGCCCAGGGGCCGCTGCCCACCGGGCTGCGCACGGGCACCGACCTGGCGTCCGCGGCAACGCTGCGCGCCTTCTTGCGGCTATGCGGCCAGGCGCCCCCCGCCTCCTGCGCCTTCTCAGCCGACACCCCGGCGGCCACCAGTGCCAAGTTCGGCACGCTGCTGGCCAGGCTGCGCAGCCACCCGGTGACCATCGGCAGCCCGCCGCAAACCTTTACCTACGCCACCACCATCGCAGACGTGGTGTTCATCCTGTACACCACCAAGCCCGATCCGACTATAGGCACCATCGGCTGGCAGGCCGGGGCCGGGCTGCTGCAGCAGTTGTGGACCGCCACCGGCACCCGGGCGGCAGGGCGGCAGCTGCCCGATACGGGCCCGACCCCGGCCGCCTTGACCGCTACGGCGGCCCTCTACAACGGCCCGGAACAGCAGCTCGCCGTGATCTGCTCCGACGGCCCCAACCCCCGCAGCCCGCGCGCTTACCCGGCCCTGGCCCGTCTGGCCGCGGCTCGCTCGGGCGTGGTCGGCCCGTACTGGACCTGGGAGACCGAGCCGTGCGCCGGATGGCCGGCCGCGGTCAGCCCTGACCGCTACGCCGGGCCATGGAACCGGCCCACCGCCAGCCCTGTCCTGGTCATCGGCAACACCGGCGACCCCGCCACCCCCTACCAGGACTCGGTCGCGATGTCCCGCGAGCTGGCCCGCGCCCGGCTGCTGACCGTCGATGGCTACGGCCACACCGAGCTCGCCAACCCCAGCACCTGCGCCGCCCGCTTCGAAACCCGCTACCTCCTGGACGGAGTCCTGCCGCCACTCGGCACGGTATGCCCCGAGAACGCCTCACCGTTCCCAGGCTGACATCACGGAACTGACCGCGGAGCCGCTCCTCCAGCCGGAACGGCTCCGCCGCGGCTGGTACGGCACAGCCAGATCAAGGAGACCGATACACAATCGGTTTTGGGACCAGGCTCGCCAGAAACACTCAGCCCGCCGGCTCGCACCCACCTCAAGCGCCAGCACGGAACATCACGAGGACTCCCCGGAACAAGAGGACACCCGCTGAGCAGCAGCGAGTCCCACCACCGCACCCAGGGCGCCTTCATCGATAGCACATTCTCGGGCGACACGGCGGCCCGGGGGTATCCCTGCGCGACCCTGTCAACACGATCGGGCGCCGCTGAGTGCGGCCAGGGCCCACAGCGCAGCAAACACCGCCGACCCCGCCAAAGGGGTAGCGGATCGCATGCTCGGCTGCAGGCCGCCGCTACCATTAGCTACGGCCAGTGTGTCCTGGCAGGGCACGCCGTCCGGTGCTTTCGCTGGAGGGAGGCGGGACCGGTGAGCGTCCCGGCAGTGCACGAGTACGGTCCCTACACTCTCTACGACCTTGACGCGCTGCCCGAAGACGGCAAGCGCTACGAACTCGCCGATGGGTGGCTGACCGAGTTGTCCCCCAGCCCGTGGCACGACCACGCAGCCGACCGGCTCAAAGACATCCTCAAGAACGCCGCGCGGCTGGCCGGGGCGCCGGTCTACGTGGCCGGCGGCCCGAACGACATCACCACCCCCGCCGGAGTCCGCAAGCCCGACGTCTTCATCGTCCCCCGCGACGTCGCGCGCACCGCCATCAGCGGGAAAGTCCGCACCTACTACGCCAGCGACCTGCTCCTGGTCGCCGAGGTAATCTCTCCCCGCAGCGGCAGCGAGCAGGTCGACCGCGTCCGCAAAGTCCGCGAGTACGCCAGCGCCGGAATCCCGGTTTACTGGATCGTGGACCTCGAACCCGAAACCAAGGTCACCATCCTCACCCTCCACAGCGATGAATACGTCCTGGACACTGAGATACGCGCAGGACGCACGCTCACCGTCGGCCGGCCATACGCCATCAGCTTCGACCCCGGCACACTCACCGAACTCGAATAACACCGGCTAGCCGCCATTCCCGATTCCCGCGCCAACTGCAGGCCAGCCCCGCCCTGCCCAGCCGGGCGCAGAACAGGCAGGCAACAGCGCCCCCGCCCGCCGCGGCTGAAAGTAACAACGCAGGCACCGCGCCAAGAAACCCAGCCACGCCGACCGATTTGGTGCGCCCCAGGAACAGCACTGCCCGCATGAGCCGACCAGATGCAGATCCGCCGGTTCTGCGTGCCCTAGCACACGCGTTCGTCATCGCGGTATAGAACGGTAAGCCAATCGAACTCGATCGCTGGCTCACCTACGCTAGCCGGGCTGGCCAACCTGGCGGTAAGGGCTGGGTCCCGTTGTACCCGAGAGGGGTTCAAGAAAGCCAGGAAGTAGAGCCGACCCAGCCGCCAGTTCCAAATCCGCTCCGCGGTCGCGTCGCCCAGACGCTGGACGCCTTCACCGAGGAGATGGCCGCCCGGCCACTCCCCGGGCGCCCATCGCTACCACGGCATGCTGTTCGGAGTGCTTGCCGGCAGCATGCCGCTGCACGTCGTGGAGCACGCCTCCCAGATCCGTCAGTTCCTCACCGCCGCGGGCGTCAAAGTGCAACCCATGCCCGGCGACCGTGGGTACACGGATGACCCGTGATGGTTAATCCGGTGCGAAGCGGCTGGTCAGCAAAGACATACAAGTCAGCGCGTGATTATGCGCAGACGCAACACCCTCTATTCATGCATGTCGGACGGCCTCCGTGCCCCGAGCGACGCTGATCTGCGTACTTCAGATCCCAGTCGCCAGGAAACCTGTCATCAGCCGAAGCGGATATCGTGTCGGCTTAGCCTCTGGCTCCGCCACAAGATAATGGCCGGAGTGCCCATGCGGTCCTACCCGGGCCGCTCTCTCCAGCAGCGCAGGCACCTGACCGGTATGCGGCGGCCAGGGCGCAAGGCGGATCTGCCGGGAAGCCCAGAGGCCGCGAGGAACACGGGGGATAACTTCAGCATGAGCATCATGGTGGCCGGTATGGTCGTGGCATGATTTCCCCGATCTGGGGAGATTTCCCGCGTCTGCGTGTTCAAGTCCCCCCTCGGACACGCCGCTATCATGGGCTGACCTGCGAATACGCCATAGGCGAGGTTGAGCGGCAGGGTCTGGGGCGCGATGACGCCCTGGTACAGGGCGAAGCACTGCTGGTTGGCGGCCAGGATGTTGAAGCGGCGGTTGCGCAGGTAGGCCGGCGTCGCCGGGGCATCGAGGATCCGGTAGATCGCTTGGCCGCACTGCCCGGCTGCCGGCACGCCGTGGCGCCCGCGATGAGGTACTGGCCGCTCATGTGAGGTCGACATACCCGGTCTCGATCATGAGGCCGGGAAATACGTTGACGGATCTGCAGGACTCAGGGCCGCAGCAGTGCCTTGATGGCCCGGCGCTCGTCCATGGCCCGGTATCCTTCAGCAGCGTCGTCCAGCGGCAGCTCTAGGTCGAAGACCTTGCCGGGGCTGATGGCCTGGTCCTGAATGAGGTCTATGAGGTGCGGCAGGAACCGCCGGACCGGGGCGGGGCCGCCGAGCAGGTGCACCTCGGCGTAGAACAGTTCCTCGCCGGGCAGCGTGACGCCGTGGGCCACGCCGACGTAGCCGACGTGGCCGCCCGGGCGGGCGGAGCGAATGGCCTGCATCATCGATTCCTGGGTGCCGACGGCCTCGATGACTGAGTGCGCGCCGAGCCCGCCCGTCATTGCCTTGATAATGGCCACGCCTTCGTCGCCTCGCTCGGTGACGACGTCGGTCGCGCCGAATTCCAGGGCTAGCTTCTGGCGGGGCTCGTGACGGCTCATCGCGATGATGCGCTCGGCGCCCAGCTGCCTGGCGGCCAGCACCCCGAGCAGGCCGACGGCGCCGTCACCCACGACCGTGACGGTCCTGCCGGGCCCGGCCTCCGCTGCGACAGCGCCGAACCACGCGGTACCCAGCACGTCGGATGCCGCGAGCAGGTCCGCAACCAGCGAGGCGGGCGGCACCTCCGGGGTCGCGACGAGCGTTCCGTCGGCGAGCGGGACGCGCAGCATCTCGGCCTGCGCGCCGCCCGCACCGACATACTCGACGTGAGCACAGCGGCTCTGATAGCCAGCCCGGCAGATCGGGCAGGTGTTGTCCGAGGCCATGAACGAGCCGACCACGAACTGCCCGGGCCTGACGCTGCGGACCTCGGTGCCGACTTCCTCGACAATGCCGGCGTACTCGTGGCCCATTGGAGTGGGCTGGGTTACCGGGTCGGCGCCGCGCCAGGACCACAGGTCTGAGCCGCACACGCACGTGGCGGCCAGGCGGATGATCGCATCGGTCGGCGCGACGATGACCGGGTCCGCCCTTTCCTCAACCCGGATATCGCCGGGGGCGTAGATGACTGCTCCTCGCATGGTGCGTATTCCTTTCTCACGCGGCTTCGGTGGCCGCCGTCGCCGCGGCGGCGTACTGGTCACCGGTCACGTGTTCCAGCCAGGTGGCGCCGTCGCCATCGGCGGTGCCCTCGTACAGGGCGACGTGCGCCATGAAGTTCTCCGGCGCCGCGCCGTGCCAGTGCTCCTCGCCTGGCGGGGTGTAGACGACCTGGCCGGGCCGGGCGACGATGACGTGGCCGTCGCGGGTGCCGATCAGGGCGATGCCCTCGGTGATGAGCAGGGTCTGGCCCACGGCGTGGGAGTGCCAGGCTGTCCGGGCGCCGGGGGTGAAGTGGACCCAGCCGCAGGCCATCCGGGACGGCTCGGCCTTGCGGGCGTGGACGGCGTCGATGTACACGTCTCCGGTGAACCACGCGGCCGGACCCTTCACCGTGGGCGTCTTCGGCTCGATCTTCATGACAGATGTCTCCTTCGATCTTGGTCGCTGAGGGCTTAGCGCGGTATCAGCCGTTGCCGAACACTTCCTTGGCGACGGCCATGGCCGATATGGCTCTCGGCCAGCCGGCATAGAAAGCCAGGTGAGTGATCGCCTCGGTCAGCTCGGTTTCGGTGGCGCCGTTCTGCCGGGCCAGGCCGAGGTGGTAGGTCAGCTGCCCGGTGTTCCCTGCGGTGATCAGGGCTGCGACAGTAACCAGGCTGCGGTCCTTCGGCGAGAGTCCTGGACGGGTCCAGACCTGGCCGAATAGCACGTCGTCGGTGAAGGCCACCAGGCCGGGCGCGAAGTCACCGAACATCTTCGCTGCGCCTGACTGCTCTTCCGGCTGCGGCTGGCCGGCCGCCGGGCTATTGCTTGTCATGATCATGCGCCGAAGGCCCGCCGGGCGCCGATCCGGTCTGACAGCGATCCGGACGACAGCAGCTCCGGCAGGGCCACATTGACGATCACCGCGTCCAGGGTGACCATGAAGAATCCCAGCAGCGCGGCCGCCAGCGACCATCCCGGTGCCTGCCCTGCCCGCTGGCTGTGCCCGGCCGGAGTAACGGCGGGGACGCTGGCGGTGGCGGAAGTACTCATGACATCGACACAACCCGGCTGACCATCGTTGCGGGAGGTCGCGCTGTTAGGGGTCATGGCAGAACCCCCCTCGCCCGCACCAGGGCACGTAGCGTGGATGCCGTGACCAGCAACCGGGCCGAGGTACGTGACTTTCTCGTCACCCGCCGGGCCAAGATCACCCCGGAACAGGCCGGGCTGCAGTTCTACGGCCGGAACCGGCGTGTTCCCGGATTGCGCCGCGAGGAAGTTGCCATGCTCGCCGGCGTCAGCGGTGATTACTACACCCGGCTCGAAAAGGGCAACCTTTCCGGCGTATCCGACAGCGTCCTAGAGGCGATCGCCAGCGCACTCCAGCTCGACGAAGCCGAACGGCACCACCTGCTCAACCTGGCCCGGGCCGCCAACACCAGCCCGGCCCGCGCCAATCAGCGCCGCACGCCGCAGCAGATCCGCCCCGCAACCCAGCTCATCATCGATGGGATGACCGACACCCCGGCATTCGTCCGGAACGGCCGCCTCGACGTCCTGGCCATCAACAGCCTCGGCGAGGCCCTGTACTCTCCGGCATTCGCCAGCCCCGCGCGACCGGTGAACCTCGCCCGGTTCCGGTTCTTCGACCCGGCCGCCCGCGAGTTCTACCCCGACTTCACCGATACCGCCCACACGACTGTCGCGCTGCTGCGCACCGAAGCGGGACGCGACCCCTTCAACAAGAGCCTCACCGACCTGATCGGCGAGCTATCCACCAGGAGTGAAGAGTTCCGTGCTCTGTGGGCGGCCCACAACGTGCGCCTGCACCGCAGCGGAATCAAGCACTTTCACCACCCCGTGGTCGGCCGCATGGACCTGATGTTCGAAGCCATGGCCCTGGAAGCTGACGAAGGACTCACCCTGACCGCCTACACGGCCGACCCCGGCACGCCCGCCCACGATGCGCTGAGGCTCCTGGCCAGCTGGGCCGCGACTAGCCGTCATGAGAGCAGCACCCAAAGCGGGCCGGTCAGCCGGGGCAGCAGCCCGCAGCCGTAATCCGCAACCAGGCAGACTGGCCGCGCAGTTCTCGATGCGCCGTGCCAGTCGCAGGACGCCGGAAATCCCGCCTCCGTTCCTAGACCGTGACGACGATCTTCTTCCCGGCGTGGAACCCCTTCTCGAGGTGGCGGTGTGCCTCGACGACGTCGTCGAGGGCGAACACCTTGTCGATGGCGGGCCGCAGAGCACCCAGGCGTACGCCGACGTTCAGGAAGGCCGCCATGCGCTTCACAACGACGGCGTCGAGAGTGTGCTCGAAGCTGCGGTATCTGAAGATCGTGAGCGGCGTGCTTTTCGGGAAGGGTGTGGGCCGAGGGTCCAGGAACCCCGCGGCGACCAGTGTTCCGCCGGGGCGGGCCGCCTTCAGCAGATCCTCCAGACCGGGGCCCATAACAACGTCGAGGATGATGTCGGCGCCGGTCCCGCCGGTGTGGTGACGGAAGGCTTCGGCGACGTCATCGTGGTCGGTGGCGATGACCGCGGCGGCGCCGGCGGCGAGCAGGTCGTCCTTCTTCGCGGTGTGCCGGGTGATGGCGATGGGCACGGCGCCGATCTGATTGGCGATCTGCATCGCCGCCCGGCCGACGCCGCCAGACGCGGCCGTGATGAGGACGTGGTCGCCAGGTTGCATCCTCGCCTTCTCGACGAGCGCACCGTAGGCGGTGGAGTACCCGACCCAGATCGCCGCCGCCTCCGTGATTCCGAGCCCGGCCGGCCGGGCGACCACCCGGCTCGCCGGGACCGTGGTGTATTCGGCGTAGCTGCCCCTGACGCTCGCGTCCGGAATGGCCGTGAGGATGATCGGATCGCCGATCTCCAGCCCGGTGACCGCGGGGCCCAGCGCGTCGACGACGCCGGTTCCTTCGATGCCGAGGCGAGCGTGTGGCAGGGCGACGGTTGCGGGCGAGGTACCGGAACGCATCATCTGGTCGAGCGGGTTGACGGCGAACGCTTCGATCCTGACCCGCACTTCTCCTGCTGCGGGCTCGACGGCCGGCTCCTCGACGACGTGCATCACATCCGGGCCGCCGAACTCGTCGAACACCACGACTCGTGGCATGCTGACTCCTCTGCATCTGGTGCTGTTTCGTTGCTCGCAAAAGACGTTACGGAGCCGTGGGTTACCTCTTGGTACCTTCGAATTCATGGAGAACGCGGCTGGACCGGCCTTCCTCGCCGACTGCCCCACGCGGCTGGCGGTCGAGATCATCTCCGACAAATGGGCCGTGGTTGTGCTCTTCGGGCTCAGCCGTCAGCCTCGCAGGCACGGTGAGCTCGCCGGCCTCATCGGCGGCATCTCGCGCAAGGTCCTCACCCAGACACTGCGCCGACTCCAGCAGTACGGTCTTGTCGAACGGCATGCCGAAGCGCCACGGCGGGTCGAGTACAGCCTCACCGACCTCGGCCGGACCCTCGTCGAGCCAATCGAGGTCCTGACGAACTGGGCAAGGGACCACGGCGGGGCCATCGTCGACTTCCAGGAGGCGGTGGAAGCCGCTGCTTCTGCCCGGGCTCACGCAGCGGGCTGATCTCGGCGACGGCCTAGTGCTGCAGTGTCCCGCGCACCGCCCATCACGCGGTGGACGCGTCCGGCCACGCGAGGTCGTCGAACAGCGTGAAGAACGACGAATTGCCGAGAAAGTACCACAGCACGTCGCGAGGCTGGCGTGGATGCCCGCGCGCAGCACGGTTCCTGCGGAGCGGCCGCCAGCAGCGTTGAGTTGCTTGATCGTGACGTTTTGCCGACCAGACTTACCAGCCAGGACAGGCGGCGCAGTCTGCCGTCCGCCGCCCGGCTGGGAACCCGGCGGACCGGATGGCGGCTCGGCTGTGGCCCGTGGGTATCTTGACACATATGACCAGGTCATGGCCCTGGCAGGCTAGTTCGGGCACGGATACGGCGGATACGGCTGGCTCTGCGGACGCGCACCGGGCGGCGGGAATCGGCGCCTGGTACTGGTATGTGGACTCCGGGCTGGTGGTTCTCGACGAGCCCGGGATGGAGTTGCTGGGCATCGACCCGGACACGTATGACGGTTATGTCCATACCTGGACCAGTCTGATACATCCCGACGACTACTCCCGAGTGGCCGCCGGAATTCGCCGGGCGATGTCCGCGCTCGGGCCGTTCGACACTGAATTCCGGGTCTGCCGTCCGGACGGGGCCATTCAGTGGATCCAGGTTCGGGGCCGGGTGCTGGCAGACGCGGACGGGCGCGCGTACCAGATGCTCGGCGCGGCCTGGGACACCACGCGGCCGCGGGAGGCCTCCGATGAACGTGAGGCCGAGCTGGGGGCCGCCGAGCGGACAACCCGGATCCAGGACCTCGCGTCAGCCCTCGCCGAGGCAGTGACTTCCCTGGACGTGGTGACCGCGGTCGCCGAGCGGGTGCTGCCGCCGTTCGGGGCCTCGGGGCTGATCATTCAGGTGCCCGAGGGCGACATGATGCGGGTGATCGGGGCCGTCGGCTACTCCCAGGCGTTCGTCGACGCGATTACCGCCCCTGTGCGGTTTCTTGCCCCGGTGGAGGAGGCGCTGCGCACCCACCGGCCCTGGTTCCTCTCCTCGGCGCAGGAGTTCATTCAGCGCTACCCGAACATGGCGGATATACCGGCCATAGGTGGCAAGCAGTCGTGGGCGTTCATGCCACTAGTCGTCTCGGGGCGCGTGGTTGGCTTCTGCGTGGTCTCGTTCGACTACCCGCGCAGCCTGACCGGCGCCGAGAGAGCCCTGCTGATCGCGCTCAGCGGCCTGATCGCGCAGGCTCTGGAGCGAGCGCGGCTTTTCGACGCCGAGCACGCCCGAGCCCAGGCGCTGCAGCGGGCGCTGCTCCCCCAGGAGCTGCCAACGCTGCCCGCGGTCACCGCGGCTGCCGAGTACCTCCCCGCCGGGCGCGGCATGGATGTCGGCGGGGACTGGTACGACGTCATCCCACTGTCGGCCGACCGGGTGGCCCTGGTGATCGGCGACGTCATGGGGCACGGCTTGCCGGAAGCGGTCATCATGGGCCGCCTGCGCACCGCTGTGCAGACCCTGTCCGACCTCGAGCTGCCGCCCGACGAGATCTTGGGCCATCTCAACGACCTGGTCTGGGGTCTTGGTGATGACTCCCTGGCCACCTGCCTCTACGCGATCTACGACCCGACGACCGCGATTTGCACGGTTGCCCAGGCCGGCCACCCGCCGCCCGCCATCGTCTGGCCCGACGGCCAGGTCTACTTCGCCGAGACTCATCGCGACCCGCCGCTCGGCGTGGCCGAGCCCCCTTTCGAGGTCGTCGAGGTGCCAGTCCCACAGGATGGCTTGCTCGTCCTGTACACAGATGGCCTGATCGAATCGGCCGACTGCGACGTCGACCTGGGGATGAGCCGCCTGGCCGAGCTGCTGCACACCGACCATGCGCTGGACCTGGGGGAGCTATGCAGCAGCCTCACCAGAGCACTGATGCCTGCCGACCGGCATTGTCCCGACGACGCCGCGCTGCTGGTCGCACGGGTACACGCCACGGCCCCGGACGCCATCGCCAGCTGGTCGCTGCCGGAAAGCCCGAAGGCAGCCCGCGCTGCCCGCAAGCACGTTCGCGACCAGCTCGCCGCCTGGCGCCTGGACGACCTGGCGCTGACCACCGAGATGCTCGCCAGCGAGCTGGTCGCCAACGTCGTCCGGCATGCCAAGGGACCCGTCTGCCTGCGGCTGCTGCGCAGCCGGTCCCTGGTCTGCGAGGTCTTCGACGGCAGCCAGACCACGCCGCGCATCCGGCGGACATCCTGGACCGACGAGGGCGGCCGCGGCCTGCAGCTAATCGCCGCGCTCAGTGACCGCTGGGGGACCCGGTACATGACGACGGGAAAATGCATCTGGACCGAGCAGTCCCTGCCGCCACAAGGTTAGGCACGCCCACCTGTCATTTTTCTGAGCTCTCCGAGGAGCTCCCAGTACTCGCCGAGGACCGTAGGCACCGTGCCGAACGCCGCGGCGAAGTGCTCGGCCAGCGGGATCTCGGTTCTCATCGCCACATAACCGTGCTCGGCCAGGATTCCCCGCGCTGCCCGGGCCGAACGCGTTCCTCGGCGAACTTTCGTCAGCAGAACCCCGACCTCAACAGGATGCGATACCGCGATCTCCGCCAGTACCTCAAAGGTGGGCCTGATGCGGTTCAGGTCCAGCCCAGATGGTGAGACGGGTACCAGGATGATGCCGGACGCCAGGATGGCCGAGCGGATTATCCCGAGGTCGCCCGGCGGAGTATCGACGATGACGTGCTCGTACCCGGCGCCGAGATCGGCCAGCCGTATGTGTACGTCCCTGGTGGGCATGCTGACCACTGTGAACGGAAGCGAGTCACCCTGTTCTGCGGCGGTCTCGCTCCAATTCATTAGTGAGCCTTGGGGATCACAGTCCACTGCCAGCGTGCGGCCGAGCCCGTGCAGGACCATAGCAAGGCTGACCGCCGACGTAGTCTTCCCAGTGCCCCCTTTTGACGACACCAGCGCTAGCCTCATTTGGCGATTCCTTCCTGACACCGCCTCGCCCCATCCTCGCCGTGCTACCCGCGAAGGGCCCCGCTTACTCCGCCCGCGGTGCTGATCTCCCGCTGAGGCGCTTCTGTGTGAGGATGGCAGTAATGGGGTCTTACGTTGAGCGTCCGCCGGTGCCGGAACTTGCGGCGGTGGTGCGAACCGTCTGGATCCAGCGCACCGGCGAGTCGGCGTACGTGCAACGGCATCTGCCCACAGGCGGGGTCGAGATCCACTTTCCGGTAGCGGGCCATCCTCAGCTGGTTGGTCCGCTGACCCGCTCGCAGGTTGAGGTCATTCCGGCCTACACCACGATCGTGGGTGTGCGGTTCCAGCCAGGAACCGCGCCGCCGCTTCCGACGGCGCTCGACGACCTAGTGGATCAGCGTCTGGGTCTGGCGGAGCTGTGGGGAAGTTCGGCGGACCGCCTGGTGGAGGCGATCGCGCGGACGAGGAGGCCCGAGCGGGCGGTCGTGCTCTTGCAGGCCCACCTGGTGCGGGAATTTCGAAGTGCGGCCGGCGTGGATCCGCTGGTGGGCGACGCTGTGAAGGCGCTTATGCCGTGGCACCCGGTCAACATCGACTCCCTCGCCACTCACCTGGCGCTCTCCACGAGCCAACTGCGCCGTCGCTGCCTGTGCGCAGTTGGGCTGAGTCCGAAGGCCCTCCAGCGGACGCTGCGGTTCCAGGGTTTTCTCGCGCTGGCTCAGGCCGGCGTCAGGGCTACCGGTCGGCGTGGCGCGGACGGCATGGCGGGACTGGCGGTCGACGTAGGCTACGCCGACCAGGCACACCTCAGCCGAGAATGCCTCCGCCTGACTGGCCTCACCCCGCGCCAGCTCCTCGGCGGACACCTCGACCGGTGCGGCTGTGGCCATCAGCACTCCGCTTCCTATGAGCCCTTCCTTGCCACCCGCCGCAGGCCGCCGCCGCGGGTCTGATCCTGCGCGATTTGTTCAAGACTCGCCGGCACGCCGCCAGTAGCTTCGGACCCGTGCCCGACCTGGCCGAGTTCCGCGATTCACTCGACGGCGAGTTGTTCGGCCCTGACTCGCCGGGCTACGAAGCGATCCGCCGCCCGGTGAACCCGGCCTACCGGGAGGTGCGTCCCCGGCTCGTGGCTGCGTGCCGCTCGGTCTCGGACGTGGTCGGCGCCATTACGTACGCGAGAGCCACCGGGGACCGCATCGCCCCTCGCGGTGGAGGGCACTGCTTCGCTGGCAGGTCGTCGACGGAAGGGATCGTGCTCGACCTGTCTGCCCTCGATGGCATCTCCATGGCGAATGAACGGGTCGCCACGATCGGAGCCGGCGCCCGCCTGGGGCGGGTGTACGCGGCGCTGCACGTCTATGGGCGGACGCTGCCAGCCGGGTGCGGTCCCACCGTCGGCATCGCAGGCCTCACCCTCGGCGGCGGCATCGGCCTGCTCGGGCGCAAGCACGGGCTGACGTGCGATCACCTCGTCGGCGCACGGGTCGTGCTCGCAGACGGCAGCGTCGTGGATTGCGACAACGACCACGAACCAGACTTGTTCTGGGGTCTGCGCGGCGCGGGCGGCGGCCAGTTCGGCGTGGTCACATCGCTGCGGTTCGAGACCATCCCTGAGCCGATGACCACCCGGATCGAGGCCCGCTGGCCGGGCACCGATCTCGAGGACCTGGTCTCGGCCTGGCAGGCCTGGGCACCGGATGCGCCGGAGGAACTCACCGCCAACCTCACCGTTGTGTCTGAGCCCGGCGCACCCGTCCAGGCCACCCTCTTCGGCGCCGCTACCCTCGGGGAGCGGTCGGCCCGGGAGTTGCTGGATGAGTTCATCGACCGGGCGGGCGCGGCTCCCACGATCGAGTTGCGCACCGCCCTGCCCTGCCACCAGCTCAAGCGCAGCTTCGCCGACATGGACCCGCGGGACCTGCCCGAACGCGCCCTGCGGATCCGGTCGGAGCTCTTCTCCCACTCGATCGCCCGCCGCACTCTCGCGTCACTGCTGGCCCAGCTCGGCAAGCCGAGGACCATGGGCCGGCGGCAAATCACGTTCACCGCGCTGGGCGGTGCCTACACCAGGGTCGCCGGGGACGCCACCGCGTTCGCCCATCGCAGCGAGCGCTTCCAGCTCGAGCACATCGCCGACGCGGACGATCCTTGGACCGACGGATCCTGGGCTACCGCCCACGCCGACGGGTCCGGATACGTCTACCCCAACTTCCCCGACCCCGCGCTCGACGACTGGGCCGTGGCGTACCACGGGCGCAACTACGCCCGGCTGGCGGCGGTCAAGAAGGCCTACGACCCGCACCGATTCTTCGACTTCCCGCAAGCCATCTAATCAACAGCCAAGGAGTGACATGAGCAAGGTCTTCAGCGCCCATGCTGTCTCGGTCGACGGCTATATCAGTGGCCGCAC
This sequence comes from Streptosporangiaceae bacterium, assembly GCA_030041195.1. The sequence goes on along the minus strand of JASHOI010000266.1, from coordinate 2,766 downwards.
TCCCGACGGCGGCGAGGAGTTCGGACGTGGTCTCGGTGACGCGCCCATGCTCTTCGACTGGTACGTCAACGGGGACACGCCGAGCCAGGTGTTCAACGGATTCAAGCTCAGCGAGCCCAGCGGCCGGTTCTTCGACGCCATCGCGGCACGGGTGGGGGCGGCGGTAGCGGGGCGCACCACCTACGAGCACTCCAGCCACTGGGGAGGCGGTAGCCCTCACCCGACCGCGCCACTCTTCGTCGTCAGCCACAGACCCGCCCCCGAGATAAGCGAGACGCAGACCCTGGTCACTACCGGCATCGAGGATGCGATCGCCGCAGCCCGCGCGGCGGCAGGGGACAAGGACGTCGCCCTGATGGGCGGCGGTCTGGTTACCGAGGCGCTCAAGGCGGGGCTCGTCGATGAGCTCATCCTGCACCAGGTACCCGTCCTGCTCGGCAGCGGCCGCAGCTTCTTCCACGAGCTCCCGGAGCACGTGAACCTTCGGCTGCTGGAGGCCATCCCGGCACCCGGCGTGACCCACCTGCACTACGAGGTGGTCCGATGATCCTCGTCACCGGCGGACTGGGCATGATCGGCGCCCACACCGCCCGCGCGCTCGACGACCTCGGATACGAGGTCGTCGTCACCACGCATCGCCGGACCGAGGTCCCGTCGTTCCTCGCCGGCCGGGTCGCAGTGGAACGCCTCGACGTCACCGACCGGGACGCGTTCCTCGCCCTCGCCGGCCGCCACGACATCAGCGACATCGTCCACCTCGCCGGCGGCATCCCCGGCGAGGACCCGGTCGGCTTCTTCCGCACGGAAACGACCGGCCTGCTCAACGCGCTGGATGCGGCCCGCATTTGGGGTGTCCGCCGGTTCGCCGTCGCCAGCAGCATCGGCGTGTACGCCGGCCGGGCCGAGACCTGCTGGCGCGAGGAGCTCGCGCTGCCCGCTGCGGAGGTGCCGCACCTGATCATCGCATTCAAGAAGGCTGTCGAGCCGCTCACCACGCACAGCCTCCAGGGCAGCGGGGTCCAGCCGGTCGTGCTCCGGATCGGGACCATCTGGGGACCCCTGGTCGACCCCGAATCACCGTTCTTCCACATCCCGCCCTACATCAGCGCCGTGCTGCGCGGTGAGAAGCCGCGGCCGGTGCACGCCGACGACGGCAGCGACTGCTGCTACGCACCCGATGCCGGGCGCGCGATCGCTCTTCTGATGACCGCGAGGACCCTGCGGCACGACACCTACAACATCTCCAGCGGCAGGCCGGCCGCAAACTGCGAGTTCGCGGGCGCTCTGCAGGCGATCATCCCGGGCCTGCGGCTCGACCTCCTGCCCGGACGGAAGGACGGCCCCGGCGACGACCCCTACCTCGACATCACCCGGCTCAGCCGCGACACCGGCTTCGCGCCGACCTTCGACGTCGCGACGGCGGTCGCCGACTACGTCGCGTGGCGCGCCGGCAATCCCCGCTGAAGGAGCGGGTGCGTGGCTACGACTTCGCCGGCACCGTGGCGCCGTACCCGGCGGCGCCGCCCTGAGCGGCGCCCGCGCCGTGCTCGGCGGGCAGGACATGCACCTCTGCGCCCCCGGGCGCGCGGGCCAGCTCGCGCAGGACCGGATGATGGCCAGACCGCGCCGGGATGCGGCGGGCCAGCAGCATCTCGGTCACCTGGTGCTGCTGCGCGAGCGCGGTGAGCGCGGCCGCCGGTGCCCCGTGCCGGATTGCGAACTGGCCGCCGAGCCGCTCGGCCAGCGTCGCGTAGCCGGCCAGCAGGGCCTGCACCTCTGGGCCGGGCGGTGCCGGCACGACGGACGCCGCCATGAACCGTCCCGCCAGCCGCGCGGCCTGCGCCGCAGCACTCCTGAGCAGCGGTTCCATGCCGGGCTCGGGCGCGACGCAGGCCAGGATGACCGGCGGGGCCTCGGTGCTCGCGGCGACGTCGCCGCGCCGGTAGGCGGCCAGCCGGCGGTCGGCATGCTCGGCCGCGAGGCCGAAGGCCTGCTCCCGCAGGCCGACGAGCGTTTCCGGTGCGTAGCTGGTGCGCAGCGCGTTCTCGGCGGCCGCGCCCGGGCCGAGCTCACCGCGCCGTGCCCGGTCCGCCAGGATGGCCGGCGGGGCGTCCACGAGTTCCAGCTCGTCGGCGAACGCGAGCACGGCCGCCTCGTCCAGCGGCCCGCCTTCGGTGTCGCCGTCCGCGCGCATGCTGCCGAGGTGCACGGTCGCGACGACGGCGATGCCCGCCTGGGCGAGCCGCCGGGCGGCCTCGAGCCGGGTCTCGCCGGCACCCGGGTCGGTCACCGACAGGTCGTCGATGAACACCACCTCGGGCCGGCGGGCCAGAACCGCGCCGGCATCGAGCGTGGCGCCGTCGCCGATGATCTCCAGCCCCTCGAGAGCCGCGCTCACCGCCTCCCGGCCCTGGCAACTCGCCGCGGCCACGACCACATCCGACCCGCGTGACCTGCGGCGCCGCGCTTCCTCGAGCATCGCGGTGGTGACCCCGCACCCGGGCGCGTAGCCCAGGTAGACACGGACCGTGCCGCGCCGGGGTTCTTGCCCCCCGTCCGCGACGGCGCCCGCGCGGCGCGCGCCGTTGGCGCTCTCCTCGCCCATCGGCCCGGCCTGGGCGGGCGTGAGGTGCAGGTGCACGCCGGGAAGCTGGTCCGCCAGGCGCTCGGCCAGGCTGGGCGAGCGCCTGGTCAGGCTCGGTGGCCAGCGGTCGCGCCGGGACGCCGCGGCGGCGGCCAGGACCAGGTGCCGCGCCCCGGTCTCGC
>JASHOI010000265.1 GCA_030041195.1 Streptosporangiaceae bacterium | reverse complement strand
GCGGCTGAGCGGGCCGCGGCGGGCCAGCGGCGGCAGCAGCAGGCCCGCGAGCAGCGGGCCCGCGATCACCGCCGGCAGCACCAGCAGCGCGGCCTCGGCAAGACCGGACCCGGCCAGCTGCCAGCGGGAGGCTCCCCGCGACCGGAGCAGCGCGGCCTCTGCCTGGCGCTGGCTGCTCAGCATCACCGTGGCCAGCGCCAGCGTGGCCCCGGCGATGACGAGCAGGATCGCCGCGCCGATGGCCAGCTGGGACCTGGTCACGACCAGCGCTGTTGCCAGGCCGGACAGCAGCCCGGGCAGTCCGGTGGCCACGACCTGGTTCTGCAGCCCGCTCATCCCGCTGACCTTGTTCAGGGCGGACTGCACCCTGGTGGCGAGGCCCTGCAGGTCCCCGGCGCCCAGCCGGGCCACGTCGGGCACGGCCGCCCAGGCGGCGGAGACGACCGGGACGTGCCCGGCAGCCATCGCCGCCGGGCTGGTCACCAGCGGCCCGTAGTCCGCGAACCCGCCCGATTGCTGCACCCCGCCCGATGCGGACCCGAGCAGCCAGTACGGGCTGCCCGGCCGCAGCGGGCGGAAGATCCCGCTGATGCGGACGTCGACCAGCGCGCCGCTGACGCTTTCGTGCAGCCGGACGGTCTGCCCCGCCGCCAGGTGCAGGATCCGGGCCAGGCCAGCCGGCACAGCGGCGGGCACCGCCGCCGAGCCGCTCACCACGGTGGGCCAGGAGCCGGCGACCAGGATGGCGTGCGCGTTCAGGGCGGTTAGGGAGATCAGGTGGGTCTGCGCGTTCGGCAGGCCGATGCCACGGGGGAAGTCGAGGTAGTCGGAACTGGCCGCGCCCCAGGCCGTGACCGGCGCACCGCCGAGCGCGGCAGACACCGATGCACGGAGCCTGGCCGTGACCGCCGGGACCGTCGCGGCCGAGCCGGCCGACGCGGTCACCGAGATCGTGGTGCCGGGGTTGCCGGCCAGCGACGTGCGCACCGCGTGGCTGCTGACCGTGGCCGAGAACGCGGCGAGCGCGGCGAGCAGCGTCGCCGCGAGCAGTACGGTCAGGGCGGCGGCGGCGAGCGCCAGCCGATGCGGCAGGAGGCGCCGGACGATCGCGGGCGCTCTTCGCACGGCCCCCTGTCACCTCGCCTTCCGCCCGTCGGGCATTGCGCGCCAGCAGAGCACGCGCCGCCCTTAGATCACCCTGACACGGGCCATCCGGACAGATCCACCGCCGAGACCAGCCGGAAACCGATTTGCGCGCCGACCGTAATCAGGAGCTATCCGATTATCAGTGATGATTCACGCCCATAGCGACCGGTGCGCGCGGCCATTACCGGGCCCGCCGCCCTACTAGACTCACCTGGCGTGACCGCACCAAAGCCCGCCGAGCTTCCACCCCAGTACGCGCCCTCGGACGTCGAGGGCCGCCGGTACCGGCTGTGGGAGGAACGCGGCATGTTCGTCGCCGATGCCCAGTCGCCGGCGCCCGCGTTCTCGATCGTGATCCCGCCGCCGAACGTGACCGGCTCCCTGCACATCGGCCACGCGCTCGACCACACGCTGATCGACGCGCTGGTCCGGCGGCGCCGGATGCAGGGCTACAACACGCTGTGGCTGCCGGGCATGGACCACGCGGGCATCGCCACCCAGAACGTGGTCGAGCGCGAGCTGGCCAAGGAGGGGCTGAGCCGGCACGACCTGGGCCGGGAGGCGTTCGTCGAGCGGGTCTGGCAGTGGAAGGCCGCGTCCGGCGGCGCGATCCTCGGCCAGATGCGGCGGCTCGGCGACAGCGTGGACTGGACCAGAGAGCGGTTCACGATGGACGCGGGCCTGTCCCGCGCGGTGCAGACCATCTTCAAGCGGCTGTTCGACGACGGGCTCATCTACCGGGCGCAGCGGATCATCAACTGGTGCCCGCGCTGCCTGACCGCGCTGTCCGACATCGAGGTCGACCACACCGAGGACGAGGGTGAGCTGGTCACGATCAGGTACGGTGACGGGGCCGACTCGGTCGACGTCGCCACCACCCGCGCGGAGACCATGCTCGGCGACACCGCCGTGGCCGTGCACCCGGACGATCCCCGGTACAGCCGCCTGATCGGCACCGAGGTGGAGCTGCCGCTGTCCGGGCGGCGCATCCCGGTGGTGGCGGACCCGCACGTTGACCCGGCGTTCGGCACCGGCGCCGTCAAGGTGACGCCAGCGCACGACCCGGACGACTTCGAGATCGGCCGGCGTCACGACCTGCCCAGCCTGACGATCATGGACGAGCGTGGCGTGATCACCGCGCACGGCCCGTTCCAGGGCCTGGACCGGTTCGAGGCCCGGCCGGCCGTGGTGGCCGCGCTGCGCGAGCAGGGCCGGGTGATCGCGGAGCAGCGGCCGTACCTGCACGCGGTCGGGCACTGCCAGCGATGCGGGACGACCGTGGAGCCGCGGCTGTCGCTGCAGTGGTTCGTGAAGGTCGGCCCGCTGGCCAAGGCGGCCGGGGACGCGGTCCGCGACGGGCGGGTGCGGATCCACCCGCAGCAGATGGCGGCCCGGTACTTCGACTGGGTGGACGACATGCACGACTGGTGCATCAGCCGCCAGCTGTGGTGGGGCCACCGGATCCCGGTCTGGTACGGGCCGGACGGCGAGGTCGTCTGCGTCGGGCCCGGCGAGGAGCCGCCGTCCGGCGCCGGCTGGCACCAGGACGCCGACGTGCTCGACACCTGGTTCTCGTCGGCACTGTGGCCGTTCTCCACGCTGGGGTGGCCGGATGACACGCCGGACCTGCGCACGTTCTACCCGACGAGCGTCCTGGTCACCGGCTACGACATCTTGTTCTTCTGGGTGGCCCGGATGATGATGTTCGGGCTTTACGCGATGTCCGGCGCCGACCCGCGGGACGCGGTGCCGTTCCGCACGGTCGCCCTGCACGGCCTCGTCCGCGACCAGTACGGCAAGAAGATGTCCAAGTCGCGCGGGAACACCGTGGACCCGCTGGACTGGATCGACCGCTTCGGCGCCGACGCCACCCGGTTCACCCTGGCCCGGGGGGCCAGCCCGGGCAGCGACGTGGCGGTCAGCGAGGAGTGGGCGGCCGGAGCCAGGAACTTCTGCAACAAGCTGTGGAACGCGGCCAGGTTCGCGCTGCTGAACGGCGCCGACGCCGCGGCCGGGCTGCCGGAGCACTCCGCGCTGTCCACGGCGGACCGGTGGATCCTGTCCCGGCTCGCCGCGGTCACCGTCGAGGTGGACGGGCTGTTCGAGCAGTTCGAGTTCGGCAAGGCGTGCGAGGCGCTGTACCACTTCGCCTGGGACGAGTTCTGTGACTGGTACCTGGAACTGGCGAAGGTGCCGCTGTCCGGCGACGACCCCGCGGCCGCGGAGAGGACCAGGGCCGTGCTCGGGCACGCGCTGGACCGCCTGCTGCGGCTGATCCACCCGGTGATGCCGTTCGTGACCGACGAGCTGTGGACCCACCTGACCGGCGGCGAGTCGGTGATGGTGGCCCCCTGGCCCGGTGCGCCCGCGCCCGGGATATCCGAGGACCGCGGTGCCACAGCCGCTGACCTGGAGCGGGACCTGGCGGCCGAGGCGGAGATCGAGGCGCTGATGCGCCTGGTGACCCAGGTGCGCCGGTTCCGCTCGGACCAGGGGCTGCGGGCAACGCAGCCGGTGCCGGCGGCCCTGGCCGGCATCGAGGCGACGCCGCTGGCCCGGCACGAGGCCGGGATCCGGTCGCTGCTGCGGCTCGCCGAGCCCGGCGCTGGCTTCGCGCCCACGGCATCGGTGCAGGCCGAGGGGATCACCGTGCAGCTGGACACGGCCGCGGCGATCGATATCGGCGCGGAGCGGCGGCGGCTGGAGAAGGACCTGTCCGCCGCCATGGCCGACGCGGCCGCGACCGAGCGCAGGCTGGCCACCCCGTCGTTTGTCGAGAAGGCGCCCGAGGCCGTGGTGGCCCGCAGCCGCGACCGGCTGGCCGCGGCCCAGGCGGAGATAGCCAGCCTGGAGCAGCGGCTGGCCGCGCTGCCGCCATCGGGCTGAATTGCAGCTGCACGTGCGCGATAACCGGTCTGTCACGTTTTAGCCTGCCTTTAGCCTCGATTGGGCTAAGGAGAATAACTGGCCAGTAACGTCGGTTTGATGCGGCCACGTAACGGACTCAGGATTCGTGGGGGAATGGCCGCGCTGTGCGCGGCAGCGCTGGCGGTAGCCGCCGCGGGCTGCGCGAGCAGCCCGGCCCGCACGTCCTCGAGCGGCGCGCCGGTCAGCGGAGGCACCGCGGTTCTCGCCGAGCCGCCCTCGACCACGCCGAACTACATCTGGCCGTACACGCCCAGCGCGTCCTTCAGCGACATCAACACCGACAACCTGCAGTACCTGATGTACCGGCCGCTGTACTGGTTCGGCGTGAACGGCCAGCCGGTGGTCAACTACTCGCTGAGCGTGGCCGATCAGCCGATGTTCAACGGCGACAAGGTCACGATCACGCTCAAGCACTACGTGTGGTCCAACGGCACCCAGGTGACCGCGCAGGACGTGATGTTCTGGCTGAACATGGAGCTGGCCGAGCCCGCTAACTTCGGCGGCTACACCGGTTTTCCCGCGAACGTGAGGGACATCACGGTGGTCAGCCCCACGGAGCTGACCATGGTGATGGACAAGGGGTACTCGCCGACCTGGTTCCTGTACAACGAGCTGAGCCAGATCACCCCGATGCCCCTGGCCTGGGACCGTACCGCCGCCGGGCCGAGCAACTGTGCCACCACGGTCAGCGACTGCGCCGCGGTGTACAACTACCTGAACGCCCAGTCCAAGGACCTGAGCACGTACGCGACGTCGCCGATCTGGGGTGTGGTCGACGGACCGTGGCGGCTGAGCGCGTTCAACGCCGACGGGCACGTCACGTTCGTGCCGAACAAGTCCTACTCCGGGCCGGTCAAGCCGAAGCTGGCGGCGTTCGAGGAGGTGCCGTTCACCACGGACTCGGCCGAGTACGACGTGCTGCAGTCGCCGAGTTCCAGCACCAAGATCAACGTGGGCTACCTGCCGACGCAGGACGCGCCGGCCAAGCCGGCGGGTGCGGCCGTCGGCACCAACCCGCTCGCCTCGAGGGGCTACACGCTGGATCCCTGGGAGATCTGGGGCATCAACTACTACGTGCTGAATTACCAGTCGACCACGGGCAACGGCCCGATCTTCAAGCAGCTGTACTTCCGGGAGGCGCTGGCCTACCTGATGAACCAGGCCGCGGTGATCGCCGGGCCGCTGCGCGGCTACGGCACGGCAACGGTCGGCCCGGTCCCGAACACCCCGGTGACCTCGTTCCTGTCCCCGCAGGGCAAGCAGGGCGACCAGTTCCCGTACGACCCGGGCAAGGCGAAGGCGCTGCTGACCAGCCACGGCTGGAGCGTGGTGCCGAACGGCGTGACCACCTGCTCGGACCCGGCCAAGTGCGGGCCGGGGATCAAGAAGGGCCAGGGGCTGAGCTTCAACTTCCCGTACGCGACCGGGCTCTCCTGGATCACCTCCGAGATGACCCAGCTGCAGTCCAATGCGGCCGGGCTCGGCATCAAGCTGAACATCGAGCCCCAGCCGTTCAACGAGGTCACCGCCACCGCCGGCGGCAATTGCGTGGTCACCAAGTCCCCTTGTGACTGGGACATGGCGAACTGGGGCGGCGGCTGGTCGTTCGCGCCCGACTTCCTGCCCACCGGCGAGGAGCTGTTCGAGTGCAGCGCGGTCGCGAACTCGGGAGGCTACTGCGACGCGGCCAACGACGGGCTGATCAGCAAGACGCTGACCAGCGGCGACCTCAGCTACATGTACCAGTGGCAGGACTACCTTTCGACGCAGCTCCCGGTGGAGTGGCAGCCAAACGCCGATTACCAGCTCACCGAGGTCAGCAACGACCTCAAGGGCGTCACCCCGCAGAGCCCAACCCTCGATATAACCCCCGAGAACTGGTACTACGTGAAGTAACAGGCGCTGGTCACCGTCGGTAACCGAGAAGCACCGGCCGGATAACTGATCCGTTACGATTTCTCGCTCCGGGGGGCCGGCGTCCGTACCTGGGGACCCGGGTTCATAGGTTGTGATGAGCACGCACTCCGCGCTAGTCAGCGGCACGACGTGCGGCGGGTCTGCTGATCCGTAAGGCGGTGCGGCAGGACAGCGCCGCAGGGAACAAGCGGAGCACGCCTGGGGGGACAATGACGTCTGCTCCAGCGCGCTCCCCGGTGCCAAGGAGTCGTAATCATGGGGATATCCCCACATCAGCAAGGCAGGTTGAGGTCCAGGCTTCGCAGCAAGATCCTGGCCGTGGGCGTGGCCGCGACGGCGTGCGCTCTCGTTGCGGCCGGGTGCTCCAGCAGCAGTCCCACCTCGGCGGGGACCACCCCCGTCTCCGGCGGGACCGCGGTGTTTGCTGAGCCGCCCTCGACGCCTCCGACGTACATCTTCCCGTACATCAGCAGCACGGTCATCAGCGACGTGAACCTGTTCGACTTCCAGTACCTGATGTACCGGCCGCTTTACTGGTTCGGCAACGGCGCGCAGCCGACGTTCAACTCGTCGCTGAGCCTGGCCAACCCGCCGACGTTCAACGGCGACAAGGTCACGATCACGCTGAAGAACTACAAGTGGTCCAACGGCACCCCGGTGACGGCGCAGGACGTGATGTTCTGGCTGAACATGGAGACCGCGCTGCCCGCCGACTACGGCGCGTACACGAACTTCCCAGCGGACGTGAAGGACATCACGGTGGTCAGCCCGACCGAGCTGACCATGGTGATGGACAAGTCGTACAACCCGACCTGGTTCCTGTACAACCAGCTCAGCCAGATCACCCCGATGCCCGCCGCCTGGGACCGGACCGCCTCCGGCCCGAGCAGCTGCGACACCACGGTGAGCGACTGCTCGGCGGTGTACAACTACCTGAACACCCAGGCCAAGAACCTGAGCGGGTACGTCGGGTCGCCGCTGTGGTCGATCGTGGACGGGCCGTGGAAGCTGAGCGCGTTCAACGCCGACGGGCACGTCACGTTCGTGCCGAACAAGTCCTACTCCGGGCCGGTCAAGCCGAAGCTGGCGGCGTTCGAGGAGGTGCCGTTCACCACGGACTCGGCCGAGTACGACGTGCTGCGGTCGCCGAGCGCGAGCACCAAGATCGATGTCGGGTACCTGCCGGAGCAGGACGCGCCGGCCAAGCCGACCAACGCCACGGTGGGCAGCAACCCGGTGCCCGGGTACACGCTGGCGCCCTGGCAGATCTGGGGCATCAACTACTTCGTGGTGAACTACCAGTCCAGCACCGGCAACGCCGGGATCATCAAGCAGCTGTACTTCCGCCAGGCGCTCGAGGACGAGAT
>JASHOI010000023.1 GCA_030041195.1 Streptosporangiaceae bacterium | reverse complement strand
CCGCGCCCCCGCCGACCACCACAACGTCGTAGCTCTCGGTGTCATAGCTCTCGGTCATGCGTCCACGATCGGCCGCAGCCGGGTCGGATAGCAAATTCGCTTGCCAAATCAGCAAGAGGTATGCAGAGGCAACCCGATCTCGAAGCGCGCGCTATCATCGGCCGGCGCGGCAGTGACCACGCAGGACCTGGTCCGGTTCGCCGAGGTTTTCGCCGATCTGGACGACCCAGCCGTCATGTCGCGGGCCTGGCGGTGACCGACTGGCTGATCGACAAGTCCGCCCTGGTGCGGCTGGCAGCCAGCCCTGATGCGGCGCAGTGGGCGCAGCGGATCGAGCGAGGACTTGTCCGGATCGCCACGGTCACTCGGCTGGAGATCGGCTACTCGGCCCGGTCGGGCGAGGACCTGCGGGCCGGCCTGCAGCACCCGCCGCTCGCCGCGATTCCGGTCGAATACCAGACACCGGCCGTCGAGGTCCGGGCCGTCGAGGTCCTCACGCTGCTGGCCGATCGCGGCCAGCACCGGGCACCGTCAATTCCGGATCTGATCATCGCCGCCACTGCCGAACTCGCCGGGCTGACCGTCCTGCACCTCGACAAGGACTTCGAGATCATCGCTGCGATCACCGGCCAGCCCCTCGAACGGCTCAGCGTCACCTGACCGAGGCAAAGGGGTGCAAGAATGCTGAGTCATGCTGCCTCGATGGGAGAACAGTGAGCCGGTGCTGCACACCGAGCCCGGAACCGGCAACTGGATCGGTGCTGCTAGCGCCCTCATTCACGGTGATTCCATCTATCTTGCCTATCGTGACCGGCACCCCGTCGACAGGGGACGCGGCAACCGGACCTATGTGGCCCGTTCTCCCATTGATGACGGCATTCATTTTGACGTTCTGTGCGCGATCGATAAAGAGGACATGGACGCTGAGTCATTGGAGCGCCCGGCCCTGGACGTGACGCCGGATGGCGATTGGGATCTCTACCTCAGCTGCGCCACGTTTCACTCCAAGCACTGGCGGATCGAGAAGCTGCGGGCAGGCCGCCCCGAAGATTTCAGTGCCAGGACTCGTCAGGTTGTCTTCCCTGGCAGCAGCGCTTTCGGCATCAAGGACCCGGTGCTGCTTCGTGACCAGGATCTGCGCATATGGGCGACATTGCATCCACTGACCGAGGGCGATGAGAACGCGGACCGGATGATCAGCGTCGATGCGCTGAGTGGCGAGTACGTGATGGTGCCGGAACCCGGCACGTGGTATAGCCGCGGAACCCGGCTGACCGCGGTCGTCGGTGAGCATGCCTATTTCGACGGCAGGGCGACGGCCGCGGAGAACTTCGAGGAGCGGACCGGAATAGCGAGGTGGGACGGATCGCGCTATATCTATGTGGCTGGCCCGGTGTCCAGTCCGTTCGGCGGCGGCGCGTTGCGGTACGTTTCTACGGTCGCGCTGCCAGGCGGGAGACGCCGTCTCTACTATGAAAGCGCGACCGAATATGGCAATCATGAATTGCGCACCGAGTTGCGCGATGAGTCCTGACCGGGTCAGGACGCGGCGGTGATGCGGGCTATGCGGGGAGCGGCCAGGCGCAGGTAGTCCTCGGTGAGCAGCGCGACCGAGCGGTCCAGCCGGGCGGCGTTGAAGAACAGTTCCGGCGCGGTCAGCAGCGCCGGGTCGGCGATGACCTCCAGCCGCTCGTGGTAGCTGAACGGCAGGATGGTGCCGCTCGCGCTGCCGGCCAGTTCCTCGGCCTTATCCTGCCCGGCGAACGCCGCGTAGCTCCCGCCGAGCAGCGTCTTAACCGCCTGCAGGTCCAGCCGCGCGTCGCCGGGCACCACGGTCAGCGCGTACCGGTTCTGCTTCTTGCCGACCTTGACGATGACGACCAGGCACTTGGCGGCCTGCGCCACATCGTGGCCACGCAGCGCGCTGACCAGTTCGGTACGCCCCTCGGGCGGGTGGTCGATCAGGCGGTAACGCGCCCGGCCGGCCTCCAGGTCCGAGATCAGGCGCGCGTAGCGGCTGATCCCGGGTGCTGCCGGCGCCGCAGCAGCGCCGTCCAGGTCACCAGTCACCGTGCAGCTGCTCCTTAGCTTCCGCGATGCGGTCTTCGTCGCGCCGGTAGAACACCCACTGCCTGATCTTCTTGCCGCGGATCAGACCCGCCTGGCTGAGCACCTTCAGATGCTCGCCGCAGGTCGGCTGGCTCACTCCGAGCTTCTGCGCGATGAACAGGGAACAGACTCCGTCGCGGACCAGATCACCGTCTTGTTGCGGCGGGAAGTGCCGCTCGGGGTCACGCAGCCACTGCAAGATCAGCAGGCGCTTGTCGTTGGCGAGCGCCTTGACGAGGGCCACCTCCAGCACAAAGGCATTATGGCAATAAGCTAACTAGCTGTCTAGTCGCGCTGGCGCTGGACGCCGCGGGCTGGACTTGACGCCGCGGGCTGGACCTGTGGGCCGGGATCGGCGGGGCGTAGGGTCGGGTGCATGGCGACTGCAGGACGCAAGGTGCTGCTTCTGGCTGCCGACGACTTCGAGGACATGGAACTGCTTTACCCGCTCTACCGGCTGGGTGAAGAGGAGGTCGCGGTCACCGTGGCCGGCCTGGACGATCACCCGGTGACGGGGAAGAAGGGGCACGGCCCGGTGCCGGTCGACACGACC
>JASHOI010000264.1 GCA_030041195.1 Streptosporangiaceae bacterium | reverse complement strand
ACCTCGCTCGGCGACACCACGGTGGCCGAGGAGGCGGTGCTGAACGCGCTGGCCGGAACCCTGGACGTGGGCATCCCCTACCCGCTGCCGGCCGGCAACTCGATGCCATCACAGGCGACCACCCCGGCCCGGCCACCAGTCCCGTGACCAGCCATAACCGCGGTTGCCCCTCGGCTAGGAGACGAAATCGGCCTACTCTTTCGTGTGACCGGTTTTTGGGCCTGAGGGTCAGGAGTTCACATGGCCGAGGCAAGTGCCGTTACTCCGCCATTGCAGACCGCGGCGGCAACGCAGGAGAAGGCCAAGCTCAGGAAGGTCCTCGGCCGGATTGACCTGGTGCTGTTCACGGCCTGCGCGATCCTGGGGTTCGACACCGTTGCCGCCACGGCGGAGGCCGGCGCGCAGGCGATCACCTGGCTGCTGATCTCCCTGGTGATCTTCCTGATCCCGTACGGGATGCTGACCGCCGAGCTCGGCGCGGCGTTCCCGGTCGAGGGCGGGCCCTACGAGTGGGCCCGGCTGGCGTTCGGCCGCTGCGCCGGCTCGGTGACCGCCATCTTGTACTGGCTGTCGAACCCCACCTGGATCGGCGGGACGCTGACCGCGTCGACGATCGCCACGCTGGACGGCCTGGTGCTGCACAAGCCGCTCGGCACCACCGCGGAGATCATCGTGGGCCTGGCCTTCGTCTGGGTCACGGTCGCGATCGCGATCGTCGCGTTCCGCATCGGCAAGTGGGGCCCGAACATCGGCACGTTCATCAAGATCGCCGTGGTCGCCCTGTTCACGATCATGTTCATCGCGTTCCTGGTCCAGCACGGCCGCCCGGCTGGCGCGTCGACGGCCGCGGACCTGAAGCCGTCGGTAAGCGGGTTCGTGACCGTGATCGGCCTGATGGTCTTCCTCTGGGTCGGCTTCGAGCTCGCCAACGGCGCGGGCGAGGAGATGCGCAACCCGCAGCGCGACGTGCCCAAGATGATCCTGCGGTCCGGCATCATCTGCGCGATCATCTACGGCGCCGTGATCATCGGCGTGGTCCTGGTGATCCCGAAGGCGGGCCTGTCCAGCGTGAGCGGGTTCGTGGACGCATACAACGCGGTGTCCGGGGTGTTCCACTCGCACGCACTCAACGTGGCATTCGCGATCGGCCTGATCGTGACGCTGCTGGCCAGCGGCGCGGTCTGGCTGGAGGGCGCCGACCGGACGCAGGCGATCGCCTCGCTCGACGGGGCCGGCCCGAAGTGGATGGGACGCTTCACGAGCTTCGGAACGCCGATCGCGGTCAACATCTCCTCCGGCATCGTCTCGTCGGCGTTCGTGTTCCTGGTGTTCCTGCTCACCAGCGGCAAGCTGTCGGACTTCTTCGCCGTGATGCTGTCGCTGACCGTGTCCACGACCGCGGTCAGCTATTTCTTCATCTTCCCGGCGCTGGTGCGGCTGCGGCAGCTGTACCCGGAGGCCAACCGGCCCTACCGGGTTCCCGGCGGCATGGCGGGGGCCTGGGCGGCCGCGATCATCACCGAGGCGTTCGTGGTGATCACCGCCGTCACCCTGCTCTGGCCCGGTGCCGTCAACGCGCTGTTCGGCGAGTCTTACTCGGTTCAGGCGAGCTGGGGCGTGTCCCGGCCGTTCTTCGAGTGGGTGACGCTCGGCGCGTTCGGGGTCATGGTCCTGCTCGGGGTCGCGTTCTGGACCATCGGCGCGCGGAACGTCCGGCGTGGCCTGCTCGCGCCCGCCGATGCCGCCGGCCAGGACACGCTGTAACCGGGCCTCCGGCTATACCTCCTTCCCGGTCACCGGGTGACGGTAGTGGAACGGGAACGTCGTCGTGTCCGGCCACAGCCGCGGCGGGTCCGCCAGCAGCTCGTCCGGGCCGCTCGGGTCCTCGGGGAAGGTGACGGAGGCGTTGGGCACGTAGTCCGGGGGCGTATGCGCCCAGCCCCGCTCGAACGTCGCGTGCCAGAACGGCCGGTAGAACAGGATCTTGATCTTCCACACGCCGTCCTCGGCCGTGTAGGTGTTCTCGTACAGACCGCCTTCCCACCACTGGCGCGGCTCGCCGGCGCTCTCGTGCGTCCCCGCCTGCATCAGCGTGCGGAACCTCGCGTACCCGGTCCGCCGGTCGGGCGCGACGTGGATGATGTCCTGCAGCTGCGGGTGGTCGAGCAGGCGGCCGGGCGCGGGCCCGTTGACGCCGCGGGCAAACGCGTTGCGGAACCGCCCGGTGTACAGCCGGGCGATGCCCGCCCTGCCCTTGTACACCCCGCCGACGAAGATGACCTGGCCGTCATCCGCGAACAGGTCGACCACCTCGTCGTACAGGCACTTGTCGAGGTAGTAGCCGTAGGCGTGCTGCAAGTTGCGGATCGCGAGCACGTCCTCGACGATGCCCAGCCGGTGCTCGAGCTCGGCGAGCCGGTCGCCGTCGGTCATTCACGCCTCCCGGTTCGCCAGCTGCTCGGGCGTCACCCAGTTCCCGTGCAGGCCGCCCGGCATCCTGATCGGGATCCTGACCGTGGCCACGGGCTCTCCGTCGACGTGCCGCGAGTCGAGGATCAGCAGGTCGCAGCCGGCCTCGGCGTGCCGGTCGACAAGCTGCAGGACGTACCCGTGGCCGTGCGGCGCGTCCGGGCGCGGCGGGACGAAGATCGCTTCCTGGACGGTGCTGTCATGCCCCGCGTAGCGCATGGTCATCGCGCGGCTCTCGGGATCGATGGCCGCCAGCCAGCGGAACCCGGGAAGGCCGTCGGGCGGTGGCGGCCGGCCGGGTACGTGGGTGAGGTTGATGAGGCCGAACCGGTACCCGCGCGTCGCGTGCCGGTCGTCGGTGCGCGGGAACTCCCCGGAGCAGTCGGTGAGCCGCACCTCGGTGAACCCGCCGGTGCTGCCCATCGTGTCGATGGTCCACCGGGAGAGGTAGCCCCTGGCCTTCTCGGGGTCGAACGGCGCGCCGGCGATGTCCGGGAACCACGGGAACGCCGACCTCTCCCCGACCGGGGTGTCGATGTGGACATGCCTGCCGTCGTCGAACGCGTTCATGATGTGGCTGGCGAACCGGTTGGTGCCGCGGTACCAGCGGATGTCGGCAGAGCCGCCGCGGCGCGGCACCACGCCGAGGTAGACGTCCTTCGAGCCGTCCCACACGTAGTGCGGGCCGGAGGCCTTCAGCCGGTCCAGGTCGCTGGTCAGCGGGATGATCGGGAAGACCACGAAGTGCTCGGTGACGGCCCAGTCGTGGATCATGCTCGAATACGGCGCCTCGAACCAGGCCTCATGGATGATCCGGCCATCCCGGCTGGCCTCGTAGTACGCGATGTCCGGGGTGGTCTCGCCCTTCGCGGCGAACCCGAAGAACACGAGCTCGCCGGTCCGCGGATCGACCTTCGGGTGCGCCGTGGCGGTCTGGCTCGCCAGGTCGCCGTCCCAGGTCCACTCGCCGACGGTGTCCAGGGTGTCGGGGTCGATCTGGATCGGCGGGCTGTCTTCCTTCGACGCCAGCAGCCTCCCGGCGTGCCAGTAGACGTTGGTGTTGGCCAGGCCGCGGCCGATCCCGGCCACCGCCGGGTCGTCGCTGTACGGATTGCGGTACGCACCGAACAGCGACCGCCGGGCGGCCCGCTCCGCGAGGAACCGGGGCGTGCGCACGTACCGGCAGCGGAAGTCGACATAGCCGTTCTCGAACCGGAACATCGACACCATGCCGTCGGCGTTGAAGAAGAAGTCACCGGGCACCTTCGGCGGCCACGCCGGATCGGCGCCGACCCGGTAGTAGGTGCCGCGCAGCGTGTCCGGCACCGCGCCCTGGGTCACCTCCAGGCCGCAGATCTCGCCCTCCAGCCGCATCGGCGCGTACCGGCCAGCGAAACCGGGCTCGTCCGGGAACCTCACCGTCATCGCGCCGCACCTTCCGGCCGGAAAGCCCGAGCGTAACCACTGCTCACCGGGTGCCGGAAGAAGCATCCTGCGTGGCGGAAGGGCTGCTTGACGACGGGACCGGTCCGCGCCGACGGTGGGGCGACCCGGCCGGCCTTCCGGAAGGAGCTGCAGCGGTGAGCGACGTCCCGGATGTGGTGGCCCCGGGGCGGGTCGCGGTCGTGACCGGGGCGGCGAGCGGCATCGGGTTCGGCCTGTGCGAGCGCTTCGCCGCGGAGGGCATGAACGTGGTCATGGCCGACGTGGAGGCGCCGGCGCTCCGCGATGCCGCCCGCAGGCTGGTCAGCCGCGGCGCCACGGTGCTCGCTGTGGTCACCGACGTGTCCAGCGCCGAGCAGGTCGAGGCGCTCCGCGAGCGGGCGGTCGGCGCGTTCGGGGCGGTGCACGTGCTGTGCAACAACGCCGGCGTGGGCGGCCCGACCGGTCCGCTGTGGCTGGTCCCGGGCGGCGACTGGGAATGGGTGCTCGGCGTGAACCTCGGCGGCGTGATCAACGGCATCAGCGCCTTTGTCCCGCTGCTGCTGGAACAGGACGCCGCGCACGTCGTGAACACCGCGTCGATCTTCGGCGTCTTCGCCGGCGCGCTGGGCCCGTACGGCATTTCCAAGCATGCGGTCGTGGCGCTGTCTGAGACCCTGCACTTCCAGCTCAGCGCGCTCGGGTCCCGGGTGGGCGTGTCGGTGCTGTGCCCCGGTGCGGTGCGGACGAACTTCGGCACGTCGGCGCGCAACCGGCCGGCCAGGGCCGGGCCCGCTCCGGCACCCGGCGAGGCCGAGCAGGCCAGCGCGGAGCGGTTCCGGCAGCTCGCGCTGACCGGGCGGGAGCCGTCCGAGGTCGCCGGGATCGTGGTTGACGCGATCCGCGATCGCCGCTTCTACATCCTCACCTCGGCCAACCGCAACGACGCGGTCCGCCGGCGCGGCGAGGAGATACTGGCGGGGAGCCCGCCGGCCCCGCCCTTCCCGTGACGCCACCGGGCCGGCCGCGAGAACCCGCGGTAACCGGGTCGCCGGGCGCATCCTGGGGCAAGTCCGCTACTGTCGGCCCGGTGACGACCCTGCTGTCCGACCGAGCGTACGCGTCGCTGTCCATGCCGGTTGTCTGGGAGACCGCGGTGGCGCGCTGGCTGCTGTTTGCCGGGCTCTCGGTCGCCCTTGGCGGCCTGGCCGGACGTGGCCTTGCGCGGCAGTACAAGGGAAACTTCCCGGTTCCGCTGCCCGCTCCGTGGGCGCTGCGCGCGTCGCTGCTCGGCGCGGCGGCGAGCGCCTGGCTCGCGCTGATCGCGGTCGGCTGGGCCCACCTGCCGCACCTGTTCGCCACCACGGCGGGAGCAATCTCCTGCGTCGAGGTCATCCTGTTCCTGGTCGCCGCCGGGCTGCTGCGGCTGCGGCAGCCGAGCCTGGCCGTGCTGGCGCTGCTCGGGGTGGTGGCGGCCGAGGGCGTGCGCGCCCACCCGGAAACCATCATCCCGGTTGTGGGCGCCCTGATCACCTACTGTCACCTGCTGCCGGCGGCGATCTGGGCCGGCATGCTCTTCTACGTGCTGCGCGCGGCCATGGCGTGGCGGTATCACCCGGCCGACATGCGCAGCCTGCTGCGGCTGTACGCGACCGCCGCCGCGTGGCTGTTCTCCATCCTGGTGATCACCGGCGTGATCTCCGCGCTGGTGCTGGTTCCGCTCCGGTCGCTGCTGACAACGACGTACGGGCGGGTGCTGATCGTGAAGGCGGTCCTCGTCGCGGTCGCCGCTTGCCTGGCGGTGGCCGGCCGGGTGTGGCTGCACCGCCGGCCAGAGCCCGGGGCCGGCCCGGCGCTGGCCACCAGGTGGGAGTGCGCGACGATCGCCGCGGTGCTGGCCGTCACCGGCCTGCTCACTGCGCTGACGCCGCCGGCGGCGCCGGTCACGCACGCCGCGGCGATCCGGCAGCAGCGGATAAGGCGCTGACTGCCCGGTGCGACCGGGCCGGGCTTATAACCCGGAGACTGACGTGTCCCCGGCTGCCTTCCACCCTGGCTTGCGGAGCCAGTGCATCAGCAGCGGCGGCGCGATCCCGATGGCGAGAATCCCGGCAAGGATCAGGACCGCGTAGCCGACCCGGTGCGACTGGCCGAACTGCGCCGGCGGGATGAATCCGATCACGAGCGCGACCACCGACGACGCGATGCCGAGCACGCACAGCAGGCTCAGCGCCGGAGCCCGGTAGCCGCGCGGGTGGTCCGGCTGCGCGCGGCGCAGCCTCATCGCCGCGATGAACATCAGCACGTACATGATGAGGTACACCTGGGTGGCCATCGTGACGAAGATCCAGTAGGCGTGTGAGACGCTCGGTATGAAGGCGTACAGCAGCGCGATGAGCGTGATCACGGCGCCTTGAGCGGCCAGAATGCGCACCTCGATGCCGTGGCCGTTGACCTTCTGAAAGTAGGGCGGGAGAAAACCCCGCTCGCGCCCGATCCTCCGCAGCCCGTCGGACGGACCGTCCAGCCAGGTGAGCATTCCGGCGATCGCCCCGCCTGCCAGGGCGATCGCGATCAGCGGCAGCGCGAACCCCACGCGGAAATGGGTCAGCAGCCGGTTGAAGGCCTGCACCACGCCGGCGGTGAAGCTGATCTGATGCGCCGGAATCACCCAGGAGATCGCCAGCGTCGGGAAGATGAGGATCCCCAGGACCAGCGCCATCGCGACGAAGATGGCCCGCGGATACTCGCGTGCGGGGTTGCGAAGATCGTTGACGTGCACGGCGTTGACTTCGATCCCGGCGTAGGTGAAGAAACTGTTGACGACCAGCACGATGCTGGCCAGCCCGTGCCATGGCGGCAGGATCTGGCGGGCGGTCATCGGCGCGGCCGGGTGGTTGCCCTGGAGCAGGTAGGCGGCGCCGAGCGCGACGATGATCACGGCAGGGATCAGCGTCCCGATCCTGGTCCCGTTGGAGGCGAGGCCGGCCACGAACGGGACCCCGCGCGAGGCCACCAGGACGCCGCCCCAGAACAACACGATGATGATCGCGGCGGTGTAGACGCCGTTACCGGCCAGGCGCGGATCGATGGCGTAGGCGAGCGTGTCGGCGACGTAGGCGAGCAACGCCGGGTAGAAGAAGATCGTCTGGGCGAACTCGCACCATATCGCCAGCAGCCCCATCGGAGGGGAGATGCCGTTTTCCACC
The DNA here is from genome assembly GCA_030041195.1 of Streptosporangiaceae bacterium. The sequence goes on along the minus strand of JASHOI010000264.1, from coordinate 370 downwards.
CAGTTGTAGACGCCGCCCGGCCAGCCGGAGGCTAGTTCCGCTGCGACCAGCGATACGGGCAGCAAGAACAGTATTGCGGGCAGGACGTACAGCGAGATCGAAGCAAGTCCGAGCACCGCCAGGGGCGGCGTCGAGCCGAGGTTGCCGACCGAGCCCACGGTGATGAACGCGAGCGCAACCCAGGTGATGGACTTCCGGGGGGCCGGATACGCCCGGTGGGCTACAAGCCGCCCGCCGCGGACCGGGGCTTTGCCGCTAGCCAACGTTGCCCGCGGTTGCTGGCGCCGTCGTTCCCACATTGGATGATCGCCGCCTCCGCTCGTCACCGCCGAGGTTGACGACACTATGCCTTTCTGCGCACCACGGTTGA
>JASHOI010000263.1 GCA_030041195.1 Streptosporangiaceae bacterium | reverse complement strand
TTGGGGGTGAGGATCGGGCCGAAGCCTTCGAGGAAGGCGGGGATATCCATGCCCTGCCTGGCGGCGTAGGCCGCGACTCCCGCCGCGCCCAGGTCTGTCTGCGGGGTGAGCATTGGCAGCACGCAGGTGAACCGGATGCCGAGCTCGTTGCGGGCGGACTCTGCGGCGGCATAGGAGGTGATGAAGCGGATGGTGGCCTTGGCTCCGGCGTATCCACCGCTGAGCGGCGAGCCGTGGATCGCGGCTGCGCTGGAGAAGGCGATGACTGCGCTGCCTGGCTGCAGGGGAAGCAGCAGCGCCTCACGGGTCCAGTTGAACACGTGCTGGACGTCGACGTCCCAGTTGCGGCTGAAGGTCTGCCAGGTTTGCCGGTGAACCGGCCGTGTCAGGGGGGCCGCTCCAGCGTTGAGGACCAGCGTGCGAGGGCGGTGCTGGTCGAGGATCTGGCCCGCGGTCACGGGGTCGGCAGCGTCGGCGGTCACGGGGGTGAAGGTGTCGCCGAGTTGTGCGTGCAGTTCGTCTAGCTGGGCACGGTCGCGGGCGACCCCGACGACGTGCGCGCCGTGCTGGGTCAAGGCGATGGCGATGGCGCGGCCGAAGCCCCGGCTGGCGCCGGTGACCAGTGCCGTGGTTCCCGATAGTTCTTGGGCTGGCATGCGGGATTCCCTTGCTGTGTGAGAGGGGTGGTTCGGTTAAGCCTCGGCGGGTGCGGGCTGGCGCTTGCTGGATGTGCTGGCAACTTCCATGGCCAGCTCGTCGCGGCGGACCAGAACGAAGGTGACCGGGACGGCGGCCAGGCCGATCGTGCCGCAGGCCCACAATGCCCACTGGAAGCCGCTGGTGAGTGCCACGGCTGGTGCGGTGCTGTGGTGGAGCAGGGTGGTGGCGTGGGTGGCGGCGATCGTGGACGCGATCGCGACGCCGATCGCTCCGCCGAGCTGCTGAGAGGTGTTGAGCAGCCCCGAGGCCACTCCGGCATCGCGCTCCGTAACGCCGGCGAGTGCTCCGATCGATACCGGAATGAAGGTGAATGCGGTGCCGGCGCCGGTCACCAGCAACGGTCCTGCGAGGTTCGCCCAGAAGTTCCCGTGCACCGGGACCTGCGTTGCCCACAGGATCCCCGCGCCGATCAGGACCATCCCGGCCGCCATGACCAGCTTGGCCGAAGCCCGGGTCACGAGCATCTGCGACGCCCCCGCGAGGGCGACCGAGGTGAGCGACGCGGCCAGCCAGGCGAACCCTGTCTTCAGGGCGGAGTACCCGAGCACCTGCTGCATGTACAGGGTGGCGATGAAGATGAATGCGAAGAAGCTGGCGCCCAGCAGGAACCCGACCGCGTTCGATCCAGCGAGGGTCCGCAGCCGGAACAGGTGAAGCGGCAGCAGTGGTGCGGCAGCTTTGGTCTCCACGACCAGGAAGCCACCAAGCATGGTGGCCGACGCTGCGAGAGGCGCGAGGGTCCGGGGAGACGCCCAGCCTGCCGTGGGGGCCTGCGTGATCGCGTAGACCAGGACCACGAGGGCGCCGGTCGCGGTGACGGCGCCGAGCGGGTCGTAGCGGCGCTGGGCGCCTGTCAGCCTGCTTTCCGGCACCACCCGGCGGGCCAGCAATAGGGCGGCTGCGCCGATCGGGACGTTGAGGTAGAAGATGTACTGCCAGCCGGCGTACCGGGTGAGCAAGCCGCCGGCCAGCACACCGATCGTGGCCGCCGCGGCACCGACGCCGCCCCAGATGCCGAGCGCCTTGTTGCGCTCGGCTCCTTCGCTGAACATGTTCATCACGATCGACAGGGCCGCCGGCAGTACCACGGCGGCGCCCAGCCCCTGGACACCGCGCATGATGATCAGGAACGTGTCGCTGGTGGCCAGTGCGCAGGCCAGCGAGGCCCCGGTGAAAATCGCCAGGCCGGTCATGAACAGCCGCCTGCGGCCGAGCAGGTCGGCGGCCCGGCCGCCGAGCAGCAACACCCCGCCGAAGGTCAGCGCATATGCGGTCACCACCCACTGCAGGTCGGATTCGGGGAAGTGGAGCTTGCGGCCGATGGTCGGCAGCGCGACGTTGACGATGGTCAGGTCGATGGTCGTCATGAGGAACGCGACGGCCAGCAGCGAGAAAGCCCGCCACCGGCGCACTTCGCTGTGTACCGCCACCTCCCCGTGGCTGACAGCGTTCATGCGGTCGAGTGAGGTCATGTGAGCCTCCGTAGTCTGCCTGGCAGAGGTCGTTACTGGTTGAGATCCGGGCGGTACGGGTGCTTCACCGCCGGTGACACCGATGAATCTGCGCTGCATGGGTGTTGTGCGTTCGTCAGCCGGGCGCGTAGATGAGGATCACCGACCCGTTCTTCAGGCTTATTTCGCCGGTGAGCGTGAGGTGGAGTCCGGAGGTGTCGACGTCTTGGAACAGCCGCTGCCCCGAGCCGGCCACCACAGGCCTGATCCAGAAGCGGAACTCGTCGATCAGGTGGTCGCGCACGAGCGTGTCGTCGAACCGGCTGGTGCCGTATTTGATGAGGTCCCCGCCGGGCTGGTCTTTCAGCTG
>JASHOI010000262.1 GCA_030041195.1 Streptosporangiaceae bacterium | reverse complement strand
CCGCGGACTCGGGCCCGCGCCCCGCTTCGGGCATCGCCGCGCCGCGGCGGCGCTGACCCGTGGCGAGCCGGCACCGCGGCGAACCAGCGGACCGCGGTGAACCAGCGGACCGCGGTGAACCAGCAGACCGCGGTGAACCAGCGGACCGCGGCGAACCAGCAGACCGCGGCGAACCAGCGAACCGCGGCGCCCAGCGGCGCCACCCATCGCCGCCCGCCCCGGCGGTCACCTAAAAGATCTAGGAGGATCGGGGGCAGCATTTGCACGGGATCCTCCTAGATCTTCCATGAATCCGCCCGCCGGCCCGCAGTTGACCGCTCGCGATGCCGAGCACCAAATCGACGCCAGAGCCCGTTAGATGACCTGGTGGGACCATCGCCTGAGAGCTTGTGATATCTTTCACGAGCACCCACTCGAAGGTGAGTGAGAGGTCCGTGATACGTTGCGCTCACCTGGCGACGCCGCCGCGCCGCCTAGCGGTGACGCGGCAAGGTGCCACCTGGGCACCGGTGGGTCCGCAGGGGTCAGGAAGCTTGGGACGAGTTCTACCGGAGCCTTTCTAGATGGTGGCGCAGTATGCCCGGATCGCTCGGCGATCGGCTGCAACGGCGGCCATCGCCGCGGCAATCATGGTCGTGCTTGCGGCCGTAATCGGCGGCGGCAAGGGCCTGATCGGAGCCGCGATCGCGGTGGCTATCGTCGCGCTGTTCTTCGGGATCAGCGTGATCGTCGTGGGCCGCGCCGCGCGGATAAGCCCGCAGGCGATGATGGCGGCCGCGCTCGGCACGTTCCTCGTCAAGATCTTGCTCCTGCTGGTCTTCGTCGGTGCGTTCCAGAACACCACCGCTTTCAACCCCAAGGCATTCGGCCTGACCGCGCTGGTTTGCATCCTCGCCTACACCGGAGCGCAGGTGATGTGGTCCATGCGGCTAAAGGCGCTCTACGTCGAGCCGGACGGGGAACGGTGACGCGTGCGACTCACTCGGATGGTGGACGGCGGGACGCGGCCCACGAGGAGGGCTGCGCCGGCATGGGGAAGAGATGAGCGCTGCGAAGCCGGGTCCCGGCGGCAAGAAGGAACCGGTGATGCCCAGCGAGGGCACCGGCTGGTCGGTCGTGAGCTACCTGATCGGCGGCATGGTGCTCTACGGCGGCATCGGCTGGCTGATCGGGCGGTGGACGCACATCGCCATACTGTTCCCCATCGGGCTGCTGCTCGGCATAGCCTTGGCGCTCTTGCTGGTCGTTTTCCGCTTCACCCGTGCCTGACCGGCGCCCGCGAAGGGCTCCGCCCCCCCGGACCCGGCCGCGCTGTCGGCGTGGCGGCCGAAGGAGCGCGCAATGAGTGACATCGAAGCGGCGTCCGCGGCCAAGCACTGCACGATCTACAACAGCCATCTGTTCAGCGGCTGCGGCTACCCGGCGCCGTCGATCTCCAACTTCTACTTCAAGCCCATCTTCACGATCGGCGGCTTCGAGTTCACCAAGCCGCTACTGATCATGGTGCTCTCGGTGGTCATCGTGCTGGTCGTTTTCGGGCTGGCGTTCCGCAAGCCGAAACTGGTGCCGCGAGGCGTCCAGAACGTCGGCGAACTGGCCATCCTGGCGGTGCGCGACCAGATCCTCCGGCCGCAGCTTGGCAGCAGGGGAGACAGGTACCTTCCGTTCCTGGTGTCGCTGTTCTTTTTCATCTACTTCATGAACATCTTCGAGCTGATCCCGGTGTTCCAGTTCCCGGCCACGTCGCACATCGCGTTCCCGCTGGGCCTGGTGCTCGTGGTCTGGGTGACCTACCTCTTCATCGGCATGAAGCACCAGGGCCCGATCGGCTACTTCAAGAACATGGCGGTCCCGGCCGGCGCCCCGCTGTGGATCCTGCCGCTGCTGTCCCCGCTCGAGCTGCTCTCCAATATCTTTGTCCGGCCGTTCACGCTGTGCATCCGGTTGTTCGCCAACATGGTGGCCGGGCACCTGCTGCTGCTGGTGTTTTCCATCGCCGCCTGGTACCTGTTCAGCCTCTCCATCGGCCTGCTGTTCGCGGCGACCTCGTTGATCGTGTTCCTGCTCATCTTCGGGCTCGAGGTCTTGATCACGCTGCTGCAGGCCTTTATCTTCACCACGCTGACCGCGTTCTACATATCGGATGCGCTGGCGCCAGCGCACTGACCGGCCACCACAAGCCAGACCCGGCGCACGGTCGCGCCGGGCCGGAGAAAAGGAAACCGACACATGCATCTGCTGGTGCATCACCTGCTCTACGTCGCCGCGGGCTCGAGCTCGGGGTCGACCATCACCGTCAAGGATCTCGGCGCCCTCGCGTACGGCCTCGCGGCTATCGGGCCTGGCGTCGGCATCGGCCTGGTGTTCGGGCACGCGATCGAGGCCATGGCCCGCCAGCCGGAGGCCTCGGGCCGGATCACCACCTACATGTGGATCGGCTTCGCGCTGGCCGAGGCGCTGGCGCTAATCGGCTTCGTGGCTCCGTTCATCCTCACCGGTTAGCCAAGGTCTGAGAGGTAACCGCCCATCATGTTGTACTTGGCACAGAACGGATCCGAGAATCCGCTGGTTCCCAACCTGGTCGAGCTGATCAGCGGCCTGATCGGGTTCTTCATCATCTTTGGCGTGCTCGCCAAGATACTTCTGCCGAGGATTCAGCGGATACTCGAGGAGCGGACCGACGCGATCGAGGGCGGCCTGAAGCGGGCCGAGGACGCACAGGCCGAGGCGGCCCGGGTGCTCGAGCAGTACCGGGCGCAGCTGGCCGAGGCCAGGCACGAGGCCGCGCGGCTGCGCGAGGAGGCCAGGGAGCAAGGAGCACAGATCATCGCGGAGATGCGCGAGCAGGGCCAGGCCGAGTACGCCAGGCTGACCGCGGCCGCGCAGACGCAAATCGAGGCGGACCGGCAGCAGGCCGTCGTCTCGCTGCGGGCCGAGATCGGCGCGCTCTCGGTCGAGCTCGCCAGCAGGGTCGTCGGTGAGTCGCTGGAGAGCGAGGCGAGGCAGCGCCGGATCGTGGACAGGTTCCTTGAGCAGCTCGAGGAGCAGTCGGGGAGCGCGGCGGAGGCGGAGGCCAGCCGATGAGGGGGGCCAGCAGGGCGTCGCTCGCCGAGGCCAAGGAGCGGCTCAGCGAGCTGCTGGACGGCGACGTCGACTCCGGCCGGCTGGGCGACGAGCTGTTCGCGGTGACCGGGCTGCTCGACGACGAGGCCGCGCTGCGCCGGACGCTGTCCGACCCCACCTGGGCGCCCGAGGCCAAGGCCGGGCTGGTGGCGAACCTGCTCGACGGGAAGGTCAGCGACGCCACGGTGCAGCTGGTTTCCGCCGTGGTGCAGGAGCGCTGGTCGGAGCCCGCGGACCTGGCCGACGCGACCGAGCAGCTCGCCGCGCTCGCGATCATCGAGCAGGCGGGCCGCGGCCGGTCGTTTGACGAGCTCGAGGACGAGCTGTTCCGGTTCGGCCGGGTGGTGAACGCCGAGCCCGAGCTGCGCACCGCGCTGTCGAACCCGTTCTTCCCGGCGCAGCGCAAGCGTGAGGTGCTCGGCGCGCTGCTCGGCGGGAAGGTGACCGAGCCGACAATGCGGCTGGTCACCCAGGCGGCATTGCACTCCAGGGGACGTACGCTGGATGCAAGCCTGGAAGAGTATGCCCGCCTGGCCGCCGAACGACGGGAGCGACTCGTGGCCGAGGTGCACGTCGCGATCGCGCTCAGCGCCGCGCAGCGCCGCAGGCTGGGGGCGGCTCTGGCGGCCTCCTATGGCCGCGACGTACACCTGAACATCGTGCTCGACCCCAAGGTCATCGGCGGCATGTCCATCCAGATCGCGGGGGAGCGCATCGACGGCACCGTGGCGAGCCGGCTCGCCGGGCTGCGGCGCAGGCTGGCCGCCTGAGCAGGGTCGGGACCAGCGAGGATCCGGAAGAGAGAGACGCGAGGACAATGACGGAGCTGACCATCCGGCCGGAGGAGATCCGGGACGCCCTGGCGCGTTTCGTTGAGACGTACGAGCCGGACGCCGCGGCGACCGAGGAGATCGGCATCGTCGCCGAGGCTGGCGACGGCATCGCCCATGTCGAGGGGCTGCCGTCGTGCATGGCCAACGAGCTGCTCGAGTTCGAGGACGGCACCCGGGGCCTGGCGCTGAACCTGGACGTGCGCGAGGTCGGCGTGGTCGTCCTCGGCGACTTCAGCAAGATCGAGGAGGGTCAGCGGGTCAAGCGCACCGGCGAGGTGCTCTCGGTCCCGGTCGGCGACAACTTCCTCGGCCGCGTGGTCGACCCGCTGGGCGCGCCGCTCGACGGCAAGGGCCCGATCGAGGACACTCAGCTGCGGGAACTCGAGATCCAGGCGCCGAGTGTGGTGCAGCGGCAGCCGGTGAAGGAGCCGATGCAGACCGGGATCAAGGCCATCGACGCGATGACCGCGATCGGCCGCGGGCAGCGCCAGCTGATCCTGGGTGACCGCCAGACCGGCAAGACCGCGATCACCATCGACACGGTCATCAACCAGAAGGACAACTGGGCGTCGGGCGACCCGAAGCGCCAGGTCCGCTGCGTCTACGTGGCGATCGGCCAGAAGGGGTCGACGATCGCGCAGGTCCGGCAGGCTCTCGAGGACCACGGCGCGATGGAGTACACCACGATCGTCGCAGCCCCGGCGTCGGACCCGGCCGGGTTCAAGTACATCGCGCCGTACACCGGCTCGGCGATCGGCCAGCACTGGATGTACGACGGCAAGCACGCGCTGATCATCTTCGACGACCTGAGCAAGCAGGCGGAGGCCTACCGGGCCATCTCGCTGCTGCTGCGCCGGCCGCCGGGCCGTGAGGCGTACCCCGGTGACGTGTTCTATCTGCACTCCCGGCTGCTCGAGCGCTGCGCCAAGCTGTCCGACGACATGGGCGCCGGCTCGCTGACCGGGCTCCCGATCGTCGAGACCAAGGCGAACGACATCTCCGCCTACATCCCGACAAACGTGATCTCGATCACCGACGGGCAGATCTACCTGGAGACCGACCTGTTCAACTCGGGCGTGCGGCCAGCCATCAACGTCGGCCGCTCGGTGTCCAGGGTCGGCGGCAACGCCCAGGTCAAGGGGATGAAGAAGGTCGCCGGCACGCTGAAGCTGTCGCTGTCGCAATATCGCGACCTTGAGGCGTTCGCCTCGTTCGCCTCCGACCTCGACCAGGCCTCGCGCGCCCAGCTCGACCGCGGGTCCCGGCTCGTCGAGCTGTTCAAGCAGCCGCAGTACAGCCCGTTCCCGGTGGAGCAGGAGATCGTGTCGGTGTGGATGGGCACGACCGGCCAGATCGACGACGTGCCCCTGGACGACGTGCGGAGGTTCGAGCGCGAGTTCCTCGACTACCTGCAGCGGGATCATGAGGGGATCCTCAACGCGATCAAGGAGACCGGCGAGCTGTCCGACGACACGATCACCGCGCTCAAGGACGCGACCGACCGGTTCCGCCGCAGCTTCGAGGTCACCGGCGGGGAGCTGCTGGTGACCGACGATGAGCCCGGCGAGAAGGTCGATGAGGGCGACGTGAACCCGGAGAAGATCCGGCGGCACGTCCCGCCGCCGGACCAGGGGAGCGCCGGAAGCCAGCCCGCCGGCGAAGCGCGGCAGGGGTAGGCAGGTCATCGCATGGCAGCACAGCTTCGCGCGGTCAGGCGGCGGATCCGCTCGGTGCAGTCCACCGCCAAGATCACCCGTGCGCAGGAGCTCATCGCCTCGTCCCGGATCATCAGGGCGCAGCAGCGGCTCCGCGACGCGCGGCCGTACGACCGTGAGATCACCCAGGCGGTGACCGCCGTTGTCACCCGGTCGTCGCAGGTCGATCACCCGCTCACCAGGCCCGTCGAAAAGCCGGAACGCGCCGCCGTGCTGATCCTCACCAGCGACCGGGGCTTCGCAGGCGGGTACAACTCCACCGTGCTGCGTGAGGCGCAGGGGCTGGAAGACATGCTGCGCGAACGGCACGTCGCCGCCGTGCCGTACGTGTCCGGGCGCAAGGGCATCGCGTGGCACCACTTCCGTGACATCCCGGTCGCGGCGCAGTGGAGCGGGTTCTCCGAGACGCCGGCGCACGCGAACGCGGCCGAGATTACCCAGGTGCTGCTCGACGCGTTCGCCGCCCCGACGGGCGAGGGCGGGCTAGACGAGATCTACATCGTCTACAACGAGTTCGTGTCCATGCTCACGCAGCGCCCGATCATCCGCAGGCTGCTGCCGCTGGAGATCGAGGAGACCAGCGAGGAGCCCGCCGGCGGCGCGGTGCCTATCTACGAGTTCGAGCCGTCGGCGCCGGAGGTGCTCGATGCGCTGCTGCCGTGGTACGTGGAGAGCCGCATCTTCCATGCCCTGCTCGACGCCGCGGCAGCCGAGATCGCCGCTCGGCGCAGGGCCATGAAGTCTGCCACGGACAACGCCAACGACCTGATCGACAGCCTTACCCTCGAGGCCAACAAGGCGCGGCAGGCCGAGATCACCCAGGAAATCAGCGAGATCGTCGGCGGCGCAAACGCGCTGACCAGCGCAGGGAGCAGATGAGCATGACCGCAACCGCAGAAAGCAGCACGACCAGCGGAGCCGGCAACGGGCCGGGCACGGGCCGCGTGGCACGGGTGACCGGGCCGGTCGTCGACGTGGAGTTCGGCACCGAGCAGATGCCCGAGATCTACAACGCGCTGCAGGTCGACGTCACCGTCGAAGACACGACGAGAACGCTGACACTCGAGGTCGAGCAGCATATCGGCGACAACATGGTGCGCACGGTTTCCATGCAGCAGACCGACGGTCTGGTGCGCGGGGCCGAGGTGACCGACACCGGCGGGCCGATCTCGGTGCCGGTGGGCGAGGTGGTCAAGGGCCACGTGTTCAACCTGCTCGGCGAGACGCTGGACGTGCCGACCTCCTCGCTGCACGTGACCGAGCGCTGGGGGATCCACCGGAACCCGCCGCCGTTTGACGAGCTCGAGCCCAGGACCGAGATGTTCGTCACCGGCATCAAGGTGCTCGACCTGCTGACCCCGTACGTGCGGGGCGGCAAGATCGGGCTGTTCGGCGGGGCCGGCGTGGGTAAGACCGTGCTGATCCAGGAGATGATCCGCCGGGTGGCCAGGAACTTCAGCGGCGTCTCGGTGTTCGCCGGCGTGGGCGAGCGCACCCGCGAGGGCAACGACCTGTTCCTGGAGATGACCGAGTCCGGCGTCATCAACGACACCGCGCTGGTGTTCGGGCAGATGGATGAGCCGCCCGGCACCCGGCTCCGGGTGGCCCTGTCCGCGCTGACCATGGCCGAGTACTTCCGCGACGAGCAGAAGCAGGACGTGCTGCTGTTCATCGACAACATCTTCCGGTTCACCCAGGCCGGGTCCGAGGTGTCCACGCTGCTCGGCCGCATGCCGTCCGCCGTCGGCTACCAGCCCACGCTGGCCGACGAGATGGGCCAGCTGCAGGAGCGGATCACCTCGACGAGGGGCCACTCGATCACCTCGATGCAGGCCATCTTCGTGCCAGCCGACGACTACACCGATCCCGCCCCGGCGACGACGTTCGCGCACCTGGACGCCACCACCGAGCTGTCCCGGGAGATCACCGAAAAGGGGATCTACCCGGCCGTGGACCCGCTGGCGTCGACCTCGCGGCTGCTTGACCCGGCCTACATCGGCCAGGAGCACTACGACGTGGCCCGCGAGGTGCAGCGGATCCTGCAGCGCTACAAGGAGCTGCAGGACATCATCGCGATCCTCGGCATCGACGAGCTGTCCGAGGAGGACAAGGTCACGGTGCAGCGGGCCCGCCGCCTCGAGCGGTTCCTCTCGCACCCGATGTACGTGGCCGAGCAGTTCACCGGCATCCCCGGCGTGTTCGTGCCGCTGGATGACACGATCTCCTCGTTCAAGGCGATCACCGAGGGCAAGTACGATCACGTGCCCGAGCAGGCCTTCTTCATGTGCGGCGGGATCGAGGACGTGGAGAAGAAGGCGAAGGAGCTGGAACGGTCGTGAGCAGGTGACGCTGCAGGTGAGCCTCGTCGTCCCCGAGGGCGAGGTGTGGGCGGGCCCCGCCGGGATGGTCATCGCCAAGACCAAGGACGGTGACATCGGCGTGCTGACCGGGCACAGCCCGGTGCTCGGCATCCTGGTCGAGGGCAGCGTGGTGCGGATCCTGCCGGAAGCCAGCGCGGACGGCGCGGACCGGGGCAGCACGGTGGCCGCCGCGGTGAGCGGCGGGTTCTTCTCCGTGGCCGACGACCGGGTCTCGGTCCTGGCCCGTGAGGCCCGGCTCGGCGCCGACGTGGACGCCAGCGCGACCCGCGCCGCCCTCGACCAAGCGCTGCAGAACGCGGAGGCCTCGGCCCCGGGGGACGAGGAGCCCGCGGACGTCCGGTACTTCAGAGCGCAGCTCAGAGCCGCCGGCGAACCCGCCGACGGGGCCTGACGAGAGTCCGCGCGGAGAGGGCCGGGGTTGGCAGGGGGGCGGCTGGCGCTGGACGCTGGCTGGCTCCTCGTGATCGTTCTGGCGATCGCGCTGGTGGGCGCGGTCGGCATCGCGGCGCGCAGGACCCTGATCGAGCGCGGCGGGGGCAGCGTCGAGTGCGGCCTGCGGCGCGCCAGGGACCGGCGCTGGCGGCTGGGGCTCGCCGCCTACCAGCCCGACGAGCTGCGCTGGTACCCGATCTTCGGGCTACGGCTGCGCCCGGTGGAGGTCTTCGCCCGGCGCACGCTCAGCGTGGTGTCGCGCCGGCCGGCCGACGCGGTGGAGATGACCAGCGTCGGCTCGGACGCCGTTGTCGTGGAGTGCGACACCGGGGAAGGTGCCTCCGGGCGGGTCGAGCTCGCGCTCAGCGATGACGCGCTGACCGGCTTCCTGGCCTGGCTGGAGGCCGCGCCGCCGGGCCCGCTGTCCGGCTTCAGCTGATCCCAGGCGTGCTCAGCGCTGCCCGCCCGGCTTCCACAGCAGGTCGCCGTCGGGCTCGTTGGCCCTCCGGGCGAGGATGAACAGCAGGTCGGAGAGCCGGTTCAGGTACCTGGCCGGCAGCGGGCTCACGGTGTCGCCGTATGCCTCGACCGCCGCCCAGGCGCTGCGCTCGGCCCGCCTGACCACGGTCCTGGCCGTGTGCAGCAGCACGGCGCCCACGCTGCCGCCCGGCAGCACGAAGCTCCGCAGCACCGGCAGGCCCTCGTTGTAGGCGTCGCAGGCCTGCTCCAGCCGGCTGATGTACTCCTCGTCGATCCTGAGCTGCGGGTGCGCCGGCTCGCCGGCGGCCGGCGCGATCGGATTGCACAGGTCCGCGCCCACGTCGAAGAGCTCGTTCTGCAGCCGGACCAGCAGGCTGGTGATATCGGCGGGCAGCCCGCCCATGACGACCGCGGCCCCGACCGCGCAGTTGGCCTCGTCGACGTCGGCGTAGGCGGCGAGCCTGGGATCGGTCTTGGCCGCGCGGCTGCCGTCGCCGAGCGCGGTGCTGCCGTCGTCCCCGGTGCGGGTGTAGATCCGGGAGAGCACGACGGGGTTCTCCCTGCGTTGGTCCGACATGCAGTCAACCGTATCGGCCACGCCCGCCGTGGCCGCCAGGCCAGCGGCCCGCTCCCGCACCCGCCGCCACGCCAGCGCGCCGCGGCAAGCAGGCGTTTCATGATCGTGGCGAGTTTTATGCGCTATTTAGCAAAAATCCACCACGATCATGGACGTGGCGGGCCGCCGTTGTGGAGTGGCGGGCCGCCGTTGTGGAGTGGCGGGCCGCCGTTGTGGATTAGCCCGGCCGGGGTAGCTCGGCTACCCCTTGCCGCCCCG
>JASHOI010000261.1 GCA_030041195.1 Streptosporangiaceae bacterium | reverse complement strand
GGGCGCGCGGGGGCATCGCCGCCGCGCACGCTGACGGGGGTTCGCCGCGGCCCGGCACCGTTGCCGCCCACACCGACCGCGCTCCCCCGCGGCGCGACGACGAAGCCGTCCGCCGGTTCGTGGAGGACCTGGCCTCGGCGCTGATGCAGATGGGCGTTCCGCGGATGCCCGCCAGGGTGTTCGCCGCGCTGCTGACCACGGACTCGGGCCGGCTCACCGCGGCCGAGCTGGCCACCAAGCTGCAGGTCAGCCCCGCGGCGGTGTCCGGGGCGGTCCGGTACCTGGTCCAGATCGGCATGGCCCGCCAGGAGAGCGAGCCGGGCTCACGGCGGCACTACTACCGGGCGCCCAACAACGTCTGGGACGAGGTGATCGGGCTGCGCGATCGCCTCATGTCCCGGTGGACCGGGGTGCTGCGGGAGGGCGTCGCGATCCTCGGCCCGGACACTCCGGCCGGCGAACGGGTCGCGGAATCGGTGCGGTTCTTCGAGTTCGTCAGCACGGAACTTCCGGCGGTCATCGGCCGGTGGCGGGACCGCGAGGCGGCCGGCGACGGCGAAGCCGGCCGCGACCGCTGACCGCCCCGCTGGCACTGTTTCCGCCGCTGATTGTCAAACTGTGACCGGACATTGGTAAGACTGGTAGTGGGACAACGTTTGAGGGAGGCGGCGGACGTGGCGCGTGATCCGGGAGACCTGTACCAGGTGAGCCCCGACGCGCCCCAGCTCGATGACGTCCCGATGCTCTACTACCTCGACGGGTTCATCGACGCGGGCGGGGCGGGGCGCCTGCTCACCGCGCACCTGCTGAGCACGCTCGAGCACACCGAGGTTGCCCGTTTCGACGTGGATTCCTTGATCGACTACCGGTCCCGCAGGCCGGTGATGACGTTTGCCAAGGACCACTGGGAGCACTACGACGAGCCGGAGATCCTGGTCTCGCTGCTGCATGACGAGGCCGGGACCCCGTTCCTGCTGCTGAACGGCCCGGAACCGGACCACGACTGGAACTCGTTCATCGGCGCGCTGCTCACGCTGGCCACGACGCTACGGGTGAAGCTGGCGGTCGGGTTCCACGGCATCCCGATGGGGGTGCCGCACACCAGGCCGCTCGGCGTCACCGCCCACGCGACCCGCACCGACCTGGTCGAGGGTTACCGGCCGCTGGTCGACCGGCTGCAGGTGCCCGGCAGCGCGGCAGCCCTGCTCGAGCTGCGGATGGGCGAGGACGGGCGCGCGGCGATCGGGTTCGCCGTGCACGTGCCGCACTACCTGGCCCAGGCGGCCTATCCGGCGGCCGCGGTCACGCTGCTCGACTCGGTGCAGCGCGCGACCGGCCTGTCGCTGCCCGCGGACGCCCTGCGCGAGGCGGCGCACCGCACCGACCTGGAGATCGCCAGGCAGGTTGAGGGCTCGGACGAGGTCTCCGAGGTTGTCCAGGCCCTGGAACAGCAGTACGACGCGTTCGCCGCGGGCAGCAACGGCGGCTCGCTGGCCGACGAGGCGGAGAACATGCCGACCGCCGAGGAACTCGGCGCGCAGTTCGAGCGGTTCCTCGCCGAGCAGCAGGGCCGCGGCGACAACCCCGATGTGAGCTAGCTGACCTCGTTCAGCTTGCCGGTCGCGACGTCGAAGACGAACCCGCGCACCTGGTCGGTGTGCGGCACGAACGGGCTGGCCTTGATCCGGGCGATCGACTGCCGCACGTCGGCCTCCAGGTCGCCGAACGCCTCGGCCGCCCAGGGCGGCTTGATCCCGGTCTCCGCCTGGATCGCCGCCTTGAAGTCGTCGTCGGTGAACGTCAGCATGCCGCAGTCGGTGTGATGGATCAGGATGATCTCGCGGGTGCCGAGCAGTCGCTGGCTGATCGCGAGGGACCGGATCTCGTCGTCGGTGACCACCCCGCCCGCGTTGCGGATCACGTGCGCCTCCCCGTCCGCGAGCCCGAGGATCGCGTAGACGTTGAGGCGGGCGTCCATGCAGGCGATGACGGCCAGGCCGCGCGACGGCGGCAGCGGCAGCGGGCCGCTGAACGTCTCGGCGTAAACCTGGTTGTTCTCAAGCAGCTCATCGGTTGCGGACATGCTCGGGTCCTCCCCTTCGGTTCGCGTTCTATGCACGTCGACACGGGCGCGAAACGATGCCCGGCTACGTCCTCGCCGAGGCCGGCCGCCCCGCTCCGCATACCCGGCTCGTACCCGCGGAGGCCGCTGTCGTCGCGTTAAATCTAATAATCTTGATCGGCTTAATCAACATTTTTCGCCCGGGCGTTCTGGCCGAAGCTTGAGAGTCCGGTGAGCGAAACGAGATACTGACCAGGGAATGAGCTTGCTGCCGGCGTCGCGGTGCTGTGATGAGTTGAGATCGTCGGGGGGCGGCACCGCGGCCGGTTCAGCAGGGGGACGAGACGATGAATCGATCGGCTGTGCGCGAGTTCGTGGCGCCCGACGTCAACGTGCCCCCGGGTGAGGTGCTGGTCCCGACCGAGGTCGGCGACGCGGTGCGCGGGCCGCTGCCGAGCCCCGCCGCGCCGCTGTTAGCGGGGACGCTGCTGCGCAAGGGCAGGCGCGTGGGCCACGGGCCGGTCGGGCACTGCGCCGATCCGTCCGGCGACGACGGCGGCGCCGTGCTGTTCGTCGCGACCTGCCAGCAGCGGGATGGCTCGACGGCCGCC
>JASHOI010000260.1 GCA_030041195.1 Streptosporangiaceae bacterium | reverse complement strand
CTGGCGGGGTCGAGGTGGCCCCCGAGGCGGTGGCCGCAGGTGCCGCCACCGCGGTCACCGCCTCGCTCGAGCGGGCCCGCGCCGCCACCAGGCGGGTCGCGGAACGCCGCGCCGAGGCGTCGGGCATGGCCGCCTTGCGGGACGAGGCGCAGGATCAGCAGCGGGTGGCCAGGCTGCTCGGCGACCTTCTGCGCGCGGACAACTTCCCGCGCTGGCTGATAACCGCCGCGATCGACACGCTGGTCGCCGACGCATCGGTGAACCTGGCGGGGCTGTCCAGCGGCCAGTTCGACCTCAGCTACGAAGACGGGGAGTTCTACGTCATCGACCACACCGACGCGGACTCACGCCGCTCGGTGCGGACGCTGTCCGGCGGCGAGACGTTCCAGGCGTCCCTGGCGCTCGCCTTGGCCCTGTCCGCGCAGATGTCCACGCTCGCCGCCGCGGGCGCGGCCCGGCTTGACTCGATCTTCCTCGACGAGGGTTTCGGCACCCTGGATCCGGAGACCCTCGAGGTGGTCGCCACCACGCTGGAAACCCTCGCGCAGGGTCAGCGGATGGTCGGGGTGATCACGCACGTTGCCGCGCTCGCCGAGCGGGTCCCGGTCCGCTTCCTGGTCTCCAGGAACGCCCGGACCTCGACCGTGGTCCGCGAGGGTCTGGTGAGCGCGGACATGGCGGATCCGGCCGTCGCGGACCTGGTGGAGACCTCGTGATCAGCGGGCTGCGCGGCGACGCGCCCGCGCCGCCGGTCGGCCCGCGCGCCAACGGCAACGGCTCCGGGCCCGGGATGCGGTTCACCGTCGACGGGTGGGATCCGTCGTACGGCACGAACACCGAGATCGAGGACTTCCTGGCGGAGTCGACCGCACGCGTGGACCCGAACGTGGAGCTGCCGGCCGGCCAGTGGCGTGCGATCGACCCGGATCCCGCCCGCCCCGTTCCTGACGCGCTGCTTTTCGTTGACGGCGTGCGGCGCATCGAGGCCCGCGTCTGGATCGATGACGGCTCGCCCGGCGGCGTCCCGGCCGGCGAGGCGAGCATGGGGCTGTGCGCCTCGTACGCGGCGGGCGTGGTGTGCTGCTGCGCGCACCGGGCCCACCTGGTGCAGCATGAGATCCGGCGCGGCCTGTTCACCGTGGCACCGAAGGCCGACAGCATCGCGACCTGGGCGGGGGAGTACACGGCGTGCCGCACCACCGCCAGGAAAGAGCAGCCGCTGTCGGTGACGCTGTCCCAGGCGCTGCAGCGTCGTCTCGGCGACGTGGAGGTCCGCACGGCGGTCGCCGCACGGGCGGCCATAGCCGGGCATGGCGTGCCGGAAGGCGCCGACCTGCTGGTGATCGACGGGCCACTGCGCGGGCGCCAGCACCTGCCGCGTGCCCTCGGCTACATCAAGTCGCACCGCACCACGTACCTGCCGGCGGGCTTGAACGCGATCGTCGGCACGCTCTCGCCCGGCCAGCGGACTCCGGTGTTCCTGATCGGGACGAACTGGGACCGGCACACCTGGTACCTGCGCCTGCCGGGGGCGACCGGCCCCGCCGCGGCCCCGTGGGGGGGTATCGTCCGCATCGAGTGCTCCGCGGACCTGCCGGCCAGCGAGGTGATCGGGCTGGCCGGCGTGAGCCAGGTGTGCCTCGGCAGGTTCGCGTCCGCCGAGTACAAGGACACGCGCGCCCCGCAGAACCTGTACCCGATCGCCGGCCTGGAGCGCGAACTGCGCCGCCGCCTGGGCGACCCGCGCCTGCTGTACCGGTCGCTGCGACTCAGCGCGCAGGCCCAAGCAGGGCGGTCAGCACGCGGGTAAGGATGTCGCCGAATCTGTCCGCCGGGTTGCTCGATTGAACGGGCTCGCCCCGCGGCACTGGCCCCTGTGACAACAGCCGGGCCAGCGTGGGGTGCTCGCCCGAGGCCAGGGCGTGCTGCAGGTACGCGACGTTGCGCTCGGCGAGCGCCGCACCGCCGGCTTGCTCGTGCAGGACGAAATTCGCCGTCATGCCGTTGAGCATCGCGAAGGCGTCGAGCTTCGCGGCGATACCCGCCGGATGATGCTCGAGCACCGCGAGGTAGTGCTCCAGCACGGCGAGCCCGTTCGGCCCGATGACCGGGCGGCTGAGGACCAGCCCGGGCAGCCATGGGTGACGCCGCATGATCGCGCGAGTCTGGTCGGCGATCGCGAGCAGTCCCGCCATCCAGTCGCCGTCAGGAGCCGGCAGCGAGTACTCCGCCGCCGTCGCGTCGCTCATCAAGTCGAGCAGTTCCTCCCGGGTGTCGACGTAGCGGTAGAGGGACGCCGCGCCGGTGCCGAGTTCCGCGGCCACGCGGCGCATCGACACCGCGTCCACGCCCTCGCGGTCGGCGATGCCGACGGCGGCGGCGGTGATCTCGGCCCGGCTGCGCTGGGCGGGCCGTCCCGCCGCGGCACGTTCGGGGCGTATCCAGATGCTGCTGGCTGACCCGTCGGATGGCATCGCGTCTCCCGCACCCTGGCCCGGACTTCGCGATCACTGTACCCAAACTGGTAGCCTTACTTTGCGAACGACGTACGCGAACTAACAGAACGGCAGAAAGCCAGGTGAGGTGCGATGCATCCGGACGCGACACGTCAGCAGCCGACGGCGGTGGCGGCCGTCCAGGCCGGGCCGCTACCCTGGCACGTGCGGCTCATGGTGCGCTTGGCGCGGCGACAGCTCCCCGCGCCTGTGTGCGGGGTGTCGGTCGAGCGGAGGATCGCGGTTCCGGCCGGCGACGGAGCCACGCTGCTGACCGACCACTACCGTCCGCTGGCCGAGGGGCCGCATCCGGCGCTGCTGATCAGGACGCCATACGGCCGCGGCTTCCCCTGGGACTACCTGTACGGCGCGCTGCTCGGCGAGCAGGGGTTCCACGTCGTCATTCAGAGCTGCCGGGGTACCGGCGGATCACAGGGCGTGTTCGAGCCGTTCGTTGCGGAGGCGGCAGACGGCCACGCGACGATCGCCTGGCTGCGGCGGCAGGAGTGGTTCAACGGCTCGCTCGGCACCATCGGGCCGAGCTACCTCGGATTCACACAATGGGCGCTGGCCGCCGACCCACCGCCCGAGCTGGGCGCGATGGTCGTACAGGTCAGCCCCGACGACGGCCATAGGCTCCTCTACCCAGGCGGCGCGTTCGCCCTCGAGGGCACGCTGACCGGCACCGCCGCGATGCTGTCGATGCACCGCGGCATGGGCAGGTTCACGCTGGCGATGCTCCGGCTGCTGCGCCGTTATAACCGGGTCGCGCGCACGCTGCCGCTAATCGACGCGTATCCGCCTGCCTTCGGCGGCCGGGTCGGCTACTTCGAGGACTGGATCACGCACCCGGAACCGGGTGATCCGTACTGGGCGCCGCGGCGCGCGGTCTTCTCCCCGGAACGGATCCCGCCGGTCAGCCTGCTGACAGGCTGGTCGGACGTGTTCCTGGACCAGACCCTGGCGCAGTACCGGCGGCTGCGCGAAGCCGGGCGGCAGGTGCGCCTGATCGCCGGGCCGTGGACTCACACGTCCGGCTTCAACAAGGACCTGCCGGTGTTGTTCGGCGAGGCGCTCGGGTGGCTGCGCAGTCACCTCAGCGGCAACGGCGCCGCCACCGGCAGCCTGCCGGTTCGGGTACACGTCGGCGAGACCGGCGCGCCGGGCACGTGGCGGGACCTGGCGGACTGGCCGCCGCCGGGCTTCCCCGAGCAGGCATGGCACCTGCACCGGGACGGGATCCTCGCCACCGAGCCGCCCGCGGCGGAGGCGGTCTCGTCGTTCCGCTACGACCCGGCGGATCCCACGCCGTCGGTCGGCGGCCCCAGGCTGGACTCGCGGGATGCGGGCTCGCGGCGCAACAACGCGCTGGAGTCGAGGCACGATGTGCTGGTCTTCACCAGCGCGCCGCTGAGCGAGCCGCTCGACGTGATCGGCCCGGTCAGCTTCCGGGTGCGGGCGCGCGGCGGCGGGCCGCACTTCGACGTGTTCGCGCGGCTGTGCGACGTGGACCCGAAGGGCACGTCGTGGAACGTCTGCGACGGCCTGACGCGCCTCGGCGCCGGGCCCGGCCCCGGCGGCGCTGGTGCCGGCGACGGCTGGCGGGACGTCACGGTGCCGATGAGCGCGACCGCGCACCGATTCGCCGCCGGGCACCGGCTCAGGGTGCAGGTGTCTGGCGGCGCGCACCCGCGGTTCATGCGCAACACCGGCACCGGCGAGCCGCTGGCGACCGCCACCCGCCTGGTCCCGGTCGAGATCGAGATCAGCGGCGGTCGGGTCCTCGTCCCCGGCGGAAACGCCGACGCCACGCCCACCATCCCGGCTGATGGCCACCGCCCTGGTTCGGCCAGCTGACGATCACTGGTGCCCGGCCCGAGTCATCCGCTCGCGGCGCGGACCACGACCGTGACGGCCGCGATCAGCCCGGCCAGCGCCGGCGCGGCGATGCGCGCCGCTGGATCATGCTCCCTGACGTGGAAGACGACGGCCCCCGCCATGAGCAGCGTCAGGCCAGCGGCGGCGGCGACGCCAAGCGGCGTCAGCGCCAGGCCGATCAGCAGCCCCGCCGAGCCGGCCAGCTCGAGAGCGCCGATCCCCCTCACCGCCACGGCCGGGAGGCGGAAATGCCCGGCCACCTCGTGCATCAGCCGGGCGCCCATGAGCTTCGGCGTCCCGGCGGTGATGAAGAAGATCGCGAGAACGATCGACAGGACCAGCGTGGCAACAAACACGATGAACTCCCAGGCTGTGATCGACGCGAGCGCCGCGTCCTTCCACGGCATAGTTTCATCCGCTACTTACTATTTTCAAGTTACAGCAGAAAAATAAGCAACAGACCGAATCGGGCTTACGATCACCGCGACCGGATATCGTGGTTGCCGTGGCTGACACGTGCGCCCGCGTCGGCGACGAGCTGACCAAGGTCTTCGCGCTGCTGGGCAAGCGGTGGACGGGGCTGATCCTCGCCGTCCTCATGCCCGGCCCGGCGCACTACTCCGAGCTGCGGCGTGCGGTCCCCGGCATCAGTGAGCGCATGCTGTCCAGCAGGCTCGCCGAGCTGGCGTCGGCTGGCCTGGTGACCCGCGAAGTGGTCGACGGTCCGCCGCTTGGCGTGCGCTATCGGGTCACCCCCTGCGGCGCCGCGCTGCGCCCCGCGATGGAGGAACTCTCCAAGTGGGCGCAGCAGCACTTCGTGACCAGCGGGCCGGCTTAGGTCACAGGCCGCGCCCGCGGGCGGCGTCGCCCGCCTCTTCCCGACTCTGCCAAGCCCAGCCGCTTATGGCGCTCTGACCGGGGAATAGCCGCGCGCTTGGCGGGGTTCACCAAATGGTCAAAGAAAACGAAACGTAGAGTATCGAATGGGTGAGACCATCATGCCGACGAGCGTGACCGCACCGAGCGCAAGGCCGCTGGAGCACGAGGCGCCCCGGCCAGGCCCCGCGCCCTCGGAGCACCGCCGGCTCGCCCTCGCGCTGATTCTCACCGCGGCGTTCATGGTTGTCCTCGACTTCAGCATCGTGAACGTGGCGCTCGCTTCGATCGAGCGCGAGTTCGGCTTCTCGGCCACGGCCGTGCAGTGGATCGTGACCGGGTACGCGATCGCGTTCGGCGGCCTGCTGATCCTCGGCGGCCGCGCCGCCGACACGTTTGGGCGCCGCCGCATGTTCATGATCGGCCTGGCGATCTTCTCGGCCGCGTCGCTGGCCGGCGGCCTGGCGCACGACCCGGTGCTGCTGGTGAGCTCGCGCGTGGTGCAGGGGGCCGGGGCGGCCCTCGTCGCCCCTTCCGCGCTGTCGCTGATCACCACCGGATTCGCCGAGGGACCGGCCCGCACCCGCGCGCTCGGAATGTACGGTGCTACCGCGTCGATCGGGTTCGTGGCCGGGCAGGTGCTTGGCGGCGTGCTCGTCGAGTTCACCAGCTGGCGGGCCGTGTTCCTGGTGAACGTGCCGGTCGGGATCGTGGCCCTGCTGCTAGCCCCGCGGCTGCTCGGCGAATCGCGCCGGGCCGCCGGGACCGGGCACAGGCTGGACGTCGGCGGCGCGCTGCTGATCACCGGCGCGGTTGCCGCGCTGGTGTTCGCGGTCTCGCAGGGGTACGTGCTCGGCTGGACCTCCCCGGCCGTGCTCACCGCGGTGGCCGCGGCAGCGGCGGCCGGCGCCGCGTTCGTCGCCGTGGAGCGGCGTCACCCGGAGCCTCTCGTGCGCGGCGACCTGGTTCGCCTGCCCAACCTGCGCAAGGCCGGGACCATGAACCTTCTGCTCGGCCTCTGGAATGCCGGTGAGCTGATCGTGCTCTCGCTGTACTTCCAGCAGGTCCTGCACGATTCGCCGCTGGTGACCGGCCTGGTGATCGCCCCGCAGGGCGTGATCGGGTTCACGGCCGGCGCGTTCGGAGCGCGGCTGGCCCGCCGCGTCGGCATCCGCCGGGTGCTGATCATCACCAGCGCCCTGGCCACGATCGGGTTCCTGGTCCTTACCCGGCTGCCCGCGGCCGGGGGCTACAGCCCGCTGTTCCTGGCGCTGATGCTGGTCGGGTTCGGCACCGCGGGAACCGCGTTCGGCACCATGGTCACCGCGAGCGCCGGAGTCGGCGACGGCGATCAGGGTCTGGTCGGCGGCGTGATCAACACCAGCCGCCAGGTGGGCGCCGCGATCGGTGCCGCGCTGCTGCCGGCCGTGGTCGAGGCGGTCAGCCACGGAAGCCCGGCGGCCGCCGCGAGCGGCGACCGGGCCGCCATGCTCACCGCGGCCGTGGCCGCCGCGCTGGCCACGGCCGTCGCCTGGCGCGGCGGCCTGGCCGTCCATTCCCGCTTGCGCCTGCGCCGGATCTGACCACCGCGGCGATAAGCTCGACCGGATCATTGTCGACGGACCATTTCCGGCGGGGGTTATTGGCCCCCGCCGAACATCGGACGGACGCGAATGCGGCTGAGCGCTGCGAGTACCGTACGGGAACTGCGGCGGCCGCTGGGCCTCGCCGCCCTGGCCATCATCGCGGCGTTCGCCGTCTACGCGGCCGCCGGAGAGCACGACGCCCGGCGGGCCCAGGCCAGCGTGACCGGCGGGAGCACCGCGGTCGGCGTGCTGATTCTGCACCGGCGCCCGTTCTGCACCGCGAGCGTCGTGAGCAGCCCGGCCGGGAACCTGATCATCACCGCCGCGCATTGCCTGGGCAGAAAGCTGGCGTCCACATTGATGTTCGCGCCCTCTTACACCCATAAACACGCGCCGTTCGGCGAATGGCACGTCACGGGGCAGGTATTCCCGGCCGGCTGGTTCCCCTATGGCAACATCAACGAGGACTTCGCCTTCCTGACCGTGCGCGGCGACGTGCAGGCGCGCGCCGGGGCCGATCGGCTCGGGTACAGCTCGCCCGTGCCGGGGTGGGTGCGGGTGGAGGGATACTCGCCAGCAGGCAAGCTGACGATATGCAGCCGGAAGCCGGGCACGATCATGGCGGCCGGGCAGCAGCAGCTGAGCTTTGCCTGCCCGGGCTACGCGAGCGCGTCCAGCGGCGGCCCGTTTCTGATTGACGTCAACGGCCCTTCCGGCCTGGGGGTCATCGTCGGCATCATCGGCGGTTACCAGCAGGGCGGTAAGACCCCGGCCTTGTCCTACTCAAGCCCGTTCGGCCCCGTGTTGCATCGTCTGTACGGCACGATGACTCACGCGGGCCCCGGCATCGGGGGTTGACGGCGCGATCAGGCCGGAGGCGGCCGCCTGCCGGCGGATCCAGGACGGCGGCTGGCCCGATTCCGCGGCGATCGCCTGCCAGGTCCATCCCGCGGCCCGGCGCTCGGCAAGGTAGCCGCAGATGTCGTCGAAGCCGAGCCGGGCGGCCACCTGGGCCGCGCGCTGCCGTGATGCGTGGCGCTTGGCGGCGTGCGCGGTCTGGTCCAGGCCGTGGCGGCGCAGTGCGGACGCCACCGCGTGGTGCGACAGGCCTGCCTCGGCGGCGATGGCGCTGACGGTCCAGTGCCGGGAGGCGTGCCGCTCGCTGAGGTAGCTGGCCACGTCGGCGAAGCCGAGCCGGTTCAGGGCCGGTCGCCAGCCAGCGTCCCACCGGCCGTGCTGCAGCGGGCGCACGGCCGCCGCGGCCTCGGGATCGATGTCGCCGAGGTGCCGTGACAGCCAGTCCTTGTGCAGCCCGGCCTCGCGGCTGATCGCCGCCAGGCTGGCGCCATCGGCCGCCCGCGCCAGCACCAGGGCCCGGATGTCCGGGTACCCAGCCCGGTGGGCCGCGCCGGCCGCCACCTCGGCCAGGCGCCGCCGGGCGCGCTGCGAGTTCGCCTG
>JASHOI010000259.1 GCA_030041195.1 Streptosporangiaceae bacterium | reverse complement strand
GCGCGGGTCTTCTCGGCCGCGGCCGGATCGAGCCGCGCGAACGCCGCCCACGCCTGAGCCCAGCCGTCATCCGTCAGCGGGTACCGCCCCAAGACCGTGCGGCCCCCGAGAACGCTGCGCCGCAGGGTCAGATAAGCCGGGCCGCCTTCCTTTGCCGGAAAGCTCTGCCACCCGATCGCGTGGCGTTCGCCGTCCAGGACGATATTCGGTGTGCCGGACCAGATCTCCTCAGGCAGCGGATCCGGAGCCGCCGGGATCGACGGGTCGGTCGGCATGGCCGCTCCTCCACCCACCCGGACACGACGAAGACAGACCAAACCTAATGCATAGAAGCCAACCACGCCCGCCAGCCAAGCGGCTGCCGGTGGACCGAACCTGCGTGGCCCCCGCTCAGATCAGGCCGTTCTGTGCACGCAGCGACCGAATCTGCATGAATAGAGAGCGTTGTGTCCAGCATGGTTATGCCCTGACCCGTATATCGCTAACGGTCGCGGAGATTGCCGTGGATGCGCAACCGGCCTGAACCCGTAATCACGTTTCTAACCCCTTGTTTATGTTGAAGGATGCCCGTAGGCTCAGCGATTGAGCTGGAGGCCGCCGAGCCGTTAAAGCCGCCCGACCGAACTGAGGCTGGATGCACGGCGAGGCGGGCTAGGGTTGGGGGAAGCCGCGAGGGCCGGAATCATGACTGAGTCCACCGGTACCGTTCCGCTCCGGATTTTCATGAGCTACCGCCGTGCGGATACCAGCTGGGCTGCCGTGTCGCTGTTCGACCGGCTCGCCGATCAGTTCGGCCGGGACAACATTTTCAAGGACGTCGACTCGATTGACTTGGGCGAAGACTTCATCGAGGCGATCACCACCGCGGTCGGATCCTCCGACGCGTTGCTGGCATTGATCGGCAACCAGTGGCTCACGGT
This sequence comes from Streptosporangiaceae bacterium, assembly GCA_030041195.1. The sequence continues at coordinate 2,854 of JASHOI010000259.1, read as the reverse complement.
CACCGATCAGAATGGACGACGGCGTCTGGACAACCCCGGCGACTTCGTCCGGCTCGAGATCGAAGCTGCTTTAACGCACGGCGTCCGCGTCATCCCCATCCTGGTCGACGGCGCTCAGATGCCCCGTGAAGACCAACTGCCCGAAAGCCTCGCCCCGCTGGTGCGCCGTCAGGCACTTGAGCTCAGCCCGAACCGGTTCGGTAGTGATTTCCAGCGGCTGCTCCCAGTACTGAACCGGGCTATCACCGCAGCGCAGCAGCAGCGCCGTCGGCAAGCCGAGGAGATCGCGGCGCAGCGGCGGCAGATCGAGCAGTTGCAGAGGAAGCTTCGGGGCCGGGCTGCATCGCAGGACTGGGGAGCCGTGCTGGCCATCAGCGACGAGTTGGCAGAACTGGATCCGGCCGCCGCCGATCCCGATGGCCTGGCTAGCACTGCCCGCGAGCAGATCGCCCGCCGCCAGCAGCCAGAGGAGTCGCGGGGATACCAGCAGACCGAGGAGACACAGCTCAGCGAGCGCGACGCAGCGCAGCACCGCCAGCGGATCGAAGAGCAGAATCCCGTTCGCAGGATAACTAATAGGTCAATCGCCTGGATCTGGGTAGTTGCGGCGGTCGCGACAACCCTGGTCGCCGTAATAGGCCTTACTTCTTTGCACTAGCAGAACATTTGACTAAGTTTTTTGCCTTGGGAATCGATCATGACAACTCGAACTTCATTCGCTGCCGCGACAAGACCGACTGACATCGGCCTCAAGCGGGAGTTGGGACTGGTCGGCGCCACCTGGGCATCCCAGTCCTCAATTGTCAGCGCGGGCTGGCTGTTCGGCGCGCTCTACGCCGCGCAAATCGTCGGCGGTGCCGCCGTCCTCGGCTGGATCATCGCCGCCGCCATGATCATGATCTTGGCCCTGTGCCATGCCGAGCTTGGAGCGATGTACCCGATCTCCGGCGGCACGGCCAGATTCCCGCACTTCGCGTTCGGCAGCATGGCCGGCATCGGGTTCGGCTTCTTCTCCTACATCCAAGCAGTCGCGGTCGCGCCCGTCGAGTGCTTCGCGTTCACGCAGTACGCGTCGTATTTCTGGCCCGGCATGTTCGATGCCGCGACAGGCACTGTCAGCAGGGTCGGCTTCATCGTGATGATGGTGCTAATGGCTTTCTTCGTCGCGGTCAACTTCCTGGCCATGCGCATCTTCGCCCGGGTTAACAACATGATCACGTGGTGGAAGGTGGCGGTCCCCGTGCTGGCCATCATCGTGCTGCTGGGCCAGTTCCACGGCCGCAACTTCACCGCCGGCGGCGCGGGCTTCATGCCGGGCGGGCTCAAGGCCCTGTTCAGCGCGCTGCCCGCCGCGGGCATCATCTTCGCCTACCTCGGCTTCGAGCAGGCCATCCAGCTGGCGGGGGAGACCAAGAACCCGCAGCGCAACGTGCCGCGGGCGATCATCATCTCGGTTCTCGTCGCTGCCGGGATCTACTGCCTGGTGCAGGTCGCTTTCATCGGCGCCATGCCAGCGAGCCAGATTGGCAAGGGCTTCGCCAACATCACCAATACCAACATCCTGTCCGGGCCGGTCGCCGGCCTAGCCGGCATCCTCGGGCTCAGTGGCTGGCTGGCGTTCACCCTCCGGGTCTATGGCTTCGCCTCGCCGCTCGGCACCGGCCTGATCTACACCACGGGGACGTCGCGGGTCAGCTACGGCCTGGCCAGGAACCGGTACGTCCCGCAGATCTTCAGCGAGGTCAGCAGCCAGCGCATCCCCTGGGTGGGGCTGATCGCCGGGTACGTCATCGGGCTGTTCTTCCTATTGCCGTTCCCGAGCTGGCGCTCACTGGTCGAGCTGATCACCGGGGCCAGCGTGCTGATGTACGCCGGCGCCCCGCTGTCCCTCGGCGCGTTCCGTCGCCAGGTTCCCGACACGCCCCGGCCGTACCGGATGCCGGTCGCGACCGTGCTCGCCCCGTTGGCGTTCATCATCGCCGACCTGCTCATCTACTGGTCGGGCTTCGAGACGGTCTGGAAGCTCGGCATCATCCTGATCATCGGGTACGTGATCATCGGCGCCTTCATGGCATTCGACCCGCAACGGCCGCCGCTGGAGTGGAGGTCGGCGATATGGCTGCCAGTGTGGGTGATCGGCATGGGCATCATCTCCTGGCAGGGCCAGTACAGCGGGAGCAGCGGCTCGTCCTCGCTGCCGCCGACCAATACCTCCAACATCCCGTTCGGGTGGGACATCCTGATCGTGGCCGTCTTCAGCCTGATCATCTACTACTGGGCGATGCGAGCCAAGCTGCCGCGCGAGGCGATGCTCGCGCTGGTCAGCCGGCAAGACGGAAAGCAAGAACTACTGGATGCCGGCGTTCCCCTCTGAGCCCGTACACCGCTATTCCATGGCGTGACGTTGTGCCCGTTCGGCCAAAACCGCGCTCACGGGCAGCGGACCAGGACCCGGCGCTCGAGATGTGGGCGATGCATGCGCCGGTGATCCGGCCCCGGACGAGGGCCCAGGCCGGTGTTGGTGGCCAGATAGGCCATGGTCAGCACGCCCGGCTCGGAGCCCCCCTTGTACCAGACCGTGGGCCACTGCGCCGGGTGAAGCCCGATGCCGCCGCTGTTGGCCGACAGGATCGGTGAACGTGGACGCCAACGGCCGGGCGGCCGAGGCAGCCACCTGGTGAATAGGGGTGCAGACCCCGCCGGGTGGGACCCGGGCGGCCAGCAGGCCGACGCCGGGAGCCAGCCCGGCAAGATCCACGTCCGCCTGAGCCCGGCTCGCCGGCGTCGGCTGATACGACATGAGCAGCAGATAACTGATCAGCCGGCCGTCGACCGAGACATTCACGATCAGCAT
>JASHOI010000258.1 GCA_030041195.1 Streptosporangiaceae bacterium | reverse complement strand
GTGCGGGGGGGTTTCGCCTCGCGGTGACGCTGCTCACTATTTTCCCCCTGAACGTGACGCCATCGGGCGGGTCGGCTCCGTCCCGGCGGGTCGCCGGAGCCGCGATGGCGTGGGCCCCGGTGGTCGGACTGCTGCTCGGCGCGCTGGCCGCCGCCGTCCTCGAAGTGGCCGACCGGTACGGCCACACCGGCCCGCTGCTCGCCGCGGTCCTCGCCGTCGCCGTGCTGGCGGCGGGCAGCCGTGGCCTGCACCTGGACGGGCTCGCTGACCTGGCCGACGGCCTGGGCAGCCGCCGCCCGGCCGGCCAGGCGCTGGAGATCATGAAGCGCTCCGACATCGGCCCGTTCGGCGTGGTCACACTCGTGTTCGCGCTGCTGATCCAGGTCGCCGCGCTGGCACAGGCCGAGACGCTCGGCCGCGGCGTGGCCGCGGTCGTGGCCGCCGCCGTGGCCGGGAGGCTGTCGCTGACCTGGGCGTGCCGTCGCGGGGTTCCGGCGGCGCGCGGCACCGGCCTTGGCGCGATGGTGGCCGGAACCGTGAACCCCCTGATCCCGGCCGCGCTGACGGTCGCCGTACTGGCCGGGGCGTATGCGTACCTGCCCCTCATCGCGATCGCGGTCGCCGCCGGACTCGTGGCCTCGGTCGCGGTGACGATCTGGGCGGTGCGCCGGCTGGGCGGGATCACCGGCGATGTGCTGGGCGCGCTGGCCGAGATCACGGTCACGGTGTGCCTGGCGGTGACCGCGGTCCGGGTCTAGGCGGCCAGCGCCTCGCGCAGGCGGCGCGCGTAATCGGCGGCCTCGGCGTCGTCGGCGTACCTGGTGCGCGGCCAGAAGAACCCGCGCAGGCCGTCGCCCTTGGTCCGCGGCACCACGTGCACGTGCAGGTGCGGGACGCTCTGGCTGACCACGTTGTTCTCGCCGACGAAGCTGCCCTGGGCGCCGAGCGCGCTGGGCATGGCCGCGCTCACCCGCTGCACCCGGGTGAACAGCGGCCCGACCAGGTCCTCCGGCAGGTCGGCCAGCGTGACGGCGTGGGCCAGCGGCGCCAGCAGCACGTGGCCCTTGAACACCGGCCTGGCATCGAGGAACCCGATGGCGATGTCGTCGGAGAACACCACGTGGGCGGGGTGGGTCCCGGCGATGATGTCGCAGAACACGCAGTCGGTCACGCCGGAACCGTAGCGTGCGTCTGGGTCTGGTTCGGCCGGGGTAGCCCAATTTAGGATGACGAGGGTTCCCATCGCTGTGAGCCAGGGGAGGATTCATGAAGACGAAGGCCGCGATTCTGCGCGGAACGGGCCAGGACTTCGAGATCGCCGAGCTTGACCTGGACGGCCCGAAGACCGGCGAGGTCCTGATCCGCTACGTGGCCGCCGGCCTTTGCCACTCGGACGAGCACCTCAGGCACGGCGACATCGTGCCGCGGTTCCCGCTGGTCGGCGGGCACGAGGGCGCCGGGATCATCGAGGAGGTCGGCGAGGGCGTCACCCGGCTGGCCCCCGGCGACCACGTGATCTGCTCGTTCCTGCCGGTCTGCGGGCACTGCCGGTGGTGCTCGACCGGCAAGTCCAACCTCTGCGACATGGGCGCCACGATCCTGGACGGCCAGCTGCCCGACGGCACGTACCGCTTCCACCTGGGCGACGAGGACCTCGGCGGCATGTGCATGCTCGGCACGTTCTCCGAGTACTCGGTGATCTCGGAGAACTCGGCGATCAAGGTCGACCCGGACCTGCCGCTCGACAAGGTCGTGCTGATCGGGTGCGGGGTGCCGACCGGCTTCGGCTCGGCGGTGCACGCCGCGGCCACCGAGCCCGGCGACACGATCGCGATCTACGGGATCGGCGGGATCGGCATCAACGCGGTGCAGGGCGCCGCGCTGGCCGGGGCGCGCAACGTGATCGCGATCGACCCGGTGCCGCTGAAGCGGGAGACGGCCGAGAAGCTCGGGGCCACGCACAGCGCCGCGACCGCGGAGGAGGCGGCGGCTCTGATCACGGAGCTGACCCGCGGCGTCGGCGCTGACAAGGCGATCGTGACCGTCGGGGTGGTCGACTCCCCGGTGGTCACGAACGCGTTCCACGCGATCCGCAAGGGCGGCACCGTGGTGGTGACCGGCCTCGCCGATCCGACCAAGAACACGATCGAGCTGCCCGGTGCGCTGCTGACCCTGTTCGAGAAGCGGATTCAGGGCAGCCTGTTCGGGTCCGGCGACCCGTTCCACGACATCCCGCGCATGGTCGAGCTGTACCAGTCGGGCGACCTCAAGCTCGACGAGCTGATCACCACCACGTACACGCTGGACCAGATCAACCAGGGCTACCAGGACCTGCTGGACGGCAAGAACATCCGCGGGGTGATCCGGTATAGCGACTAGCGACCTCGGCGAACCCCCGGGGCCACCGCCCGTCGTCGGGCTGCGCCGGGAGCGCGAGGTGCTCACGGTCGCGCTCGAGGCCGGCCGGCACGTGGTGATCGAGGGCCCGCCGGGCACCGGCAAGTCCACGCTGCTGCGTTCCATCGCCCGCGATTCGGGGCGTGACGTGATCTTCGTCGAGGGCAACGCGGAGCTCACCCCGGCCCGGCTGATCGGGCAGCACGACCCGTCGCAGGTGCTCGCGGCCGGGTACACGCCGGCCACGTTCGCCGACGGGCCGTTGCTCTCCGCGATGCGTTCCGGCGCGCTTTTGTACCTGGAGGAGTTCAACCGGGTCCCCGAGGAGACGCTCAATGTCCTGATCACGCTGCTGACCGAGGGCGAGATCGCGGTGCCCCGGCTGGGCACCGTGCGTGCCGGCCCGCAGTTCCGGCTGATCGCCGCCATGAACCCGTTCGACGCGATCGGCACGGCGCGGGTCAGCCACGCGATCGCCGACCGGATCTGCCGGATCGTGCTCGGCTACCAGGACGCCGCGGCGGAACGCGCGATCACCACCGCGGTCACCGGGCTCGACGGCAGGCCGGTGGAGCTGGCCGTCGCGCTCACCAGGGCCACCCGCGACCACCGGGACGTGCGGATGGGCTCGTCGGTCCGCGGGTCGATCGACCTGGTGCTGCTGCTGACCGGGCTGCAGCGGCTGCGCGGCGAGCCCGGCCTGGGCAGGGAGACCGCCAGGGACGCGACGCACGCGGCCCTGTCTGGCCGGATCCGGATCGCCGACGGCTGCGAGCGGACCCCGGAGTCCGTGCTGGACGAGATCCTCGACGAGCTGTGGCCTGCCGCGTCCGACGGCGCCGCCGCTGAGGGGCCGGAGCCACCGGAGCCGGACGCTGCGAGGCCGGGAAAAGCTGACGGCCAGCCGCCGGGTGCCGGCCGGCTGGCCGCCCCCGGGCAGTCCCGCTCCAGCCTGCGCCGCGACCGCAGCTCCGGCGGAGCGCGGCG
>JASHOI010000257.1 GCA_030041195.1 Streptosporangiaceae bacterium | reverse complement strand
CGGTCTGGATCGCCGCGGCGAACGCCCCGGCCTCCCATACGGCGCGCCAAGCCGGAAGCTGGCCGCGGACCAGCGCGACAGCCGCCGCGTAGAAGTCGTCGAGAGCCCCGGGGCCCTCCGCAGCGACCCGCTCGCGGAGCCGAATGAATCCGGCCACGGCCAGGTCCTTGCGGGCGCGGGCGGCTTCGCCGGCGGGCACGGCCGCCGGGTCGTGCAGCACCGCCGCCGCCTGGTACGCCCGCGGGTCGGCGAGCTGCGCGGGCGGGAACGTGAGCACGCTGTCCCCGGCCTCGGGCAGGCCGCCGTTCTGCATCACCACGAGGATCTGCAGGCCGCCGTCGTTGATCAGGCGATGGATCACGCCCGGGGAGAACCAGGCGACGGTCAGCGGGGTCAGCGGGGTCTCCGCGTACCCGCCGGCGCTCAGCGTCTGCAGCCGCCCCCGGCCGCCGACGACCACGTATCCCTCGGTGCAGGCCAGGTGCACGTGCGCGGAGCCGCCAACCAGCCCATCGGGCCCGGACCAGTCGTAGACCGCCAGCAGCGACACCGCTGTCCCGCCGGGGAACAGCCGGGCCAGGTCCGGGCCGGCGGGACCGGCGGGGCTCGCTGGGTTCGAGATCATCCGGGCACTCCCGCGATGGCCTGGCCGGCCAGCTCGGCGCACCGGGTGACATCCAGCGCACCGTCGGCGACCAGCACGTCGTAGCCGAGCTGCAGCGTCTGGCCGGCTTCCAGCGGGTACTCCTCGCTGAAGAACGGTGCCGGGCACACGCAGGCGTACATGCCGGTGCGCACGAACCACTGGCTGGGGGCGGAGAAGTTCTCCGCGCGGTCGCAGAACACCAGCGTCGACGCCCGGCCGTGGCCGTCGTGCCTGCCGGTGAAGCCGAGCCACGGGCCGCGCCAGCCCATCAGCTCGTCGCCGCCGGGCCCGTCCGGGGTGAGCACGGTGCCGCCGGAAAACGACCTCGGGCCGCGCCAGAACAGCCCGCTGTACCCGGCGTTCTCCCGGCCCTCGGTGGTCGGGCTGCCGATCCCGATGACGTGGCCGGCCACGTTGCGCATGGCGGTGCCGAAACTGAGCCGCCACGCTGCCTCGCCGGGAAGCACCTCAGCGCGGATCCGCCGCTGCTCAGCGATCCAGGTCTGGCCACGGCGGGTCACCCAGGCGAGACGCTCGTCGATCCGCAGCACCTGGTCGCGGACGTCAAGGACCGTGAAGCCGTCGTGGGCCATCCGGCCGTTGTTGTCCAGCTGCCGGTAGCCGCCGTCCCTGGTGTACGTCGGGCCGCCCCAGAAGTTCGCCGGGCCCACGTTGCACAAGGACCAGGCGATGCCCTTGTGCCACACGTGGTCGTGCGGCCGGTACAGGCTGACCAGGTCGCCGCCGAGGGTCCGGACCGGGTGGAAGTACGGCCGCGGCGACTCGAGCGCCGCCTCCGCGGGCAGGTAGATGTACCGGAACAGCTCGGTGCCACGCCAGCTCGCGCTCACCCAGCCGTCCTGGCTGTGCACCACCGACATCACCACCGCGCGCCACCGCCGTTCATCCGTTCGTAGAACGGCGTATCCGGGGCCAGCTCTTCGGGGCGGACCGGGCGGCCGAGGAAAGCGGATGCGTAGACGCCGGCCACCAGGCGCATCGTGCGCAGCGCGTCCGCCGACGTCACCGGCGGTGCGGTCCCGGCACGCAGGCTGCGCAGCACCGCCGCGAACTGGGCGCGGTGCCCGCTCGGCACGCCCCGCTCACCGGCCGCCCAGGCGGCGGCCACCTCGCCGGAGTGGCCGGGAGCGGGGGTGACCTGCCAGTCGTCGTCGCCGTACCCGTACAGGTGGCGCAGTTCGACGGTGGCCCGCTCGAAGTCGAACCGCAGGTAGCTCTCCTCGCGGGGCGAGAGCAGGCTGTTGACCACGCTGGCGACTGCGCCGCTGGCGAACGTCACGTGCGCCAGCGACAGGTCCTCGGTCTCCGTCCGGCGCGCCTGCCTGCGGGCCAGCGCGGACACCTCGGTCCAGTCGCCGAGCAGGTAGCCGAGCAGGTCCATCTGGTGGATCCCGTGGCCCATCGTGGGGCCGCCGCCCTCGGTGTCCCACCGGCCGCGCCACGGCGCGTCGAAGTAGGCCTGGTCGCGGAACCAGACGGTGTGGCAGACCGCGAGCAGCGGCCGGCCGAGCACGCCGCTGTCGATCATCGAGCGCAGCCGCTGCGCCCCGGAGCCGAACCGGTGCTGGAACACCGTGGCCAGCCACGGCCCGTCGGTGCCCTCGGCGGCCGCCATCTGCTCCAGGTCCGCCAGGGTCAGCGCGGGCGGCTTCTCGACCAGCACCGACGAGCCCGCGCGCAGGCAGGCCAGCGCGTGTGCGGTGTGCACGCCGGGCGGCGTGCACACCACCGCCAGGTCGGGTGGCCCGGTGTCGAGCAGGTCGCGCAGGCTGCTGCGAGAGTCCGGGACGCCGTATCTCGAGCAGAACTCGCGCAGCGCGCCCGCGTCGGTGTCGGCCGCCGCCGTCAGCCTGGCCTGGTCGGCCAGGCTCGTCACGGCCTCGGCGTGCGCCCGCGCGATCGTCCCGGTGCCGATGATCGCGACGCTGAGCTGCGTCATCTGCTGAACACTCCCGAAAGGATGGCCGATAGTTTTCGAGGGTCGCCGCACGCCGGTGCCACCGGCCTGGTTCCGCCGTGCGCGCTGGCCGTGGGGCCCGGCGGGGCCGCCAGCAGGAGGTTCGGCGGCCCCGCCGGGGAGGGGGGGTGGGGAGGGTGGGCGAGGGTGGGCGAGGGTGGGCGGGGAGAGATCAGCTCACCGGGCGCAGCCGCAGCACGGTGATCTCGTTGAACGGCTGGCTCGGCTCGCCGGGTGCGTACTCGTTGGACGCCGTCGGCCAGCCGGTGAACTTGGAGGTGTTGTACTCGTCCCAGGCCACCCCGTAGAAGATCGGGATCACCGGGAGCTCCGTGGCGACGATCTTCTCCAGGCCAACCATGTCCGCGAGCTGCGTTGCCGTGTTGTCGGTGCTGGAGAACGAGCTGAGGTAGGCGTCGGCCTGCGGGCTGTCGAACCGCTCGTAGTCACCGGTAGCGACCTGGCCGATCGGCTTGGCCAGCGAGGTGTCCAGCCAGTTGTAGTACAGGTAGTACGGCGACGGGCCGCCGGTGCCCCAGTGCGAGATGGCCTGGAAGTCGCCGGTGTCCAGGTCGGTGGTCCACGCTGACACCGACACGGCGGACACGGTGACGTCCATCCCGGCGGCCTTGAGCTCGGAGGCCATGATCTGGTCGTCGGTGAGGAAGTCGGTGTACGCCGCGGCGTCCAGGAACGTGAACGCCAGCGTCTGCCCGCTGGGTGACACGAAGTACCCGTTGCTGCCCATCTTCCAGCCCGCCGCCTCCAGGATCTTCTTGGCCTCGGCCGTGTTGTACGTGGTCGCGTACCCATCGGTCGCCGTGGTCAGGTAGTTCTTGTCGATCGGCATCGTGAGCCCGGTCAGCGTGCCGGGGCCGACGGCCGGCGGCTGCTGGTAGTCCTCGCCGTCGTCCGAGATGACGGTCCGGTCAATACCCACCGCGACCGCCTCACGCACGGCCAGGCTGTTGAACGGGAACTTGTCCAGGTTGGGGATGATGGCCTCGGTCTGCAGCGGCGCGTCCCAGTAGTGGTTGGTCGCGGGATCCTTGCCGACGTAGGCCGACTTGATGTCGCTGACGAAGTTGCCGCCCCAGTCGAGCGTTCCCTGCTCCAGGTCCAGGTTGGCGGTCGTGTTGGAGTCGTAGGCGGGGAAGTCCAGCTTGGCCACGTGCGGCTCGCCCTGCCAGTAGTGCGGGTTCCTGGTCAGCGTGATGCCTCCCGACGAGAACGTCGACACCACGTACGGCCCGGTGCCGATCGGGTTCGGGTCGGTGTACGTGAACGGGTTCGCGACCTTGCTGTACACGCTCGGGTCCACCATGTAGGTTTCGCCGGCGACGTAGTACAGCAGCGAGTACGCGGGGGTGGAGAAGTTGACCACCGCGCTCGAGCCCGAGGACGAGGCGCTGGTGAGCGGCAGCCCCCAGACATTGGTCGACGGGTCCTTGATCTCCAGGTTGAACTCCCACGCCACGTCGGCCGCGGTGAACGGGGTGCCGTTCGAGTACTTGACCCCGCTGCGGATGTGGAACGTGATCGTCTTGCCGCCGTTGGACCACGCGTAGGACGTGGCCAGCCACGGGTACGTGGTCCCCGGCTTCAGCAGGTTGAACTGCAGCAGCGGCTCGTAGATCATGGCCGTTGAGCCGAGGATGTTGGCCGCGCTGGTGGGGGACCACGGGTTGAAGTCCCTGGTCACCGGGCCCGACGGGCTGCTCTCCATGGTCAGCGTCGCGCTGGACGAGGACGCCGCCGGCGACGATGTCGCCGACGATGAGCAGGCGGCGACACCCACCCCGAACAGCGACAGGGCGCAGAGCGCGGCGGCCATCTTGGTTCTGCGGTTCACGAGTTCTCCTATGCTCAGGCCGGCGGGTCGCCGGCGGGCGGCGGGGCGGTCGCGGGGGCGTGGTCCGGGTGGCGGAGCCAGCAGGCAGCCACGTGGCCGGGGCCGACCGGGACGTCGGGTGGACGCTGGGTCAGGCAGACCGGCATGACAAAGGGGCAGCGGGGGTGGAACCGGCAGCCGGCCGGCGGGTTCACCAGGCTGGGGGCCGCGCCGCTGCCCTTGATGACCACCGGGGCGGCTCGCTCAGGATCGGGCGCCGCCGACAGCAGCAGCTGGGTGTAGGGGTGGGACGGACGGTCGGTCACCTCGACGGCGGGACCGGACTCCACCAGCCGTCCCGCGTACATGACGGACACGGTGTCGGCGAAGTACCTGGCCGAGGCGATGTCGTGGGTGACGTACAGGATCGCCAGGCCCTCGGTGTCGCGCAGGTCGCCGAGCAGGTTCAGGATGCCGAGCCTGATCGACACGTCGAGCATGGACACCGGCTCGTCGGCGAGCAGCACGCCCGGGCCCGCGGCGAGGGCACGGGCGATCGCCACCCGCTGGCGCTGCCCGCCGGACAGCTCGTGCGGCATCTTGTGCACGAACTGCTCGGTTGGCTCCAGCCTGACCCGGGCCAGCAAGGCCCGGACGGCCTCGTCGACCGCGGCGCGGCCGCGGGCCCGCCGGTGGATCCGCAGCGGCCGCGCGAGATGGTAGTGGACGTCGTGGACCGGGTTGAGCGAGGCGAACGGGTCCTGGAAGACGATCTGCACCCGCTTGCGGTAGGCGCGCAGCGAGCGGCGGGTGACCCGCTGGCCATCGAGCAGGATCTCCCCGGCGGTGGGCCGGATCAGCCAGGCGAGCATCTGGACGACGGTCGTCTTGCCCGAGCCGCTCTCGCCGACCACCGCGCTGACGTTGCCGGCCCGCAGTTCGAGGCCGATGTCCTCGGCGGCGTGGACCACGCGCCTCGGCCCGTAGGATCCGCGCATCCCGCGCTCGCGGACCTTGAAGTGCTTGGTGAGATCGCGGGCCACCAGAACGCTCGCGCCCGTCGGCCGGTCGCCGTTCAGCGCCGCGCCGGCCGGCGGTGGCTGCGCGACCGGGCCGTTCATGGCTGCACCGGGCCCGGGCTCGTGGTGGCCACCGGCCCGTCCGCGCGTCCCGGCGGCTCCGGCCTGGACACCACGTCGGGGCGGTCGTGCCGCCCGTCCTGCAGCCAGCACGCCACCAGGCGGCCGCCAATGACCGGCGAAGGTGAAGGGGGAATGGGGAGGTGGGTGGGGGGTGGCGGGGCCAGCGGCGGCATGACCCGCCGGCACTGCGGCTCGGTAAAGCCGCACCGGGTGTTGAACGGGCAGCCCGGCGGGGGGTTGCGCAGGTCCGGCGGCGAGCCGGGAATCCCGGTCATGAGGTGGCGTTCGCCGTGCAGCGACGGGAACGACGCGAGCAGGCCCGCGGTGTACGGATGACGCGGGGCCGCGAACAGCCGGGCCGCCGGGGCGGACTCCATCACCCTGCCCGCGTACATGACCGCGATCGTGTCGGCGAGCTCGAGCAGCAGCGACAGGTCGTGCGTGATGAACAGCACCGAGAAGCCCAGGCGGTCCCGCAGCTCGATGATCTCTTCCAGGATCTCCCGCTGAGTGACCACGTCGAGCGCGGTTGTGGGCTCGTCCATGATCACTACCTGCGGTTCGAGCGCGAGCGCCATGGCGATCATCACGCGCTGCTTCATGCCGCCGGACAGCTCGTGCGGGTAGCTGCGCAGCCGGTCCGGGCTGATGCCCACCAGGCGGAGCAGCTCGGCCGCCCGTTCCCGCCGGCTCGCATGGGTGGATCCCGGAAGGTGCGCGGCCAGCGTGTCGTCGAGTTGCGTCTGCACCGAGAGCACGGGGTTGAGCGCGTTCATCGCCGACTGCAGCACGATCGCCAGCTCCCGCCAGCGCAGCCGGCGGAGCTCATTGATCCCGGCGTCGAGCAGGTCAATGGTCAGCTCCGGGTGGTCGCGGTCGGGATGGAACAGCACGCTGCCGCCGGTGATGACCCCAGGGGGCCGCAGCAGCCTGGTGGCGCCGTACGCGAGCGTCGACTTGCCGCTGCCGCTCTCCCCAGCCAGGCCCACGACCTCGCCCCGGTGCAGCACCAGGTCGACGTCGATCACCGCCCGCACCGCCCGGCCACGCTCGCCGTACTCGACGCACAGCCCGCTGATCTCGAGCACCGGAGGCCTCGTGCCGCGCGTGCCAGGCGGTGAGGCGGTCATCGCCCGGCTCCCGTGGGCGCGGTCACCGCGCCCTCCGGCCGGCGCACCGGGGTGAGACCCTGCCCGGTGGTCATGGCCTGGCTGGCCTTGCGGCCGAGCCCGGCCGTCCGCAGGCCGGGGTTGATGAGCTCGTCGATGCCGAAGTTGATCAGCGCCAGTGATGTCCCGGTCAGGGCGATGCACAGGCCGGGGGGAACGAACCACCACCATGCCCCGGTGCCCAGCGCCTCGTTGTTCTGCGCCCAGAACAAGATCGCTCCCCAGCTCCACTGGCTGGTGTCCCCGAGGCCCAGGAAGATCAGGCCGGCGTCGGTGAGGATCGCGGTGATCACCGTGAACAGGAAGCTGGAGGCGACGATGGCCAGCTCGTTGGGCAGGATCTCGAACAGGATGATCCGCCAGCCCCGCTCGCCGGCGGCACGGGCGGCCTGGACGAAGTCCGACTTGCGCAGCGTGAGCGTCTGCGCCCGCAGCACCCTCGCTCCCCAGGCCCAGGCGGTAAGGCTGATCACCACGGCGACGATCAGGGAGCCGGCCCCGGGCAGGAACGCGGTCAGCACCACGAGCAGCGGCAGCAGCGGGATGATCAGGAAGATGTTCGTGAGCATCGACAGCAGCTCGCCGCCCGCGCCCCCGTAGTACCCGGCGCTGATGCCCACGATCACCGAGAGCACGGTGGCGACCGCGCCTGCCCCGAACCCGACCAGCAGGGTCACCCGCGCGCCCACGAGAAGCTGGGACAGCACGTCCTGGCCGGTGTTCGTGGTGCCGAGCAGGTGCGCGGCCGACGGCGCCGCCAGCACGTCGGGCCCGATCGCGCTCGGGTCGTAGGGCGCGACAAACGGCCCGATGATCGCCATGAGCACGAACACGGCCAGCAGGCCGAATCCCACGACCACCTTGAACGGGTACCGGCGCCAGTGCCTGCGGAGACGGACGGACGGTGTGGCGACCGGCGTCAGCTCACCGGCGTCCGCGGCAGGTGGCGCCCCGCGCTGCGGTGTCGCCATCACGCCTCCTGGCGGGAACGGGGATCGAGCACGACGTACACCAGGTCCGCCAGCAGGTTGGCGACGAGCACCGCCAGCGTGATGATCAGGAAGATGGCCTGCATCAGCGGGTAGTCCTCGTTGCCGACGGCCTGCAGCAGGATGTAGCCGATGCCCGGGTAGGAGAAGACGATCTCGACGAGCAGCGCACCGGACACCACGAAGCCCAGCGACAGGGCGAAGTTCGCGATCGTCGGCAGGATCGCGTTGCGCGCCGCGTACATGACCATCACCCGGCGCTGCGACAGCCCCTTGGCCTGGGCCACGAGCACGTAGTCCTGGTTGAGCGTGGTCACCATCATGTTGCGCATGCCCAGCAGCGGGCTGGCCACCAGCGTGATGACGATGACCAGCGCGGGAAGGACCGAGTGGTCGATGGCGCTGGACAGAAACTGACCGGTGAACGCGATCGGGATGCCCTGCGCCTCACCACCGGACGTGGGGAGCCAGTGCAGCTTGACCCCGAATAGCTCGATCGCCACCAGCGCCAGCCAGAACAACGGCATGGCGTAGAGGAAGGTGGTGGCCGGGAGCAGGCCGTCCAGCGCGGAGCCGCGCCGCCACGCGGCCAGCGTGCCAAGGACCGTGCCGATGACGTAGCTGATGACGGTCGCGGTGCCGATCAGGACCACGGTCCAGGGCAGCGCGGCGGCGACCACACTGGCGACGCTCGATGGGTAGTAGGTGATGGAGGTCCCGAGGTTGCCGTGGAAGAGCTGCACCCAGTACTGGCCGTACTGGCCCAGCAGGCCGGTCTTGGTGTTCAGGCCGAACGCGATCGTGAGGTCGTGGACCATCAGCGGGGTGAGTTCCCCGTTGCCGGACAGCCGGGAGAGGAGTATCTGCACCGGGTTGCCGGGCATCAGCCGCGGGATGAAGAAGTTGATCGTGATCGCGGCCCACGCGGTGACCAGATAGAAGCCGATGCGTCGGCCCAGATAGGCCATCGAGCATCCTTTCCCTGGGCGGGTTGGCCCCGGTGCGGCTCTCGGTACCGACAGGGTTTCCGATAGATCGCAGAAAAGTTTCGATGTGCGCATATCTTAGAAAGCGCTCAGAGGACCGTCAACCCCCGCTTGCGCCACGTGAAAGCCGTCGTGTGCTTCGTTGCGCCACCAGCCACCTGGCGTCCCGTTCAGGCCTATGAAGTCAGGTTTTATTGGCGAGCGCCGATCAGCGATGCTCGCGGCCCGGCACCGGATCGGTTACGATAACGAAACCGAAGACTTTCGGTGGCCAGCCTCCTCCCCGGGTGGCTGGCGGGGGGTCCGAGAAAGGTGATGGTCACGTGGCGCGTACTGGCGAGCATGCCCGGGGCGGGGTGGCACCGCGGGCCGACCGTCCGCGGTCACGGCTCACCCTGGCCGACATCGCTGCCGAGGCCGGCGTGTCGCTGCCGACGGTGTCCAAGGTGGTGAACGGGCGCGCCGACGTGGCGCCGGCCACCAGGGCGCGGGTGGAGCGGCTGCTGGACGAGCGCAACTACCGCCACCCCGGGCTGCGGCCCGGCCGCCGGTCCGGCTTGATCGACCTGGTGTTCAACGGCCTGGACAGCCCGTGGGCGGTCGAGATCCTGCGCGGCGTCGAGGAATGGTGCGCGGCCAATGGCAAGGGCGCGGCGGTGTCGGCGGTGCGCCACGGCAGCGTCCGGCCGGCCAGCTGGACCAGCGCGCTGGCCAGCCACGACACCGACGGCGTGCTGCTGGTCTTCGAGGAGCTGACCACCGAGCAGCTGGGTGAGCTGCGCGAGGCGGATATCCCGCTGGTGGTCATCGACCCGGTGAACCTGCCCGAGCCCGACCTGCCGAGCGTGGGCTGCACCAACTGGGCCGGCGGGATGGCCGCCACCGATCACCTCGTCGGCTGCGGGCACCGCCGCATCGGCGCGATCGGCGGCCCGTCCAGCTCGCTGTGCAGCCGGGCCCGGGTCGACGGGTACCGGTCGGCGCTGGAGCGGGCGGGGGTGAGCTTCGATCCCGCGCTGGTACGGAACGGGGACTTCGAGCACGAGGGCGGCTTCGTGCGCGGCGGCGAACTGCTCGACCTGGCCGAGCCGCCGACCGCGATCTTCGCTGGCAGCGACCAGCAGGCGCTCGGCGTGTACGAGGCGGCGCGGCAGCGCGGGCTGCGCATCCCGCAGGATCTCAGCGTGGTTGGGTTCGACGACCTGCCGGTCGACCGCTGGCTGTCACCGCCGCTGACGACCGTTCGCCAGCCGCTCGCCGAGATGGGCTGGGCCGCGGCGAACATGCTCGGCA
Source organism: Streptosporangiaceae bacterium (assembly GCA_030041195.1). Next base: position 13,409 of record JASHOI010000257.1, on the reverse strand, counting down.
CGCTCATCGACGGCCTGCCCCTGCCCAGCAGGCGCCTGGAACTCACCACCGAGCTCATCGTGCGGGAGTCCACCGCCTCGCCCTGACGCCGGCCGTTCCCACCCCGAGACGAGGCACCGCCAGATGAACCCGCGAACGCACGCACCAGCAGGCCAGCCGCTGTCCGATGCCGAGGGCCAGGTCTGGCGGGATCCGTCGCGGCCGGCCGCCGAGCGCGTCGCCGACCTGCTGGCTCGGATGACCCTGGACGAGAAGACCGCGCAGCTCGTGGGCATCTGGGTGCGGCCTGCCGACGACGGCGACGGCGTCGTGCCGATGGAGGGCGAGCTCGGCCCCGGCACCACGTCGGTCGCGGAGCTCATCAGCCACGGCGTCGGGCAGCTCACCCGGGTGTTCGGCACGGTGCCGCTGCTCCCGGCTGATGGCGTCGAGGCGCTGGCGCGGCTGCAGGCGCAGGTGGTCGCCGCCAGCAGGTTCGGCATCCCGGCGATGGCACACGAGGAGTGCCTGACCGGCATCGAGGCCTGGACAGCGACCGCGTTCCCGACGGCGCTGGCCTGGGGCGCGTCGTTCGATCCCGAGCTGGTGCGGGAAATGGCCGCGGCCATCGGGCAGGACCTGCGGGCGGTCGGCGTGCACCAGGGGCTCGCGCCGGTCCTCGACGTGGCGCGGGACCCGCGCTGGGGGCGGGTGGAGGAGACCATCGCCGAGGATCCGTACCTGGTCGGCGTCGTGGGCACCGCGTACGTGCAGGGGCTGCAGTCAGCCGGGGTGATCGCGACCCTCAAGCACTTCGTCGGCTACGCCGCGTCGCGCGCGGGCCGGAACCTCGCGCCGGTGGACATCGGGCCGCGGGAGCTGGCCGACGTGATCCTGCCGCCGTTCGAGATGGCGATCCGCGAGGGCGGCGCCCGCTCGGTCATGCCCGCCTACCCCAGCATCGACGGCGTGCCGGCCACGGCCGACGCCGCGCTGCTGACCGGCACGCTGCGCGACGAGCTGGGGTTTGACGGGCTTGCGGTGTCCGACTACCAGGCGATCGCGTTCCTGGAGACCCTGCACGGCGTGGCCGGGTCGCCGGCCGAAGCCGCGGGGCTGGCGCTCGGCGCGGGCGTCGACGTCGAGCTGCCGCACCCGCAGTGCTTTGGCGCGGTGCTGGCCGACGCGGTCCGGGCCGGCCAGGTCCCCGAGCGGCTGGTCGACCGGGCTGCGGCCCGGGTGCTGCAGCAGAAGTGCGAGCTCGGGCTGCTCGACCCGGGATGGTCTCCGGCCATCGTGGACGTGGCCGGCCGCGACGGAGCCGCTATCGACCTGGACCCACCGGGCCATCGCCGCCTGGCCCGGCTGCTCGCCGAGGAATCCATCGTGCTGCTGGCCAACGACCGGCAGGCGCTGCCGATCGGCGCGGCAGACCGGCTGGCGGTGGTGGGCCCGCTGGCCGACGACCCGCTGGCGTTCTTCGGCTGCTACACGTTCCCCAGGCACGTCGGCGTGCGCCACCCCGACCTGCCGATCGGCATCGAGACGGTGTCGCTGCTCACCGCGCTGCGGGAGGAGTTCCCCGCGGCGAAGATCAGCCACGCCAGGGGCTGTGACGTGGACTCGGCCGACCGGTCCGGCATTCCGGCCGCCGTGGCCTGCGCCCGCGACGCCGACCTGGTCATCGCCGTGGTCGGGGACGAGGCCGGGCTGTTCGGCCGGGGTACCTCCGGCGAGGGCTGCGACGTCGCCGGCCTGCGCCTGCCCGGTACGCAGCAGGACCTGGTCGAGGCGCTGGTCGCGGCCGGCCGCCCGGTGGTGCTGGTCACGGTCACCGGGCGCCCGTACGCGCTCAGCGACGTCGCGAGCGGGCTGGCCGCGGCGGTCCAGGCGTTCTTCCCCGGGGAGGAGGGCGCCGGAGCGATCGCCGGGGTGCTCTCCGGCCGGGTGGTGCCGAGCGGCAAGCTGCCGATCGAGATGCCGTCGTCCCGGGCCAGTGAGCCGACGACCTTCCTGCACCCGCCGCTCGCCGGGCGCACCGACGTGAGTTCCGTCGACCCGACGCCGTTGTTCCCGTTCGGGCACGGCCTGTCGTACACGACCTTCGAGTACACGGACCTCTCCATCTCGCCCGGTGCGACCATCGGTACTGACGGTGCGGCCGACATCGGCTGCACGGTGCGGAACACCGGAGCGGTGGCCGGCGCCGAGACCGTGCAGCTCTACCTGCGTGACCCGGTGGCCCAGGTGGTGCGGCCGGTCCGGTACCTGGCGGGTTTCGCCAGGGTGGCCCTCGAGCCGGGTCAGGCCCGGCGCGTCGCGTTCCGGCTGCACGCGGACCGGACCGCGTTCCACGGCCGGTCCGGCGCCCGGATCGTGGAGCCCGGCGTGATCGAGGTCGAGATCGGCTCGTCGTCGGCCGACCTCAGGCTGGCCGGCAGCTTGCTGCTGGACGGGCCGGAGCGGGTGGTGGGCCCGGACCGGGTGCTGACGACGCCCGTGTCCGTGCGGGAGCAGCTTTCCTAGCGCAGCAGCGGCTTTCCCAGCGGAAGCGCCTTGCCGCCGGTGGCCACCGAGGCCGAGTCGAAGAACAGATAGGCCCCGATCGCCGCGAACACCAGCACGACATAGCCCGCGGCCTTCAGCAAGCCGCTGGACGCCACGCCGAGTGGTGAAGCCTCGGCGAAGGCGAGGTACAGCAGCAGCAGGGCCAGGTCGATGAGGGCGAACACGCCGGTGAAGGCCAGCGGCAGCCGCAGCGTCGCCAGGGTGAGCATCACGATGATGATCAGCCAGGTGAGCAGGAACAGCTTCACGGTGGCCAGCACCGCGGTGGCGGTGATCGCGAACCAGTTGTGGTCGAGGCCGAGCACCAGCACCCCGTAACTCAGCCAGAAGGTGCCGAATATGCCGAAGATGCCCGCGACGGCTGTCTGGCCGATGGCCGCGCTCCAGACTGCGGACAAGAGCAGGCCCACGGCCGTGGCCGCCAGGATGATCGCCAGGGGAGCGCCGAGAACGCCGGCGGGCACCACGCCGGCCAGCCCCAGGCCGAGCGCTGCGGAGCCCGCGATGAAGCTGGGCAGGCCGAGCATGGCCGGGTTGCCGGCCAGCGGGCCGATCACGGCCGCCGCCTCGGCCCTCTCCTCGGCCGCCGCCTCGGCGTGGACTTCGGGCTGGCGGGTGCTGTCAGCGTCTGCATTGAGAGCGGTCATCGTTGCCCCCTTCGCGGGAAGGCGCCGCAACGGGATGCGGGCCTGTCGCCTTGATACTGCTCAGGCAGGCAGCTGCGATTCTCAGTTTGAGTCGGCGCGGCTCAGGGCGCCCGTGCTGGACGCCGGACAGCGCCTAGCCGGTTACGGCCCGAGGTCCCAGAGGAGGCGGTAGTAGCGGGTCCGGTCCGGGTCGGGCGCGACGCCGTACGCGCTCAGCAGGCGGTCTTCCCACCCCGGGCCGTAGTTCCACTGCGCGCTCCAGGTGGCGACCGCGAGATCGGCCCACCGGTCGGCCACGCCGAGCTGGTCGAAATCGACGTGGCCCGAGCAGCGGCCGTTCTCGGTGATCAGGGTGTTGGGCGCGCAGGCGTCGCCGTGGCAGACGACGAGCCGGTCGACAGGGGGGACGTCGGCCAGCCGTTCCAGGGCCTGCTCTGTGCTGAGCGAACGGTGCTCCGGGTGCCAGCGCGCTGGGTCAAAGGGACCAAGCTCGGCGCGACGGCGGGCGTCGGCGAGCTGATCCTCGGCCATCCACGAGAATGGGCAGGCCGCCACCGGCATGGCCTCGTGCATCGCGCGCAGCCCCTCGCCGATCGCGGTGACCGCCGTGGCCGGGTTGGCCCGCCATCGCTCCGTGACCGCGTTCTCGCCCGGCAGTGCGGACGTGACCAGCCATGATTCGGCGTCATTCGCGCCCTGGCCGAGGACCCGCGGCACCGTGATGTAGGACCCGGCCCACTCGAGCCGGGTGGCCTCCCGGGCCAGATCGATCCCGCTGCTGGCAGGCGTCCACTTGATGAAGCACCGGCCGGCCGCCGCGGCGGCCTCGAACGTGCGCCCGCCGGCTTCGAACGTGCGCCCGCCGGCCTCGTTCTCCCACACCTCGCGGATCGGCCGGCCTGCCGCCAGGTCCGAGACCCGCGGCGGCAACGGCTTGCGGCCCGCCGGGTCCGGCGATCCGCCCCGCCCCGCCCGTTGCTCCCCTGCGGCGCCCATCTCGCGACTCCAAGGACCGGGCTAGCCCGCCTGGGGACGGGGGACCGTGATTTCAGCTTGACGGACTGCCCGCTGAGCTCTCTGTGAGGGTGTCATTGCCGGTGCTGGCTGCTCGCTGGCGGTGCCGGCGGTGAGGGTTTTCTCGGCGGCGTCGACCACGCCGAGGTCGGCGCGGGTGTGCAGTTCGGCTGCGGTGATGAGCAGGGATTCGACCGGTGTGGTGGCGGCTGCGCGGGCGTCGGCCAGGGCATGCAGTTGGCGCAGCAGGTGGGCGCGCTGGCGGGCGAGCACGTCGGCGAGGGTGGCGGGGTCGGCGGAGCGGACGGCGGCCATGATCTTGAGGAAGAAGTCGTCGCGGTAGCCACGGGCGGGGATGGCTGGCTCGGTGAGCCAGCGATGGAGTTCGTCGCGGCCGGCCGGGGTGAGGTGGTGGATGACGCGGTCGGGTTTGACCGGCTGGGGCTGGCGCTCGGAGTCGATGAGGCCATCCCGGGAGAGGCGGTCGAGGATCTGGTAGAGGTGGCCGATGTTCAGCCCGCCCCATTGATCGCCAACGGCCTGCTCGAAGCTGGTTTTCAGCTCGTAGCCGTGGGCTGGCTTGTCCGAGAGCAGGGCCAGGACCGCGTGGTGCAGGGGCATTGCGCTTTACCTTGCCGCTAGGTAACGATCTGGCGTCCGTTCTTGCATTGTCACTATGTATGGCGTGAGCATAGTCCCAGCCCCCGGTTAGCGCCATCCCCGGGGATTGGCCCGGGCGCGCGAGAAGGGTGCGGTGATGGGCAGGCTGGCCTGGTCGCAGGTGCGGTTTCGCCCGGCCCGCGCGCTGGCGCTGATCGCCGGGGTGCTCGTCGCGGCGGCGGCGTTCACGGTGCTGACCGCGGCGTCGCGGACCGCGCAGGCGCGCACGACCGGCGCGGTGTCGGCGAACTTCCAGCCCGCCTACGACATCCTGGTCCGGCCGAAGGGGGCCCGGACCGCGGTGGAGAGCAAGACCGGCACCGTGCAGCCGGACTTCCTGTCGGGTATCTACGGCGGGATCACGATGGCGCAGTGGCACCAGATCGAGCAGATCCCGGGGGTCCAGGTCGCCGCGCCGATCGCGATGGTCGGCTACGCCCAGCTCCAGGCCGACATCTTCGAGCCGGTCCCCGCCGCCGCGCTGGCCGGGTCCGGCCGCCAGCTCTACCGGGCCACCACCACCTGGGTCAGCGACAACGGGGCCAGCCGCGTGACGCAGCCGCCGGGATACCTGTACGTGACGCCGCTGCGAGTCACGGGCAACATCGAGGGCGAACGCTCGACCGATGGCACCGGCCCGGGATGCGAGCCTGGCGGAGTGGCCCTGCCATCGGGGACGAACCCGTTCGGCGCGGCCGCCCAGTCCTACACACAGTGCTGGTCCCGGGTGAACCACTACGGCGAGCCGCCGGGCTCGGGGGCCTCAAGTACCGAGGCTGGCTACTGGGTCACCTGGACGATCCCGGTGCTGATCGCGGCCATTGACCCGGACGCCGAGGCGAAACTGGACGGGCTCAACAAGGCGCTGGTCTCCGGCCGTTACCTGAGGGAGAACGAGGGGGACAGCGGCCCGAGTCTGCCGGTACTGGCCTCCTCCACCAGCGGCATGAACGAGTACGCCCAGACCACGTTGCAGCAGCTCACGGCGCCGTCTGCGATGCCCAACATGAACGCTGCCTGGGCCAGCGCGCAGGCCTCGGATCCGGGCCGCACGGTGGCCACCGTGCGCACCACGGCCCAGCAGGCCTACAGCCGCGTGCTCAAGGGGCTCCTGGGCGTAACGGAGAACGGCGCCTTCGCCGGCAGTGCCGTCAACGGCTACTGGTCCATCGGCCCGGTGGACTACCAGCGCACGAAGGCCGGGGCGCTCACCGCACGTCAGGTGGTCAACGACCCGTCGGCCTGGTACACCCGCAGCGCGGCCCCGGTCCCCATGGACGACGAGGAAAGCCAGTACCGGACGGTGACCTCGCACGTCAAGGTGTCCGGGCAGACCTCGCAGTCCTTCGGCTCCGATCTCGCCCTGATCAAGATCGCCGGTGTCTTTAATTCGGACAGGATCAAGTCGTTCGACCCGCTGTCACAGGTGCCGCTGGGTGATTACCAGCCGGTGACCGCGGCGCCGGCGAGCGCGGCCAGCCGCCGGGCGCTGGGCGGGCGCGACCTGCTGCCCAGCCAGAACCTGGGCGGGCTGGTCAGCCAGCCGGTGAACCTGGTCACGACCTTGTCGGCGCTGCCGGCGCTGCAGAACAGCCTGGCCTACACCGACGTGCATGCCGCAGATCCGATCAGCGTGATCCGGGTCAAGGTCGCGGGCATCACCGGGGCGGGTGCGCTGTCACGGGAGCGGATCAACGCGGTCGCGCAGCAGATCGCCCAGCGCACCGGCCTGGAGGTGGACGTCGTGGCCGGGTCCTCGCCGTCGCCGGTGACCATCGAGGTACCCGCGGGCAAGTTCGGCCAGCCGGCGCTGACGCTGTCGCAGAACTGGGTGAAAGAGGGCGTGGCGGTGGCGATCTTGACGGCGGTCGATAAGACGAGCGTGGCGCTGTACGTCTTGATCCTGGTGGTGTGCGGGCTGTTCGTCGGCAACGCGGCGACCGCGGCGGTGCGCGGGCGGCGGCGTGAGCTGGGGGTGCTGGCAGCGGTGGGCTGGCGCCGGTCGCGGCTGTTCGCGACGGTCCTGGGGGAGCTGGCCGGGATCGGGCTGGCCGCCGGGCTGCTGGCCGCGGCCATCGCGGTGCCACTCTCTGCCGCCCTGGGCCTGGATGTCTCGCCCGCGCGGGCGCTGCTGGCGGTGCCCGTCGCGATCGCGGTAGCCGTCGTGGCCGGCCTGGTACCGGCCTGGCTGGCCGGCCGGGCTGACCCGGTCAGCTCGGTCCGCCCGCCGGTGCTCGCCGCCGGCCGCGCGCACCAGCCGCGCGGGATCACCGGGCTGGCCCTGATGAACGCGGCCCGCACCCCCGGCCGGACCACGATCGGGGTGGTCAGCCTGGCCGTGGGGATCGCGGCGCTGACGATGCTGACCGCGGTGACGTTGGCGTTCCGCGGGGTGGTCGTCGGATCCCTGCTCGGCGACGCGGTCGCGGTCCAGGTGCGCGGCGTCGATTACATCGCGGCCGGCGCGACGGCCGCCCTGGGCGTGCTGGCCGTCGCCGACGTGGTGTTCCTGAACATCCGAGAACGCGGAGCCGAGCTGGCCACGATCAGCACCTTCGGCTGGCGCGAGGCCGCGCTGGCCCGGCTGGTGATCACCGAGGGCGTGATCATCGGCGTCACCGGCTCGCTGGTCGGCGCTGGGCTCGGGCTCGGCGCCGCGGCCTGGTTCGCCGGGCAGCTTCCCGCCCGGCTGATCGCCATCGCAGCAGCCGCCGTCGCCGCCGGGATCATCATCACCGCCACTGCAGCGCTGCTGCCCGCCGCGCTGCTGCGCCGCCTGCCCCTTGCCCACCTGCTCGCCGAGGAGTAACCGAAATGACGGCCCCTCCCTCCGCGCTTGAGCTGCGCGGTGTCACCAAGCGGTACGGCACCGGCCAGGGCGGGCAAGTCACCGCCGCCGCCGACGTCACGTTGACGATCGAGGCGGGCGCGTTCGTCGCGCTGACCGGCGCCTCCGGCTCGGGCAAGTCCACACTGCTGCACCTGATCGGCGCGCTGGAACGGCCCGACTGCGGCACGATCATCAGCAACGGCACCGAGGTCACCGCGCTGCGCGGCGCCGCACTGGCCGACTACCGGCGCACCGTCGGCTTCGTGTTCCAGCGCTACAACCTGCTGCCCGGGCTGACCGTCCTGGACAACGTCATTGCGCCCGTGCTGCCGTACCGCACCGGCTGGGACAAGCGCGGCCGGGCCAGGGACCTGCTGGCAGCGGTCGGCCTGGCCGGGCGCGAACGTTCCCTGCCCGCACGGATGTCCGGCGGCGAACAGCAGCGCATCGCGATCGCCCGCGCCCTGATCAACACCCCGAAGCTGCTGCTCGCCGACGAGCCCACCGGCAACCTCGACTCCGCCAACGCCACCGAGATCCTCGACCTGCTCACTCGCTTGCGCGCCGAACACCAGATCACGATCCTGCTCGCCTCCCACGACCCGCAGATCGCCGCCAGAGCCGAACGGCTGATCCGGCTCCGCGACGGCGCGGTCATCGACGACATCCAGCTCACCCAAGACCGCCCGGTGGAAGAGATCATCCGCCACATCAGTCAGCTCGGCTGACCGGCATACCCGGTGGCCGCGTGCCATGCCAGAACCGGCGTGTCACCCTGACCTGCTGACCTGCTGACCTGCTGACCTGCTGACCTGCGCTCGTGCTCATCCGCCACCGCCCCGTGCGCCGCGTCGCGATGCCGGGACCCGGGTGACATTCCCGGGTTAATCAATTGCGATAAATCATAGCAGATTTTTATTTCACTATCTTTTATTTGACATAATTCATTCGGGAGTACATCCTGCCTGGGCAGCTATTCATGCGCACTGCGCTGAAGGGATTTTTTATGAGCCTGGGGCAGATTACCGCGGCGGACGGGGGAACCTGGAAGCTCGGTGACCTGGTGGTGAACCGGATCGGGTTCGGCGCGATGCGCCTGCCGCAGACCGGTCGGGCCCTGGTGGCGGACGCCGTGCCGCGCGACCGTGACCAGGCGATCTCGGTGCTGCGCCGCGCGGTCGAGTTCGGCGTCAATCACATCGACACCGCCGCGTTCTACTTCTCCCCGCTCCGGTCGGCCAACGAGCTGATCAATTCGGCGCTGGCGCCCTACCCCGACGACCTGGTCATCGTCACCAAGGTCGGGCCGGGCCGGGATCCGTGGGGGGAGTGGACCGACCGGGCCAGGCCAGACCAGCTTCGCGGCCAGGTCGAGGAGAACCTGCGCCAGCTTGGGCGTGACCATCTCGACGTGGTGAACCTGCGCGTGCAAGCGGGCATGACGTCGATCACCGAGCACGTCGGCGCGCTGGCCGAGTTGCGCCAGGCCGGGCTGATCCGGCACCTGGGCGTCTCCGGCGTGACGCCGCAACTGCTTGCCGAGGCGCAGGCCGTCGCCCCGGTGGTCTGCGTGCAGAACCGCTACGGCATCGGCGCGAGCGCCGGGGAACACGAGTTCCTGGAAGCCTGCGGACGGCAAGGCGTCGCGTTCGTGCCCTTCTTCACGATCGCCGGCGAAGGGAGGGGAGCCGGTGTCACCGGCACCGAGAACGCCGACGTGCTCGCGGTCGCGCGAGCACACGGAGCCACCGCAGCACAGGTCCGGCTGGCCTGGGCGCTGCAGCGCGGCCCGCACGTCCTGGTCATACCGGGCACCGGCGATCCCGACCACCTGGCCGCCAATGTCGCGGCCGCCGCGCTCCGGCTCACCACCGACGAGATGGCACGGCTTACGTCCGTGCCCAGATAGGGAGTCATGGCAAATCCGAAAGGATCAACCCCACCGACCTGGGCCGACATCTGATCAGGGCTGATCAAGTCGAACCACCCGCCCGGCGCAAGCCACAAGCCCCTATGGCGCGCTGCGACCTCACCGCGACCCCACCGGCTCACTCTTCATCCGTTTCAGTCATTTTCGAGGGCTATATGTCCGGAATGTGGTCACCGAACGACCGAACGAAGTAAATGTGCACTGGGCAGAGATCCGGACACGCGCCGAAAACCGCCACGACGGTCCGAAACCGGCGCGCCGCGCCTGCAGAGACCGACCGACCCGGAAACCCCGCCGACCAACGCGGAAACCCCGCCGACCAACGCGGAAACCCCGCCGACCAGGAACGCCGGGGGGCGGGGGTATCCGGCGCGGCTGGCCGCGGCCGAGTCGTCCGGGCGCAACGGTGTCGCCGGGGTTGGCCGTTTCCCACGACCTGAGCTACCCAGGTCATGGGAAATCGCCGCGATACGGCGGTTGGCCGGGACCCGGCGCGACGCCGAGCGGATCCTGGGCGCTGGCGGTCAGCCCGACGGGGCGACGATGCCGTACTCGTGGATCTTCCGGTAGATCGTCGCCCGCGACATGCCGAGCGACTGGGCCGCCTTGACCTTGTTGCCCCCCGAGTCGAGCAGGCTCTGCACGATCGCATCGCGCTCCATCGACTCCAGCGGGCTGAGCAGCCGACGGCTGACCGTCCAGCACTCGGGCGGCAGGTCGCCCGCGCGGATGGTGCCGGTGCGGCGGTGCTGCACGACGCGCCTGAGCACCTGCCACAGCTGCTCGGTGTTGCCCGGCCAGCTCGACCGCATCAGGATCTGCATGGCCTCGGGCGAGCAGGTCAGGCGGGGGTGCTGGTTGAGCTTCGCGAGCAGGAATGGCACCAGGTCGTGCAGGTCCTCGATGTGATGCCGCAGCGGCGGCAGCTCCACGGTGCTGGGGAAGAACCGGAGCAGCCCCGCCAGGTCGCCTCTGGCCGGGCCGTGAGCCAGCGTGACCACGACCCAGAGCTCGTCCTGCCGGCCAGCGGTGCGGGTCTCCTGCAGCGCGGCCGACAGCGCATGCAGCCGCTTCGGGCCCAGCCGGTCGACGTGCCTGAGGACCAGGCAGCCGGCACCGGTCAGCAGCTCGCTGCGCGCCGTGACCTGCCAGTCCTGGTCGGCGTCGGCGGCGTCGAGCACGTGGAACCGGCCGGCCGGGTTCCGGCGCTGGTGCACCGCACGGACCACGGCCAGCTTGCCGACCCCGGGCTCGCCCTCGATGGCCAGCCACTCGCCGGAGTCATAGACCTTTTCCACCTGGTTGCACCCGCGCAGCCAGAGCGTGCCCGAGCCGACCAGGCCGGGCAGGATCATCCGGGCCTGCGGCCCGGCCGGGGCGGCCGGCCTGCTGCCGGACTCGACCAGCTTCACGTGCACCACGCCGCCGGCCAGCCGGTCAGCGCCGCGCAGCGGCCGGCAGTACATCCGTGCCCGGGATCCGGTGGGCAGCTCCAGCTCGACGGCGGCGGAGTGGCGGCTGGCCAGCGCCTCGGTGGCCTGCCCGAGCAGCACAGCCTGGTCGCCGGGATCGAGCGCCTGGCGGGCGTACTCGTTCATCATCACCACGTCGTGGTTGAGCGCCAGCACGATCCCGGCGCTGTGCCGGCACGCCCGCAGGTACTCCTGCAGCAGCTCGAACTCGCGGGCGTTGCTGTCGGTGAGCAGCGCCTGGGTGATCTGGTCGGCCGTGGTTTTGGCCAGGGTGATCAGCAGCGGGTCAGCGTCCTTGCGCCAGCAGGTCAGGTCGACAGCGCCGAGCGTCTTGCCGGAGATCGGGTGCCGGATCGGGACCCCGGCGCAGGCAAGATCCTCGAGGTTCTCGGCGTAGTGCTCGTGGCCGAACACGTGCATGGGACGGCCGCCTTCCAGCGCCGTCCCGATGCCGTTGGTGCCGACGGACTCCTCCGCGTAGCTGAACCCGGGAGCCAGCTTCACGCTGTCGAGGTGCCGGTCGAGATCGTGGTCTGCCACCAGCCGGGTCAGCACAATCCCGGCCGCATCGGTGAGGATGACGCTGATCGGCTGGCCCTCCAGGTGCTCGCGCAGGTGCTGCAGCACCGGCAGCGCGCTGCGGGTCAGCGGGGTGTCCAGGTCGGGATCGCCGAGGTAGGTCAGGTCGATCCGGTCGGCCGCCACGTTCCACCGCCGGGAGCGCCACCACGAGGCCAGGATCGTGTCCCGCACCCGATGAGGGTCAACCGATTCGGCGGTGAGGAACCGCTCCCGGGTCTCAGCCAGCCGATCGCCATCGGTCAGGGCCGGCGGGCGCGCTGCTGCAGGCGACATGGCCCTCCTGCCTCCCGGTGCTCTGGCGGGCGGCGGATCGGCCCGCGGGGGGTCATCCGGGATGTGCGTCGTACCTACAAAGTAACAACGCCGTAACACACAGGTGTCTCAAGTTGAGACCGCCGATCCGTGGCCAGCTCTAACGGTCTCGGGTAGGAGGTACCCCATGGACCGGTCGGGCGAACCGCAGCACGAGACTTTCAATCCGTGGAGCATCGTCAACCTCGTGTTCCACCACCTGGCCGAACAGGGCCTGCATCCCGTCCTCGGGGATGCGGGGGATCCGGGCGCGCCCGCCGCGGAATTGCTCCGGACCCTTGGCATCGAGCCGGCGGCCGAGGGGAACATGCAGGTCTCCCGGGACGTCCGGGACCACCTTGCCGAGATCCGCAGCGCCATGTTCGGGGAGAGCTGACACGGATTTCGCTCCGCCGCTGGTCGGAGCCTGTCTCATGTTGAGAACCACGACCGGCTCGCCACGAGGTGTGATGCAGGTCACCGGCAGTCTTCGGCCGTGCGAAGCTCGTGCGTCCGGTGGCGACCTCAGGCGGCGACGCCAGCGGACACGATCACGGGGGCAGGCAGCTGTCTCAGCCGGCCCGAGTGAAGGAAGGGGTGACCATGAGTCGCCAGAGCGTGGCAAAGGCCCACCAGAAGATCCAGGAACTCGCCTGGGAGCCGCTCTACCACGAGCCAGTGTCACAGTACGGAACCGACTACACGTTCCAGAAGGCGCAGAAGAAGGACCCGCTCAAGCAGGTCCTGCGGTCCTACTTCCCGATGCAGGAGGAAAAGGACCACCGCGTCTACGGCGCTGAGGACGGCGCGATCCGGGGCAACATGTTCCGCCAGGTCCAGGAGCGGTGGCTGGAGTGGCAGAAGCTGTTCCTGTCGATCATCCCGCTGCCCGAGATCTCGGCGGCGCGGGCGATGCCGCTGCTGTTCCGCACGGTGCCCAACCCAGAGCTGCACAATGGCCAGGCGATCCAGATGATCGACGAGGTCCGGCACTCGACGATCCAGCAGAACCTCAAGCGCCTGTACATGCAGAACTACATCGACCCGGCCGGATTCAACAGCAGCCTGAGGGACTTCCAGAACGACTACTGCGGCACGATCGGCCGGCAGTTCGCCGAGGGATTCATCACCGGTGACGCGATCACCGCGGCGAGCATCTACCTGACGATCGTCGCCGAGACCGCGTTCACCAACACGCTGTTCGTGGCCATGCCGGCCGAGGCGGCGGCCAACGGCGATTACCTGCTGCCGACGGTGTTCCACTCGGTGCAGTCCGACGAGTCGCGGCACATCTCCAACGGCTACGCGACGCTGCTGATGGCCCTCGCCGACGAGGGCAACCACCAGCTGCTCGAGCGTGACCTGCGGTACGCGTGGTGGAACAACCACCGGGTGGTGGACGCGGCGATCGGCACGTTCATCGAGTACGGCACCAA
>JASHOI010000256.1 GCA_030041195.1 Streptosporangiaceae bacterium | reverse complement strand
GCGGCCTGCGCCGCCTCCGTGATCGCCGGGACGATGTAGTCCCGGACCGTCGCCGGGCCGGTCATCCACAGCACGGTACCGTCGGTGCGCTGCCCGGCCAGGCGCAGCATCTGCGGCCCGAGCGCCGCGAGCAGCACCGGCACCCGGCCCGGGCTCGGCGTGGTCAGCCCGATCCTGGCGCGCACGGTCTCGCCCTCGAACGCCGCCTGCTGCCCGTCGAGCAGCGGCAGCAGGATCGACAGGTACTCCCGCATGTAGCGGGCCGGGCGGTCGAAGCTATAGCCGTACATGTCCTCGATGACGATCTTGTGTGACAGGCCGATCCCCAGCGCCAGCCGGCCGTCCAGGGCCGTGGCCGCGGTCAGCGCCTGCTGCGCCAGCACCGCCGGGTGGCGCGGGTAGACCGGCACCACCGCCGTGCCGAGCTCGATCCCCGGCACCTGGTTCCCGGCGACCGCCAGCGCCGTCAGTGCCTCCAGGCCGAAGATGTTCGAGATCCAGGCCGAAGCGAAGCCGTCATCCGCCGCGTGCTGCAGCTGGTCGCGAAGGCGGACCAGGGCCTGCGGTCCGGCCGGCTCGTCCTGGGATATGCCGATACGCATGCCTGATCTCCGTTCGCTCGGGAGTCCGAGTTTGCCAGACCGGCCCGCAGCGGTGCGTTCTGGCCGGTCGTGAGGCTGGCCGTGCGGCGCTGATCGGGGCCACGCAGTGGCGCCTCGTCGCCGGGCCGTCATCGGGAGTTTGCATCCTGTCGGCCCCCGGGGTCTTTGCCTTCGGGTAAGACTGGGGAAAATAGGTACATGGGCTCTGGTCAGGCCACTTCGGAACGCGGTGCGGCAAGCAAGAACGTGCACAAGCGGCCCGGCGCCGCCCATAGACCGCCGGATGCGGAAGACCAGGCCCCCGGGCTCACGTCGGGGTCCGGCCAGGGCTTGGAGGTTGCCACGGAGGGCGCACTGGTGTCAGCGGACCGTCCCGGCCACGCCGACGGCGTCAGCGAGCTGCCGCCGGACCGGTACCTGGACCGCGAGGAGAGCTGGCTTCGGTTCAACCAGCGGGTGCTCGAGCTGGCCGAGGACGAGTCGCTCGCCCTGCTCGAACGGGTGCGGTTCCTGTCCATCTTCGCGAGCAACCTGGACGAGTTCTTCATGGTCCGGGTGGCCGGGCGGATGCGGCGGATGGCGGCCGGGCTCCCGGTGGAGCGGGCCAGCGGGAAATCGCCCGCGCAGATCCTGGAGAACACGCTGGACTTCGCCGGCGACCTGACCCGCAGGCACGCCGAGTGCTTCAGCGACTCGGTGCTGCCCGCGCTGGTGCGCGAGGGCATCGAGATCCTGCGCTGGAAGGAACTCGAGCAGTCCGAGCAGGAGCAGCTTCAGCAGCTGTTCCGCGAGCGGATATACCCGGTGCTCACGCCGCTGGTCGTCGACCCCGCGCACCCGTTCCCCTACATCTCCGGGCTGTCCCTCAGCCTGGCCGTGATGATCGCCGACCCGTCGACCGGCACCACGATGTTCGCCCGGGTGAAGGTGCCCCCGCTGCTGCCCAGGTTCCTGACCGTGGCGCCGTACCGGTTCGTGCCGCTCGAGGACGTGATCGCCGCCCACCTGCCCGAGCTGTTCGCCGGCCTCGACGTGCTCGAGCACCACGTGTTCCGGGTGACCAGGATCCGCGACCTCGAGATCGACGAGGACGTGACCGAGGACCTGCTGAAGTCGATGGAGCGTGAGCTGACCCGGCGCCGCTTCGAGCAGGCGGTCCGGCTCGAGGTGGAGGAGTCGATGTCCAGCGACGTGCTGGACCGGCTGGTCACCGAGCTGGGCGTGGACACCCGGGCGGTGTACCGGGTCCCCGGGCCGCTCGACCTGTCCGGCCTGACCGCGATCGCCGACCTGGACCTGCCGCAGCTCAAGTACCCGCCGTTCGTCCCGTCCGAGACCATGCTGCCGACGGACACCAGCATCTTCGCCGCGATCTCCGAGCGCGACGTCCTGGTGCACCATCCCTACGACTCGTTCGCGGCCAGCACGCTGCGCCTCGTGGTCTCGGCAGCGGCCGACCCGCGGGTGCTGGCGATCAAGCACACCCTGTACCGGACCAGCGGCGACTCCGAGATCGTGGACGCGCTCATCGACGCGGCGGAGGCGGGCAAGCAGGTCGTGGTCGTCGTCGAGATCAAGGCCAGGTTCGACGAGCGCGCCAACGTCGCCTGGGCGCACAAGCTTGAGGAAGCCGGCTGCCATGTGGTCTACGGGCTCGTCGGGCTCAAGACCCACTGCAAGATGATCCTCGTGGTGCGCGAGGAAGCCGACGGCTCGCTGCGCCGCTACTGCCACATCGGCACCGGCAACTACCACCCCAAGACCGCGCGGCTGTACGAGGACTTCGGCCTGCTGACCGCCGACCGGACCGTGGGCGAGGACGTCACTGACCTGTTCAACCACCTCACCGGTTACAGCCGGCCGTCCAAGTACCGGCGGCTGCTCGTCGCGCCCGAAGGCATCCGTTCCGGCCTGGTCGAGAAGATCAACGCGCAGGCCGAGCTGGCACGCGAGGGGAAGCCTGCCCGGATCCGGATGAAGTGCAACGCGATCATCGACGAGGTGATCATCGACGCGCTGTACCGCGCCTCGCAGAGCGGTGTGCCGGTCGACGTCTGGGTCCGGGGCATCTGCGGGCTGCGGCCCGAGGTACCCGGCGTGTCGGACAACATCAGGGTGCGCAGCATCCTTGGCCGGTTCCTCGAGCACTCCCGGATCTACGCGTTCGGCTCGGGCAACGGCAACGGCAACGTGGACGAAGACGTGTACATCGGCAGCGCCGACCTCATGCACCGGAACCTGGACCGCCGGGTGGAAACGCTGGTACGGGTCGGCGACGTCGGGCACCAGGCAGAGCTCCGCGGCCTGATCGACATGGCCATGGACGACACGACGGCATCGTGGTGGCTGGCCTCCGACGGCACCTGGACCAGGCACCACCTGGACGCCTCCGGTGCCCCGCTCAACGACATCCAGGAATACCTCATCCGGACTCGGCAGGGTCGCGCCGCGGATGGCTGACGCGCCGGGAACCGGCGAGATCCGTGCCGCTGGCATGGTGTTGTGGCAGCCGTCGGGCGACGGCATCCAGGTGGCCCTCGTGCACCGGTCCCGCTACGACGACTGGAGCTTTGCGAAGGGGAAGCTGAGGCCCGGCGAGCACCCGCTGCTCGCTGCCGTCCGCGAGGTGGCCGAGGAGACCGGGCTCCGGGCCATCCTCGGCCGGCCGCTGCGCACCGCCCGGTACGACCGGGGCGGGCGGCCCAAGCGGGTCGACTACTGGGCCGGGCACCCGGTGCCCGACGGCCAGCACGCGTTCCGCCCGAACGACGAGGTCGACGCCGTGGAATGGCTGCCGGTGCCGGTGGCGCGCGGCAGGCTCAGCTACCCGCACGACGCCGTGATCCTGGACGACTTCGCCGCCGGGCCCGCCGACACCGTGCCGCTGATATTGCTGCGGCACGCGTCGGCCGGCTCCAAGGACGCCTGGCCCGGCGAGGACCTGGACCGGCCGCTGGACGCCTCGGGAGCGGCCGCGTCCGACGAGCTCGCCTTGCTGCTGTCCTGCTACGGATCGGGCCGCGTGATCAGCTCGGCCGCCGAGCGCTGCGTGGCAACGGTCCGGCCGTACGCCGCCATGACCGGCGCGAAGCTCGAGATCGAGCCGGCGCTTGCGGTCAGGCACCCCGGCGGCGAGCCCGGGCCCGAAGGCGGCCCGGCGGCGGCTGCCGGGCTGGTGGCGCGCATCGTCGCCGGCGGACTGCCCGCGGTCATCTGCGCCCACCGGGAGAACCTGCCGCCGCTGCTGGCGGCGGCGTGCGCGGCGCTCGGCGCGGACCCGCCCGCGCTCGGCCCGCTGCACAAGGGCGAGTTCTGGGTGCTGCACGTCGCCGGCGGCCGCCTGGCCGCC
>JASHOI010000255.1 GCA_030041195.1 Streptosporangiaceae bacterium | reverse complement strand
AGCCGCAGCACGCGGCCTTCGGCGGGCCGCGCGGCCGGGTGGAGGTCGCCTATCTCTGGCAGCGCGGCGGCCGCCTGGCGGTGCCCGGGCAGGCCGACCTTGACGTCGCGGCGGCCGCGCCCGACCACGCGCTGCTCGACGTCGCCGGGGTGCGCTACCGGTTTGACGTCGCCCGGGCGGGTGACGTGGTCTGGGTGGACTCCGCGTACGGCAGCGTCACGCTGACCGCGGTGCCCCGCCTCCCCGAGCCGGTGGCGCCCAGGGAGCCGGGGTCGCTGGTCGCGCCGATGCCGGGCAGCGTGGTGCGAGTCGAGGCCGCGGCCGGGCAGCCGGTCGGCGCGGGCCAGCCGGTGCTGGTGCTCGAGGCGATGAAGATGGAGCACCAGATCGTGGCGCCGGCGGATGGGCTGGTGGCGGAGATCCTGGTCGCCGCCGGCGACCAGGTGCAAGCGGGTGACGTGCTGGCCACGGTGACCGGGCGGGACGCGGCCGCGCAGGACACGGCTCCCGGAGAGGACACCGCACGACCATGACGGGAATGGAACTGATCAGCCAGGAATCGTCCGGGGAAGTCACGACCGTCACGCTGGACTCGCCGGCCACCAGGAACGCGCTGTCCACCGCGCTGCTCACGCAGCTGCGCGCGGCGCTGGCCGGCGCGCTGGATGACCCAGGCTGCCGGGTGATCGTGCTCACCGGTGCCGATCCGGCGTTCTGCTCCGGCGCCGACCTCAAGGAGAGCCGGGGCGGTCCGGTCGCGGCCCCCGAGCTGTTCCCCGAGATCCTGCAGCTGATCTGGGACAGCGGCAAGCCGATCATCTGCCGGGTGAACGGCAGCGCCCGGGCGGGCGGCATCGGGCTGATCGCCGCCTGCGACATCGCCGTGGCATCCCAGTCGGCGACGTTCGCGTTCAGCGAGGTGCGGATCGGCGCGACGCCGGCGATCATCGCGGTGCCCTGCCTGCGCCGGATGAGCCCCCGCGCCGCCGCCGAGTACTTCCTGACCGGAGAGCCGTTCGACGCGCAGCGCGCGGTCGAGGTAGGGCTGATCACCAGCGCCGTGCCCAAGATCCGGCTCGACGACGAGGTTTCCCGGTACGTGGACCTGCTGCTGCGCGGGGCGCCCGGCGCGCTGGAGGTGACCAAGACCGTGCTCCGCGAGGCCGGCTCGATGCCGGTCGCGGCCGAGCTGGCGCGGATGGCGGAGCTCTCCGCCGCGCGGTTCGCGTCCGAGGAGTGCCAGCAAGGCATGGCGGCCTTCGCCGAAAAGCGCGAGCCCAACTGGGCGGCGCGGCAGGCGCAGCAGGGAACATAGCCGGCGGCCGGGGGGTGACGTCCCGAGCCCGCGGCCAGCTAGCGGCCGGGGGGTGACGTCCCGAGCCCGCGGCCAGCCGACGGCCGGGGCGGGCGAAGCCCTATTCCGCGGCCAGCCTCCGGTACCGGCCGGCGTGATAGATGAGCGGGCCGCCCTGCCCGCCCTGCTGCACCGGCTCGGTCACGCCGAGCACCTCGCCAACCACGATGCTGTGATCCCCGCCGTCGTGCACCGCCGTGGTCCGGCATTCCAGCGCGGCCAGCGCGAGGTCCAGGATCGGCGCCCCGGTCAGCGGCCCGGGATGATGCGCGATCGCGTCAAGCTGGCTCTCCAGCGGCCTGCCCCGGGTCGCGAGCCAGCGCGCGGTCTTCTCCGATTCCGCGTCGAGTATGGAAACCGCCCAGTACCCGGCCTCCAGGACCGCGTCGTGGAACCGGGCGATCTTCTCGGCGCAGAACAGCACCAGCAGCGGCTCCAGCGAAACCGACGTGAACGCGCTCACGGTCATCGCGTGAGCGTCCCCGTCCAGGCTCGCGGCCACCACAACGATGCCGGTGGGAAACTGCCCGGCTGCCCGCCGGAAGGCGGCGACGTCAGCCGGCATTACCGGCGGCGCCGGGCAGCGCCGCCCCGGGCCGGTGACCACAACAGGAACGAGATCAGCACGCCCGCCACCGCGCACAGCGCGCCGCCGAAGAGGAACCACTTCCCGGCGTTGGTGTTCGTGATCAAGACGCTCCCCCCAGGGGTGCCCATCGCCAGGACGAAAGCCGCGATGAACCATCCCACGGCGGGCATAAGCCCGCCAAGGGGCCTGCGCATTCCCCAGCCGCCGAGCACGCACGCCACCCCGGCCGCCACCGCGAAGGCCAGCGCGGCCACCGGGAAGGACCCGAGGGCCCTGTCGTACTGGAACGAGCCGATCATGCCCAGCAGGATGCCGAACACCAGCAGCAGGCAGTAGCAGCCGATCGCCAGCAGCGGCCCGTCGCGGGTCTGCAACCGGCCGCGCTGCGGGTCTGGCTCGCTGTCCACGGCAGAAAGGTTAATAGGCGTGGCCGGAGCTTCGTCCGCGCGAGCCCTTGCTGTGCGCGCCCGCCCCGCGATGCGCTAGCTGGAACGTCGGTCAGGCAGCCGAGACGCACCTCTTCCCGGTCCGTGGCTGCCCGCGCGTCTCATGATCTGACCTGACCGTGCCCTAGCCGATCGCGGCGAACAGGTCGGTCTCCCGGTCGTGCGGGCCGGTCCCCTTCCCGCGGGGGCCGGCCAGCAGGGTGTAATACTCGCGGCCCAGTGCCCGCTGGCCGATATTGTCGGAAAAGGCGAAGAACGGGCTGTCCACGGCGATCTGCGTGGCATGCGCGCGCATCGCGGCCAGCTTCTGTTCCAGGTGCGCGGTCGCGTCGATCTCCGTGGTCACCACCTCGTCCGGGACCCCGAACGGGAAGTCGTCCACCGAATCAACCTGGGTGAAATCGGGCGCGCCGCCGGGGAGGCTGCCGTCACGGCCGCGCATGGTCTCGATGGCCTCGGCCAGCACCGATCGCGGCAGCGCGGTCGCGTAGAACTTGCTGACCTGCCCGTCGGCGAGCTCGAAGGCCCGCTTCGCCACCCGGTGCGCCTGGATGTGGTCGGGATGCCCGTAGAAGCCGTTGTCGTCGTAGCTGATCAGGACCTGCGGCCGGACCTCGCGGATAACGCGGAGCAGCTCCCCCGCTGCCTCGTCCACGTCGGCCCGCCAGAAGCAGCCCGGCGCGTCGTTGCTTGGCTCGCCCATCATCCCCGAGTCACGCCACCGGCCGGGGCCGCCGAGGAACCGGTGATCGGTGACGCCGAGCGCTGCACAGGCGGCGTTGAGCTCGCCGATGCGGTACTCGCCGAGGCCGCCGCCGGCATCGGCGGCCAGGTGCGCAAGCTCCGGGGGTATGACCTCGCCCAGCTCGCCGAGCGTGCAGGTGACCAGCGCCACGTGGGCACCCTCCGCGGCGTACTTGGCCATCGTCGCCCCGGTCCCGATCGACTCGTCGTCGGGATGTGCGTGCACGAGCAGCATCCTGTGCCCGCCGCCCCTTGCTGCGCTCATACCCGCGAGCCTAGCGACGGCACCGCAGCGCGCGACCTGAGAGGATCTGCCCGTGGCCGAAACTCACCGGGCGAGGGCACGCGACCTGGGCATCGCCGTTGGCTCGCTGCCGCCGGGCGAGCACAACGCGATCACCGACGTGGCCGGCGTGCGGGTGGGGCACACCACGCTCCATCGAGGGCAGCGACGTAAGGACCGGCGTCACCGCGATCGTCCACGACCGTCTGACCGGCTTGAAAACGCTGAACGCCGGGCTCGCGGTGGGCAACGGGTACGGGAAGATCGTCGGGACGACGCAGCTCGGTGAGCTCGGCGTGATCGAGACGCCGGTCGTGCTGACCGGAACGCTGAGCACGTTCCGCGCCGCCGACGCGCTGGTCAGCTACGTGCTCTCGCTGCCCGGGAACGAGAAGCTCGAGACGGTGAACCCGGTAGTGGCCGAGACCAACGACGGCTTCCTGTCCGACATGCGCCGCCGTCCGGTTGCCGGGGAGCACGTGCTGGCGGCGCTGCGCGGGGCCGCGGCAGGCCCGGTCGCCGAGGGCGCCGTCGGGGCGGGCACGGGGACCGGGGCGCTCGGGTACAAGGCAGGGATCGGCACCTCGTCGCGAACCGTGAGCTGCGGGGCAGCCCGGCAACCGGTCACGGTCGGCGCGCTCGTGCAGACGAACTTCGGCGGAACGCTGACCGTGCTCGGCGTGCCGGTGCCGCCGGAGCCGGACACCAAGCCGGCCGCACCGGGCGGCCCCGGTGCAACCACCCCGCAAGCCGACGAACAGGGCAATTCATGCGTGATCGTGCTGGCCACCGACGCCCCACCCACCTCCCCTTCCCCCTTCACCGGCGGCGCCTCGGCCGGGTCGCCTGGCGCTCGCTCGTCGGCATGGCGCGGACGGGCTCTGACTTCTCCGGCCGCAGCGGCGACTACGCGCTCGCCTTTTCCACGGCACCGGCCGACGCCGAGCCGTTGCCGGATTCCGCCCTCGACCCGCTGTTCGTGGCCGCAATAGACGTCACCGAGGAAGCCATTCTCAACTCACTGTTCATGGCCGAGACCGTGACCGGCTTCCGCGGCCACGTGAGGCGCGCCGTGCCGCTCGGCCGGGTGCGCACGCTCTGCTCGGCCCGGGG
>JASHOI010000254.1 GCA_030041195.1 Streptosporangiaceae bacterium | reverse complement strand
CGGCCCGTGCCTCGGCTTCGGCCCCGGCGGTTCCGGCGGCGGCCCCGGCGGTTCCGGCGGCCCCGGCGGTGGTTCCGGTGATGGGGCCGGCGGCCTGGGCAAGGCCGACCAGGCGGTCGATGCCGCGCTCGCCGCTCTCTACGACGCCGGTCCCGGAGGGCAGCCGGGCCGGCGGGCCGAGCGGTCGGCCGGGCTCGGCGCCTCGGCGCCGACGGTGGCGCGGTGGCTCGGCGACATCCGCACCTACTTCCCCTCGACCGTGGTCCAGGTCATGCAGCGCGACGCGATCGACCGGCTCAACCTGCGGCAGCTGCTGCTGGAACCGGAGATGCTCGAGTCGGTCCAGCCGGACGTGCACCTGGCCGGCACGCTGATCAGCCTGAACAAGATCATGCCGGAAACCACGAAGGCGACGGCGCGGCAGGTGGTGGGGGCGGTCGTGGCCGAGGTCGAGCGCAGGATCGCCAACCGCACCAGGGCCGCCGTGTCCGGCGCGCTGAACCGGGCCGCGCGGACCCGGCGGCCCAAGCTCCGCGACATCGACTGGAACCGCACGATCGCCGCGAACCTGACCCGGTACCTGCCCGAGCACCGCACCGTGGTGCCCGAGCGCCTGATCGGCTACGGGCGCAGGCAGCAGGTTGTGGCGCGCGACGTGGTCCTGGCGATCGACCAGTCCGGCTCGATGGCGACATCGGTCGTCTACGCGTCCGTGTTCGGTGCCGTGCTGGCCTCGATCCGGGCGCTGAAGACCTCGCTGGTGGTGTTCGACACCGCGGTGGTCGACCTGACCGAGAAGCTGCACGATCCGGTCGACGTCCTGTTCGGCACCCAGCTCGGCGGCGGCACCGACATCAACAAGGCGATCGCGTACAGCCAGACCCTGATCACCCGGCCGCGCGACTCCATCTTCGTGCTGATCTCGGACCTGATCGAGGGCGGAATCCGCGACCAGATGCTGTCCAGGATCGCCGCCCTGAACGCGTCGGGAGTCCAGGTCGTGGTGCTGCTCGCGCTGTCCGACGACGGGGCACCGGCCTTCGACGCCGGCAACGCGGCCGCGCTGGCGGAACTCGGGGTGCCCGCGTTCGCCTGCACCCCGGACGCGTTCCCCGACCTGCTCGCCGTGGCCATCGACGGCGGCGACGTCGCCGCCTGGGCGCACCGCAGCGACCTGGCCGCCAGGTAGCCGGGCGCGCGGAGGTTCGTCTTCGTCAAGGTCAGGGCGCGGCCCGCGGGTAGCCTCGGTGCGGATGGACGAGACCCGCGCTGCCAGCGCCGCCACGTTCCGCGCCGCCCGGCGGCGCTCGCCCTGGCTGGTGCCCGGCGGCCTGATGCTGATCCTCGCCCTGCTGACCGTCAACGTGCTGACCGACGGCCCGCTGATCGGCGTGGACCAGCGGATCCGCCGGATCGTCCAGGCTCAGGCACACTCGGCCGCGTGGCGCTGGGTCGGCACCGGCGGCCACGCGCCCGCCGTGCTGCTCGTCCAGCTCGGCAACAACCAGGTCGCTTTTCCCTTGCTGGCCCTGGCGGCGCTGATCGTGGCCTTCCGGCACCGCAGTGTGCGCCCGCTGATCGCCGCCGCGATCGCCGCGACGCTGCTGCTTGGCACGGTGATCCCGGCCAAGATCCTGATCGCCAGGGCAGGGCCCGGCCTGCCGCCCGTCGCCCCCGGTGCCATGGGCGTGTTCCCATCCGGCCACACCGCCACGTCCAGCGTGTGCCTGGGCCTCGCCGTGCTGCTGCTGGCCCGCGACCTGCGCGGGCCGGCCAAGGGGGCCGCGCTGGCGGGCATGGCGGTGCTGTGCTTCCTGGTCGGCGCGGCCCTGATCTGGTGTGATTACCACTGGTTTACCGATGTGGTCGCCGGGTGGGCGCTGGCCGCGCTGGTAGTGATGGCCACACTGCGGGTCACCGGCCTGACCGGGAACAGCGGCGGGCCGGTGAACGCTGTCCGCGGGGGAGCGGCGACCGTGGGCACGAACACGAACAGGGAGCAGGTTGATGACTCAGCGCGCACGTGATCATCTGGGCCGCTTCGGCGTCTGGCGTTCCTCCCTGCAGGTGACGCCCGATCTGGCCGTCGAGCTGGAGCGGCTGGGCTACGGCACGGTGTGGCTCGGCGGCTCGCCGGACGGCGATCTGCGGCACGTGCAGGAGCTGATCGAAGCGACCACCACGCTGACGCTGGCCACCAGCATCGTGAACATGTGGAAGGACGACGCGCGCACCGTGGCCGCGTCTTTCGCGCGGATCGAGGCCAGGCACCCGGGCCGGTTCCTGCTCGGCGTGGGTGCCGGGCACCCGGAGGCGACGCAGCAGTACGCGAGCCCGTACGACACGCTGGCCGGGTACGTGGACGCGCTGCTCGGCAACGGCGTTCCAGCGGACAGCCTGGTGCTGGCCGCCCTGGGTCCCAAGGTGCTGCGCCTGGCCGCGGAGCGCACCGCCGGAGCGATCCCGTACCTGGTGACGCCCGAGCACACCCGCCGGGCCCGGGCCATCCTCGGCGCCGGGCCGTTGCTGGCGCCGGAGCAGAAGGCGGTCCTGGAGGCCGATCCGCAGCGGGCCCGCGCGATCGGCCGCCCGCGGGTGCAGCGTCCGTACCTCGGCCTGGTCAACTACACCAGCAACCTGCGCCGCCTGGGCTGGAGCGACGAGGACCTGAGCGGCGGCGGCAGCGACGCGCTGATCGACGCGCTCGTCGCCTGGGGCACCCCCGGCGAGGTCGCCGCCAAGCTCAGCGAGCACCTCGAGGCGGGCGCCGACCACGTGGCGATCCAGCTGCTGACCGCATCGGACGACGAGCTGACCGAGGCCTACCGCAAACTCGCCCAGGCCCTCGCCCTATCCCCCTGACCCACCGCGCCACCGCACCACCGCACCACCGCGCCCGAGCGCCAGTCCCGAAGCGCATCGATGTACCTTTGGGCCGCATAGAACATGCCCATCGGTATATCGATGCGGGCTGCGCCAGCGGGTGGCGACGTCCGTGCGGCGGCTAGGGGCGGTCTTTCTTGGGCAGCTTGCTGACCACGGTCTCGTACGAGGCGTCGACGGCCTCCAGCAGCTCGTCGTCCGGTATCGCGCCCGCTAGCTGCAGGCTGTTCCAGCCGGACCGGCCGATGTACGCCATGACCGAAGCGTCGCCGGGGTAGCGCAGCAGCCACTCGTCAGCCGCCTCCCGGCCCGCGCCGCACTTGACCCCGACCGCGGACGCCGACTCCGAGCCAAGGAAGGCGAAGATCTTGGCGCCGACCTTCACCACCACGTCGCTCTCCCACGGCTCGTCCTGCCAGGCGCCCGGCTTGGCCAGGCAGTAGCCGAGCAGCTCGTCCCTGGTCATGCGCCACCTCCCTTGCTTCCGGAATCACGCCGCAGCACGACCATGCCGGCGTCAGCAGTTCTCGGCGATCGCCGACACAACCGGGTACGGCAGGTATCGCGGGTGCACAAGCAGCGCCCTGGCCACTGCCCTGATCTTCAGCCGCTGCGGGGTCAGCAGCCGCTCGCTGTACCGCCACGCGGCACACTCCGCGTGCTCGCCGGTCCCGAACCGCTGGCCGAGCGCCCGGCGGAAGCGCCGCGCATCCCCGCCGTCGCTCTTCCAGGTGGGCAGCCACGCGCGCAGGTCGTCGTCGCGTTCGAGCATGGACCAGGTCCGCAGCCGCTCCGCGATCTGCCCGCCAGCGTCGATCACGAACGCCAGGTCGCTGGCCCCCCTGATGCCGTGCACGCGGCCCTCCTTGCCGCACGCGTGGTGGATGCTGGCCGAGCTGAACCGCGCCCCGACGGTCAGCGCGGCCACCGCGTGGCCGGCCTCGTGCCAGGCCGTCTCGACCGCCTGCCTCCTCGCTGGGGCGAGGCTGGGGTAGCAGCCGCAGTCATATCGCTGCCGGATCCAGACCGCGTTCACGATGGACTCGTCGTCGTACCGGACGGCCCGGTCCAGCTCGGCCCGGATCCCGGCAAGGACGCGCTCTTCGGCGGGTTTCATCGCTGCGCTGCTGTCGCACTACTTGGGCGGCTTGCCCTCGGGGG
This sequence comes from Streptosporangiaceae bacterium, assembly GCA_030041195.1. The sequence goes on along the minus strand of JASHOI010000254.1, from coordinate 13,882 downwards.
GCCGGATCGGCGCGATCTGCGGCCGGGGGTGCGGCCGCGGGCCGGACCACAGCGCGGGCACGACATCGAGGGCGTACGCGATCGCGTAGGCGGCCTGCTCGTAGTTGACCCGCCAGCCCACGAAGTCCGGCCACGCGTCCTCGGCCTTGCGGTCGATCGGGAAGTTCACCTTTTCCATCCGGGCTACCGCGTCGAGGAACTCCTCGTAGCTGATGCTGATCCCGCGCGCGGGATCGGGCTCGGCCGGGATGTCGAAGCCCATCGCCCGCGCCACGTCGGCGAAGCATATGAACCCGCTGCGCAGGCACAGCCGGGCCGCGACCACCGGTGCCCGCTTCGGGGACAGGGAAAGGTACAGCGCGGCCGAGTCGAGGACCGAGAGCAGCGCGGTCACCCAGGACGACATCGGCTTCGGCGAACGGAACCGGACCAGCGGCAGGTAGGTGGTGTGGCTCTCGGCCACGTCGGCGGCCCAGCGCTCCCACGACGCGTACAGATCGGGCAGGGTGTCGATGGTCGACATGCCAGAGCCCAGCGCGTAGTGGGTGCGGGCCAGCAGTTCCGGGCCCCACGACGGGACGCCGGCCCTCGCGTTCAGCAGCGCCACCTCGGTCTCGCGCCGGTTGAACGCCGAGTACAGCGTGGGCAGGTAGGCGATCTGCAGCGTGACCGTGATGATCCCGGTCAGCGACGCGATGTCCAGGATCGTCCGCTCCGGGGCCCCGACCAGCCGCCCCGAGCCGATCTCGAACAGCCCCGGGCCAGCGGTCGCGAACGCGGTCGTGATGTCGCTGACGAACGGCCACAGCAGCAGCGAGAACCCGACGAAGAAGATCAGCAGCCAGGCGACGAGCTGGAGCAGCAAGATCACCGCTGCCTGCCCGGCCATCAGCCGGTCGCGTCGCCTGCGGTCCTTGACCATCTTCATCGCGGCGCCGTAGCCGAAGCTCACGATCTTGTCGACCCACCGGGTCAGCCAGCTGGCGACCGGCCTCGGCACGATCACCGTGCCGATCATGCTCCGGGCCGCGGTCCAGATGAGCACCACGCCAACCGCGGCCGCAATGGCGCGGACGGCCAGCGGCATCACCATGACTCTCCTCGACACCTCCCCGACGGCCCGGGCCGGACCCGCTGATCGCGGAACAGGAACAGTATCAGCCGCCGCCGGGCCGCAGCGTGGCCCAGGGAACGGCCATGGCCTATGCACCATTTACCGGCATCTTGCATGGAGTCGCGCCAGCCGGGTAGCTGAGCGCGCGCAGGCGTCCAAAAACCGCTCCGCCTGCAGGAGGAAGTGATCCATATGAACGGGATGCTGCGGGTTCGCAGAAGCCGCGGCGTGCTCAGCGGTCTGCTGCTGGTCCTGCTGGGCATTTGGGGCGCTCTGATCCCTTTTATCGGCCCGTACTTCCATTACGCGTACACGCCGGACAAGGCGTGGACCTATACCACCGGCCGGCTCTGGCTTGACATCCTGCCGGGAGCCGCCGCCTTCCTCGGCGGCCTGATCGTGCTGACGAGCTCTTACCGGCCGACCGCGCACTTCGGCGCCTGGCTCGCGGCGCTCAGCGGCGCGTGGTTCGTGCTCGGCAGCCTGATCGGCCCGACCTGGATCGGGATGCACATGACGCCGGGGACGCCGGCTGGTGACGCGGCATCCCGCGCGCTCGAGCAGATCGGGTTCTTCACCGGCCTCGGCCTCGTGATCGTGCTGCTTGCCGCGATGGCGATCGGACGGTTCTCCGTGATCAGCGTCGGCGACGCCAGGCGCGCGGCACGCGCGGAGCGCGCGGAGACCCCCGCCTCCACCACCAGCCGCAGGCGGTTCACGCTGCGGCGCCGGGTGACGACCACGGACCAGCCGGAAGAGGAGCCCGCCACCGAGCCGGCCAGCTCTGCGAGCTGACCACTGCGCCGGGCGCGCCGGCGATCCCGCTCCGTCGGCGCGCCCGCACGGCTCCCGGTGCCTGGCACCGGCCGGGCCGGGCCCGCAACGGCCTGGAGGAAACATGGTTAGACCTTCCCGGAGACCGGCGCGCTCAGCCGGCTGGCGGTGGCGGCCGCGGCGCAGGCTCACCGGATGCCTGCTGTGGATCGTCGGCCTGATCGTCGTCTTAATCATCCTGTCGCTGCTGTTCGGCGGCTTCCAGATGGGCACCAAGGCCGGCGGCGCTGGGGATCTGGCGCCGTTCCACATCGCCGCCGTCATCGCCGGGGGCATCCGGTGACCCGGAGCCTGGCCGGCAAGCTCATCGGGCTGGCCGCCGCGATCGCCGCGGTCATCGCCGCGCTGCTGGTCCTGTCCGCCGTGCACCTGCTGCCGCAGCTGCGCAACCCGTTCGCCGAGACGACCACCGACCGCAGCGGACCGGCGCTGCTCAAGTCGATCACGGCGCTGAGCCGCTACGAGGCGGCCAGCGGCTCGTTCCAGGTCGTGGTCAACCTGACCAAGCAGACCGCGTTCATCCCGTCGTTCCTCGAGGGCAGCGACACGCTGTTCATCGGCCAGGGCACCGAGATCGCTTACGTCAACTTCGGCCGGCTCAGCGGCGGCGCGATCCAGGTCTCCGCGGACCGCAAGGCGGTCACGGTCGACCTGCCGAAGGCGCAGCTCGAGCCCGCCGTGCTGAACGTCAACCAGTCGTACGTGTTCGCCGAGCAGCAGGGCCTGCTGAACCGGATCGGGAACTTCTTCTCCGGCAACCCGAACAGCCAGCAGCAGGTCTACATCCTGGCCGAGCAGAAGATCGAGACCGCGGCCAGGCAGAGCCCGCTGCTGGCCGAGGCGCAGCGCAACACCACCGGCATGCTCGACGGCATGCTGCACACGCTGGGGTTCCAGCAGGTCACCGTCAGGTTCGCCTGACGAGATCCCCACTCTGACCAGGGGCCTGAACGGGAGGCTCCGCCTCATCGGGCACCCCCGGCTCGGTCGCGTCGACCGCGCGCCGGTAGGCGTCGCGGACCTTGGCCACCTCCCCGTGCGGGTCGGCGAACCAGTTGGTTGACCAGAGCCGGTGGAAGCTCCAGCCGAGCCGCTGCAGGTGCTCACCGCGGAGCCGGTCCCGGTCGCGCACGCTGCCGGAACGACGGTACGAGGCACCGTCGGCCTCGATCGCCAGCACCATCCGGCCGGCGTCCAGCGGGTGGGTGGCGGCGAAGTCGACCCGGTAGCCGCCGACGCCGTACTGCGGCACAACCGTGATCCCGCAGGCGGCCAGCCGGTCGCGCACGTCCTTCTCGAACGGGTTCAGCTCACCCGCGCCGGACGCCCCCACCGTGGTGCCGCCCGAACCCGCGTACTCCAGGTAGTCGGCCAGCAGCCGCGCGCCCGCCTTGGTCACCCGGTCCGGGTCGACGTCGTGGCTGGAGAACGAGCTGACCAGGGTGAGCCGGCGGCGGGCCCGGGTGGCGGCCACGTTCAGCCTGCGCTCGCCGCCGTCGCGCAGCAGCGGGCCCCACTGGTACCGCATCCGGCCGTCCGGGTGCTTGCCGTACCCGATCGACAGGATGATCGCGTCCCGCTCGTCGCCCTGGACCCGCTCCAGGTTCTTCACGAAGAACGGCTCCGGGGAGTCCTCGGCGAAGAAGCCCTCCAGGTCGGGGTGGCTGGCCAGCGCGTAGCGGAGCGCGGCGTCGATCCGCTCGGCGTGCCTGATGCCGAGCGCGATCACCCCGAGCGACTCCCGCGGCCGTGCCCGCGCGTGCTCCAGGATCAGCTCGACAACCTTGTCCACCTCGGCGGTGACCGAGACCTCCTGGCCCGGCTCCGGGGTCTGCGCCACCACGATGTGCCGCAGGCAGTCGTCGCGGGCAATGCCCGGGAACGTGGTCAGCGAGCCGCCGTAGATCCGGGTGTTGGAGAACGCCACCAGCCGCTCGTCGCGGCTGCGGTAATGCCAGGCCAGCGGCCAGGTCGGCAGCAGCGGGCGCAGCGCGTCCAGCACCGACTCGAACCCGGCGCCGAACGACACCAGGCTCTCGTCCCCGTCGTCCCCGTCGTCGCCCTCGTCGCCGACCTGGCGGAAGAAGTTGGTCGGCGGCAGCTGCCGGTCGTCCCCGGCCACCACGATCTGGTGCCCGCGCATGATCGAGGAGATCGCGTCGGCCGGGATGATCTGGCTGGCCTCGTCGAAGATCACTACGTCGAACAGCCGGGCCAGCGGCAGCACCTGGCTGACCATCAGCGGCGACATGGCCCAGCACGGCTTGAGCGGGAACAGCACGTCGCCGGCCTGGTCGAGCAGCCGGCGCAGTGGCAGGTGCCCGCGGCGCAGCGCGGCCTGCTTGCGGATCACCCGGGCCTGCAGCGGATGCCGGTCCTGGGCCTCGCTCAGCCGGTCCGCCCACGCCCGCCGCACTCGCACCCGGTTGGCCGCCAGATGCTGCACGTCATGAACCCGGAAGTCGCTCGCGATCTCGTCGAGTGCGGATCCGCGGTGCGCGGCGTACCGCGGGTCGCTGACCCTCATCTCGTCCAGGATCGAGGAGTACCAGGCGTGGTCGAAGGCGGCCGCGGCGAGATCCGGAGCGGCCTCGCGGCGGGCCAGCTCGTCGAGCAGCGGGCCCAGGCCGATCTCGTCGAACCGGGCGCCGAGCTGGTACAGGCGGGGCAGTTTCCACGCGGTGTCCTGGTCGGCGGTGAGCGCGGCGAGCCGGTCTTCCAGACCGTCGTCCGGGACCGGAAGGTAGGCGCGGAGCTGGGCGAGCTGCTGCTCGCACTCCTGCTGCAGCATCTGCAGGTCCCGCAGGCCGGACGGCAGCCGGGGCGGGCCTTCGCCTTCGTGCGTGCGGAGTTCCTGCCACTCGGCCAGCTCGGCCGCTGCCTGCGCGAGCGCCGTGCTGAGCTCCTCGCGGTTGCCGGCCTCACCCCTGAGCAGCGCGCGGGCCTGCTTGCGCAGCCGGTGGCGATCGCGCAGGCCGATGCCTTCGCCGCCGCCCGTGGCCCTGGCGAGCTGGTCCGGCTGGGCGGCGAAGACGTCAGCGGTGAATGTGGCCAGGGTCTTGGCGACGGCCGCGAACAGCCGCATCCGGCTGCTGCCCTCGGCGTAACTGGCCGGGGGGCGCAGCCCGGTCTCCTCGCAGGCCCGGGCGACGCGGTGGCCCAGCAGCGGCAGCACCCGGGAGCTCAGCCGCGCGGCCAGGTCGCACGCCTGCCTGGCCTGGTCGGGGGTGCCCAGCCGGGCGCCGAACCAGGGCGTGGAATGCGGGCGGATCGCGAACCCGCCCAGGTGGGCGAACTCCCGCAACTCGTCGCGGATCTGGTCGGCTTCCTTGCTGTCGATCCGCTCCGGGGTGCCGAGCCGCACCGGGGTGCGCGCGCCGCCGGGTGTGCCGAGCAGCGCGGACTGGACCTCAAACGGGGTCATGCCCCAGGGCTGGTGCTTCTCGTGCAGCGCGGCGGCGTGCTGGTTCAGCCGCCGCTGCCGGTCGGTCAGCCGCCGGTGCAGGTCGCCGACGTCCGGGTCCGCGGCCCGCTGCGCCTCGTCGAGCGCGTTGCCGAGGCCCGCCGCGATGCGCGCCCGGTCCCTGGTGCCGTCGTGAATGTCGAGCACCATGTCGCCCAGGTCCACGCCCTTCAGCCGGGACAGCACGGCGTCGATCGCGGCGCGCTTCTCGGCCACGAACAGCACTTTCCGGCCGCGCGCCACCAGGGCGGCGATCAGGTTGGCGATGGTCTGGCTCTTGCCGGTTCCCGGCGGCCCGTGGATCACCAGGCTGCGCCCGTCCAGCACCGCGGCGATCGCGCTGCGCTGCGAGGAATCCGCGTCCAGCACCGAGTAATCGTCCTCGGGTGAGTCGAGGGACGAACCGGCTGCCCCCGCGGTGGCGCCGGGTTCGGTCGTGTCCGCAGCCAGCAGCTCCTGGGCGTCCGGGTCGCCGGCGATCGCCGCGACCACGTCGCTGTCGGCCAGCAGCTCGCCCGCGGCCTGCAGGTCCCTGACCATCGGCAGCTTTGCGTAGGTGAAGGTGCCGATCACCCGGCGATCGATGATCTCGAAGCCGGGCACCTCGGCGGCCAGCGCCGCCTCCTCGAGCAGTTCCGGCGCCTTGCCGGCGGGCTCGTCGGCCAGCGTCTCGGTGGCCGCGCCGAACTGGCTGGCCAGCTTGTGCAGCAGGACCGGGTTGACCTCGTTGTCATCGTCCAGCGTCAGCTCAAAGTCGTCATGCCTGGCGCGGGTCGGCGCGATCGTCAGGCCGCGCAGCAGCACGGGCGCGGCCGGCTCGAGGAACAGCTCGTCCCAGCGCGCCATCCCGGTCGCGAGGTACCCGGCCCGGATGCCGCGCTCCTCGAGCAGCTCGCGCGCCTTCCGGTAGATGGCCTGGACCCGCCGGATCGCGTCGGCCCTGGCGTCCGCGTCGTGGAACAGCCGGGTCAGCCTGATCGAGCCGGTCTGCAGGAACTTCTGCAGCGCCGCCGGGTCCGCGGCCGCCAGGTCCAGCGTCCCCGCCCGGCGGTCCTTGTAGTAGAGCAGCGTGTTCCGGCCGCCCAGGTCGGTCAGCGCAGCGATCCACCGCGCCTGAGCCGCCTCGATCAGCCCAGCCCGGCGCCCGCCCGCTCGCTCGGTCATCTCTGAGCCCTCCGGATGCAATGCAGCACCGCCAACAACTTCCCTCACTCCGGCGGATCATGCGAAATTTCCCCGTGTGCACGGACATTCCCCGTGCCCACTGACAACGACCGACGACCCGCCAATGCCTCCCGGGCCGACTCATCCACTCCCAGGCTGGCCGCGTGGCCGAGTCTCGGGAGCGAAGAACCCCGCCGTCGCGGCCAGGCCGAGCACACCAGCGGTGAGCCAGAACGCGGCGGCGTACGAAGCGCTGTCCACAATCGCGCCGGCCGCCAGCGGCCCGATGACCGCGCCAGCATCCCCGGCCATCTGGTACGACGCGACCAGGGTCCCGTCTCGCCCGGTGAGGATGTCGCCGATCATCGCCGACGGCGCGACATCGAGCAGTCCGGATCCCAGGCCGGACACTGCCAGCGCAGCAAGATATCCCCAGAGATCGGGCAGCAGCGCGAGCATCACCATGCCGCCGGCGAACACCGTGCAGCCGGCGATTATCACCGGCCGCCGCCCGATGGCGTCGGCCGCCCTCCCGCCGGGCAGCAGCGCGACCGCATTCAGCGCGGCAAATGCGAGAAACCCGAGACCGGTCCAGAACACCGACCGGTGCAAGACCTCGTGGACGAACAACGGAACAATCGCGCTGCGCACACCCATGGCCGCGAACCCGTCCGCAAGGGTCGCCGACGCAGCCGCGCGATACGCACGGCTGCGCAGCGCGCGGATCAGAACGGCGAGCGACCTGCCCGGCCGCGTGGCCGCCGCCGGCCGGCCCGCAGTGCCTGGCCGGGAGACCGCCGCGAGGACCGCCGGAACGACCAGCAGGCCCCCGTAGATCAGGAACGGTGCCCGCAACGACCACGCCGCGACCAGCCCTCCGACCGCCGGGCCACTGATGCTCCCCACCAGGAACCCGGCGCTGAACAGGCCGCTGGACCGCCCTCGCTGCTCGCCGGGCACGCTGGCCAGCAGCAGGGCCTGGGCGCCGACCGTGTACATCGCCGACCCCATCCCGCCGGCCCCGCGCAACGCGATCAGTTCTACAAACGAGCGGGAGAAACCGGCGAGGACGCTGCTCACCGCGACGACGGCGATCCCCACCACCATGATCGCGTGCTCGCCGTACCGGTCCACGGCGCGCCCGGCAGGCAGCGCCGCCGCCACTCGCACCAGGGCGAAGGCGCTGACCACGCTGGCGGCCGCGACCGTGCTGACCCCGAACTGCCTGGCGAACTCCGGGATCGCCGGGGCAACAATCCCGTACCCAAGCGCGACGGTGAACGAGACCGTTGCGAGGATCGGCACCTCCCGCGGGAGACCGCGGAACGGACCGCGCCAGGCAACGGGCACGAACGCATTGTCGCAGCGATGCCGATAAGCCCGCCGTATACCAATCCGCCGCGGCTGTGCCCGGCGCCGCGAACGATTATGGAGCTACGGGCAGTTCTTCCCCGCTGACCGCCGCCTCGGCTTCGGCATCAAGCGCGGTGAGCGCCATGAAGTCGCCATCGTCTGCCGATCGGCTGAACCTCCCACCCAGCTGCCACCTGAGCGGCGCGCAGCCCCGGCGGGACAGCGCGGCGAGTGCCTGATGGAGTTGCAGTCGGGTGGGCAGCCGTTCGACATGGTGCTGCCAGCGCTGCCGGTCGGCAGCCCAGGCCCGCAGATAGTCTTCACACAGCTTCGGCGTGATGAGCGCCAGGCGGCCCAGGGAACCCTTCAGCGCGGCGATCCTGCGGGCTTTCTCGTCCTCTGCAAGAGGGTGCTTACGCACCATCTCCAGGACATCCCCGATGAACTGGGCTCGCTTCGCGAGGAATTTCGCCCAGTGCGCTTGGTCGGCGTCCATGACCGACCGGCCCTGGTCCAGCAGCCAGTAGATCCCCTCGGCCAGGACGTCCCCAAGTTCCTCGGCCCGCGCCCGTTCAGGAGTCCGGAACGGATCGTACGGGTACTGCTTGACCTGCCCGGTCATAGCCGTCGGCTGCAGCCCCTTGAAGCCGTCCAGCAGAAAGAACCAGTCATCGTTGTAGATGTCGGGAAAGAACGAGCTGCCGCGCCTCACGTCGATGGCGAGCGCACCGCCGCCGATAAACGACTGCTGATTCCCTCCGGCGTCCCGGTACGCGTGACACACGACCGAGTGGTCCGGGAAGCCGCCGATCTGCAGCCCCACCGCGTTGTGGGTGTCCAGCAGGCCACTCGCCCTCCGCACGTCCTCCGGGTTGAGCCCGGTGATGTCATCATCAAGGAGCAAGATCCGCGACCAGCCGAGCATCCGGCACAGCATCAGGGCCAGGTTGCGCTTGGCGCTCAGATCGGTGCGCCTTGCGAACACGGTCGGCGCGAGCAGCCGGGAGGTCTGCCAGTCCGGCAGGCGCAGTCGTTCCGGCTCGGGAACGTCGATCGCGATCAGATCGACGTCGGCCGGCAGCCGCTCCGCTGCCTTGGCCGCGGTCGTCCACTTCCTGCTGTGCAGTGTCACCAGGATGCACCCAAGCTCCTTGGCCAGCGTGGCAGCCTCGGCCAGATAGGCAGGGGGGCGGGCGGTCGGCACGACAATGGCGTCGACTCCCCGCTGCGCGGTCGCCGAGTCATTGGGTGACCACAGCAGGTCCCTGTGGGACCCGTGGTGGCAGGGGGTCTGGTCGCCTGTCACCGGGATTGCCCAGGCCATTCGAAATGCCTGGACTCTTCGGAGGTCCAGTCCGGGGTCAGCGCGTTGCCATTCAGGATGCGAACGCGGGTCAGGATGCAGTAGGAATCGCTCTCGCCGAACCGTGTTCGCAAATACTCCGCGTTGCGGCCGCGAAATTTTTTGTCTGTTAGTGCACGGACCGCGCCGAGGGTGCCGCGACCGTACATGCCACTGCAAATCGTGAGGGTCCGTTCCCGGTTGAAGGGATTCACCGCGCGGGCAAAGAGTGCGACGTCCTCATCGAGAACCATCTTGCCACCCGACTTCTTCAGCACCGGCCGGTACTGCGACGTCGGCTCGGTTTCGCCTGTTTCAAAGTATTGTCCTCCTGGAGTACCCCAATCGGCCACCTGCCGAACCGGCAGGTTTAGCTTTTCTATCGCCGAGCTGGTCAGCGTGTTCCAGTCAATCCCGCCGAGCGTGACCAGGTGATCGCTGGAGTTGTCGGCGACAAAGTTGCTTGAAATGCGCAGGTTCACCCGGTTGGCCGGATTGGCCGCTCGCACATGGCCATACAGCTCGATCAGGGCATCGAGATCTGCGTAGGTCAGGGCCTCTATGTAGTCGGGGTCACTGGGATCCGTGTACGGGATCCTCTCCAGGATGTCCGGTGGCCACTGGGCGCAGACGATGGTGATCTCTTCTCCGTCCGGGTAGCGCCAGGGGCCAGCGGTCAGCGACTCGTCGACAAGGACGAGCCGGGCAGGTTCGGCGCTAAGGGCACCGGCACGCATCGCTTCGTTGCGCAGCTGCCTGAGCTCGCGCGCCAGCTCAGCCATGGTCTCCCGCTCCGCATCGCTCATGTCCCTCACGTCGATCAGCCGAGCCGCGTCGCCCTCGAACGAACGCTCGGTCGCGAAGAGGGCTGCGTAGGATTCCAGTCGCTGCAGCGGCGGGATCTGCGGGTTGGACTGTGACTCCCATGAGGAGATCAGGGGGACGCTGACCCCGCCCAGTGCTCGTGCGAGCTTTTTCTGGGTGATCCGCTTGCCCTCCCTCAACGAGCGAAGGCGCCGGGCCAGAACCTGTCGCGGATCCTGAACGTCCATACCTGCCTCGGTTCACCTGAAGTTCAGCCTTCATTCTAAACACCTCTATACCCGGTGAAGCTCCAGAAAAACCACAGGTAGACGGTGATGCGGGGTCTCATGACGCTGTAGAGCCGCCCGTGTGTGTGGAGCCAGACAGCTCGTTCAGCAAGCCTTGATGAACATTAGACGACAGCGCACACTGAAAGTAGAAGACTCTAGGGCCCAAAGCTAAAGGAGGAGGTCAGAATTCAATACTTAACTGAAGTTCAGCCAGACAAGCTGAAGTCTAGATCGTGCAGAGAGGCCGGCCCGCTCACGGCGAACCCAGCCTCGCCGCCCGCAGACTACTGCGGGCACCCCTGCGGCAACAGGGGCGCCCGCCAACCGGAACTCCAGTGCGCTGATGAACAGAGGATGTCCCTTGCGTACCACAATAACTCGCCACCTCGCGGTGGCAACTGTCCTGGCCGCACATGATCCCGGCAACCTTCACCCGGCCGCGGTCGTGCTCGCGGCGAGCAGCAGCTCGGCGGGAGTGGCCGGCCTGGCGGTTGTGCTTCTCGTCCTTGCCCTTCTGGCCACGATAGCCCGCGCAGCGCGGAGCCTGGCGGCGCTGGCATCCGAGTTCCTGCGGGTAGCAGCCGAGATGACGTCCGCGCTCCTGATCATGCTGCTCATAGCCGTGCTGGCTGTGGTGCTGCTGATCCACCGCTAGGCCCAGCCAGGGCTCGGCGAGTCCATGCAGACGATGCCCGGGAATGGCAGGGACCGCGGCGCTGCGTCCGGTCGCCCATTGACCGGGCACCGGGCGCAGGCGGCGCCCGAGCGTTGGCTAAACTCTGGATTGATCTTCAGCCTTGCCGTTCCTCGCCGCGCCGTGTGAAAATCAGAAATTATGCCTGATATGAAGCAGCTTGCTCCTGACGAGTGGCTTTTGCTTCGGAAGGTCAGGCTATCAGCGCTAGAAGACTCACCTCGGGCTTTCCTTTCAAGCTACGAAGAGGAGGACGCCTACGGCGAGGACCGATGGCAGGCCGAATTCGCCCGTGGCGAATGGAGTGTTGGCTTTGTCGAAGGCGAGCCGATCAGCCTGCTCGGCGCGACCAGGGAGCCAGATGCGCCGGCTCATCAGCGTTATCTGGAATATCTGTGGGTCTCTCCCCGGCACCGGCGTTCTGGTATCGCTCGCGCCATGATCTCGCGAGCCATCGAGCGCTTGCGGAACGCCGGGGTGCGGACAGTCTTCCTGTGGGTACTCGATGGCAATGATGCCGCAGTGCATTTGTATCGGAGCGTGGGCTTTGTCAGCACGAACCACCGCCAGCCGCTGCCGGAGCACCCGGCAGGAAACGAGGAGCGAATGCGGCTGGATCTGGCCTGAGGAATCCAGCCCCACCAGCCAGAACTATCCGAACCGGTCTGGGTGCGGGGCGCTGTTGCGCAGCCGGGAGCCGCTGAACTCCACGGTTGAGTTCGCGACCCGCCGCCAGAACGGCCAGATAGACGGCGTTATCCGAAGCTCGATGCCGGCCCGGCCATGCCTGCCTACAAGATCTTCGATGACCACCTGCTCGATCGCGTCCACCTGCTCTGCGCAGACCCAGTAGCCGCCCACGCTGTGCGGCCGGAACGGCCCGGATGGCAGCTGGTATGCGAACAAGCGGCATTCCTGCATGCGCCGCAGCCAGCCCGCCTCCATCACATGCACCCGGCTCGTGGCGCTCTGCCCGAAGAACCGCTCACGATCCTCGCTTGTGGTGGAAGACACCGGCCAGATACAGCCACGCGGGCAATCCCTCGGGAACCAGAACATCGGCGCATGACGGGTGTCAACCGCCCAGACCAGCGGCGGCGCTTCCGGGTTCGCGGCCGGCGCGTGAGGGCGGAACCGGCCGAGACTGGGATCCTCACTGAAGTGCCACAGAGCAAACGGCCCTTCCCCCACATACGGCGGGGCCGGCTCACGCGCGAGCACATGCTCTGGATAATCCGTACCCATCACCGGCAGACTCCCACGACGCACACGCCCACCGAGGTCACATGCCAGGAACCCGCATTAGGAACGCAGGTAGGAGGCCCCGTTGAGGTCGAGGATGGCGCCGCTGGCCCATTCGGACTGCGGCGACGCGAGGTACAGGACCGCCGCGGCGATCTCCTCGGCCTCGGCGACCCGCTGGAACGGGCTCTGCGCGCGGATCGCGTCTCCGTCGGGGGAGCCCAGGCGTTCCGCGGCCATATCGGTATTGACGAACCCGGGTGCCACCGTGGCGACCGCGATGCCGTAGCGGGCCAGCGCTATGGCGAGCGACTGGCCGAATGCGTTCAGGCCGGCCTTGCTCGCGCCGTAGGCCGGCTGGCCCGGCTCGCCGCGGAACGCACCGCGGGAGGACACGTTGACGATGCGTCCCGCCTTCCTCGCGCTGATCATGTGCTGAACCGCGCACCAGGTCACGTTCGCGGCGCCGACCAGGTTGATGCCCAGGGTCTGCTGCCAGGCGGCCTGCCACTCGGCGTATGACACCTCGGTGATCGGGTGCGCGGTGAAGATGCCCGCGTTGTTCACCAGGACGTCCAGGCCGCCCAGCGCGTCGCAGGCACGGTCCACCATGCGCCGGACGTCGTCCGGGTCGGTCAGGTCGGCCCGCACCACCACGTGCCCGTCGCCGGGCAGCCCGGCTACCACGTCCTCGGCGAGCTCACCGGAGTCCCGGTGGTGCACCGCCACCCTGTCGCCCTGGCCGGCGAACGCCCGGGCAATGGCCCGGCCGATGCCCCGCGAAGCTCCAGTCACCAAGATCGCTCGGTCCGCCACGCATTGACCCTATGTGGTCCGGTTCCTGGCCGCTGCGGCCAGGCCGCAACCTTCCCCCGGTCAGCCGCTGCGGGGCGGGTCATCCTCTGTGCTGCGCACATAGTGGATGATCTGCTCGCGCAGGTCGACCAGATCGTCGCCGTGAACCATCACCGGGGGAATGGCTCCGCGGATCCGCGCGTGCCACAGCCGGTCAATGCCCTGCCACGCCTCCCAGCCGGGGAACTCGCCCGCGAGCCCGGCGGCGTCGTTGATGCCATCCATGAGCTCGATCATACCGCCATGTCAAGCCATGCTAAGCAATGGCTTGTCTGGTTTCCGCATGTCGCAGCCGGTTAAGTTACCGGCGTGAAGATCGACGAGACGTCGCCGGAGCACCCGTACCTGCAGCTCGCGGGGCTCTTGCGGGCGGATATAGCGTCTGGCAAGATCACGAACCAGCTGCCGTCGATCACCAAGCTAACCGAGGAAACTCATCTGGCGGTCGGAACCGTGCGCCGGGCGATCAACATCCTGGTCAAGGAGGGCCTGGTCGAGACCGTACCGGGCCGGGGGACGTTCGTGATCGAGCGGCGGTCAGCGCGGTCCGGCGGCGGGAGCGGCCGGCAGGTCCCGGCGCGGCCGTTAGCCAAGCGAACGCAGGCAACCGGTACTCAGCGCCCGCATCCCCACGTGCCGCACTAGCCACCGCTCCGGCTCGCGCCGCGCCCGGCCCGCTCAGCTCGCCGCCGGGCCTCCGCCCGGCCGGCTTCCAGGCCGTGCCCCG
>JASHOI010000253.1 GCA_030041195.1 Streptosporangiaceae bacterium | reverse complement strand
GTGGTCGAGAACCGGCTGGCGATGACCAGGACGTTCCCGGCGCTGTTCGCCGAGCAGCACGTCAACCCGGTCGATGAGTACCCGGCCCGGCTGCTGGCCGCGCTGCGGGCCGCGGCGCCGCCGTACGCGGCCGATCCCGTGATCGTGCTGCTCACCCCGGGCGTGTTCAACGCCGCCTACTTCGAGCACACCCTGCTCGCCCGGCTGATGGGCGTGGAGCTGGTCGAAGGCCGGGACCTGGTGTGCACGGACAACAAGGTGTTCGTGCACACCACGCAAGGTAGCCAGCCGGTCGACGTGATCTACCGCCGGGTCGACGACGAGTACCTGGACCCGCTGCATTTCCGGCCCGACTCGGTCATCGGCTGCCCCGGCGTGCTGAACGCGGCCCGCGCGGGCAACGTCACGATCGCCAACGCGGTCGGCAACGGCGTGGCCGACGACAAGCTCATCTACACCTACGTGCCCGACCTGATCCGGTATTACCTGGGCGAGGCACCGGTCCTGCCGAACGTCGAGTCCTACCGGCTGGACGATCCCGAGGTGCTCGGCTGGGTGCTCGACCGGCTCGACCAGCTGGTGCTGAAGCCGGTGGACGGCGCCGGCGGCCGCGGGATCGTGATCGGGCCGCGCGCTGACGAGCGCACGCTCGCGGCGCTGCGCGCCGAGGTGACCGCCCAGCCGCGGAACTGGATGGCTCAGCGGCCGGTCGCGCTGTCCACCTCCCCGGTGCTGATCGGTGAGGGCTTGGCGCCGCGCCATATCGACCTGCGGCCGTTCGCCGTCAACGACGGCGGCCGGGTGTGGGTGCTGCCGGGCGGCCTGACCCGGGTCGCGCTCGGCGAAGGCGACCTGGTCGTGAACTCGAGCCAGGGCGGCGGCTCCAAGGACACCTGGGTGCTCGCCCGCGGCGGAGATCGCGGCGCGGCCGGCGCCCAGCAGCAGATGGCGCTCGCTGCCCAGGCGCCGGAGGCGGCCGTCGTGGGCAGGGAGAGCGGCCCGGCGTCGAGTGATCAGCAATGAGCGTCGTGCCGGAGGCGCGCAGATGAGCCACCGTGCCGGAGGCGCGCAGATGAGCACCGGCGTCGACACGCGTCCCGGACTGCTCAGCCGCATCGCCGAGACCCTGTTCTGGACCGGCCGCTACATCGAGCGCGCGGACGACACCGCCCGGATGGTCGACGTATACGTGCACCGCATGCTGGAAGAACCCCAGGCGGACGAGGACGCCGGATGCGGCGCGCTGCTCGCCGTGCTCGGGATCCTGCCGCCGGAGGCCACCCGGCTGGACATCGGGACCACGCTCGACCGGCTCGCCTATGACCCGGCCAGCCCGAGCGCGATCGCGGGAGCGATCCGGGCGGCGCGGTCCGCCGCGCGCACCGTGCGCGAGGTGATCTCCGGCGAGATGTGGGAGTGCCTGAACGTGACGGCGCTCGCCCTGCCGCGCCAGCGCAAGGCCGCCGAGCGCCTGGGCCCGCATGTCTACCTTCAGTTCGTCAGGGAGCGAGCCGCGCTGTTCTTCGGCCTGGCGGACTCGACGATGAGCCACGACGACGCCTGGCGGTTCCTGGTGCTCGGCCAGAACGTGGAGCGCGTGGATATGACCGCGCGGATGCTGCTGGCCCGGATGCCCGCAGCGCCCGCCGAGCTCGGCTGGCAGATGCTGCTGCAGGCGTGCGGCGCGTACGAGTCGTTCGCCCGCACCCGGAGCTGGGGCGGCGGAGGTTCCCGGCACGTCGCAGAGTTCCTGGTCCTCGATCGCATGTTCCCCCGCTCGGTCCTGCACGCGCTGGCGACGGCGGAGGAGTGCCTGGTTGCCCTGGACCCCGGCACCGCGGGCTACGACATGAGCTCGGTCGCGCGGATCCGGCGAATGCGTACCGGCCTCGAGCGCTCGGACCCCGAGGCGCTGCCCGGCCAGCTTGCCGACGTGCTCGGCGCACTCCAGCAGACCTGTCTCGAGGTCAGCGAGGCTATTACCGAGCGTTACTTCACGTACGCTCTGCCCGCCCCGTGGAAGAAGCGGCCATGAGCGACGGCTGGCGGCTGCGGATCCTGCACCGGACCCGGGTGCGCTACCAGGAGCCGGTGCGCGCGTCGTACAACGAGGCCCGGATGACGCCGCGGGACATGCCCCGCCAGTCGGTGCTGAATGCCGAGGTCAGAGCCGACATCCCGGTGCCGATCTGGACTTACAGCGACTACTGGGGGACCGAAGTCAGCTCGTTCGACATCCAGGCCCCGCACGAGGAACTGGAGATTCTCGCGCAGGCGACAGTCGAGACCAGGCGGGCGCCGAAGCCGGGCCGACCACTGTCCTGGGCGGCGCTGCGCAAGCAGGTGTCGGACGGCGCCCTGTTGGAGTTCCTCATGCCGACCACGCGCACGGCCGTCACCGCGGAGCTCGCCGAGACGGCGCGGCAGCGCACCGCCGATGCCGATCCGCGCGAGGCTGCCGAAGAGATCGTCTCCTGGGTGAACCAGCGGGTCGCCTATGTTCCCGGCGCGACCGAGGTCCAGACCGGCGCGCAGGAGGCGTGGGACATGGGCAAGGGCGTCTGCCAGGACATGGCGCACCTGACCGTAGCGCTGCTGCGCGAGGTCGGCCTGCCCGCCCGGTATGTGTCCGGCTACCTGCACCCGAAGGCCACGGCCAAGCCAGGCGATGAGATGGAGGGCGAGAGCCACGCCTGGGTCGAGTACTGGGACGGCGAGTGGGTCGCCTGTGACCCGACCAACCTGGCGCAGGTCGGCGAGCGGCACGTGGTGATCGCCGCGGGCCGGGACTACGGCGACGTCCCGCCGCTGAAGGGCATCTACCGGGGCGCCCCGAACAGCAGCATGCAGGTCGCGGTCAACGTGACAAGGCTGGCGTAGTGGGGCGCAGCAGGGTCAGCCGAACGTGAAGTCGTAGGCCTGGACCCCGGGCGAGACCTGCAGCTGCAGCGTCCCGGTGTTGGCCGAGTCGGCCTGGTAGAGGGTGTACAGCCGGGGGATCCCGCCGACGGCGATGGTCTGCGTGTGGTGCCCGTTGATCGAGACGTTGATGGTCCCGCTGCCGCCCAGGACCAGGTACACGTCCTGGGCCAGGAAACCGAGCTCGAGCCGGGCATCGCTGCCGGAGGTGGCCTCCTCAGCGTGCTCGGTCCAGGTCCCGGACAAGCCCAGCCCGCCCAGCGGCAGCGAGGCCGGGAAGTGGTACACGGCCGGCCTGTTCGCCACCACCGCGTTGCTGGGGACCAGGTACTGCAGCCGGTCGTAGCCGACATAGGTTTCCGGGCTCAGCTCGCCGGTCGGGGTCTTGTCCGGGACATCCGTCGCCGGCGGCAGGGAGCGGCCCGGATGCGCGGCGAGCAGCAGGTCGCGGATCAGCTGCTCGGTCGTCGCGTAGTCGCCCTCGCCGAAGTGCACGTGCCGCACGTCGCCGCTGGCGTCGATCAGGTAGTCGGCCGGCCAGTACTCGTTGTCGTAAGCGTCCCAGGTGGCGTAGTCGTCGTCGATCGCGACCGGGTAGTGCACGCCGAGCGCCGCGGCCTCGGCGCGCACGTTGGATACCACGTGCTCAAACGCGAACTCCGGAGTGTGCACGCCGACCACGACGAACCCGTACCTGGCGTACTCCTTGTACCAGGCCTCGACGTGTGGCAGCGTCCGCTGGCAGTTGATGCACGAGTAGGTCCAGAAGTCGACCAGCACCACCTTGCCGCGAAGCTCCCGGATCGACAGCGGCTTACCGCCGGGGGTGTTGAGCCACGCGGTGATTCCCTTGAAGTCCGGCGCGGGGCCGCAGTTCACCAGCGTGGTCGCGTTCGCGTTGCATTTGGTCAGCGACGTCTGCGCGACGCCGGTGAGCCCGTTCAGCTGCTGGCGGATCTTTGCCGAGCCCTGCAGGGCGGTGGAGTAACCGGGCAGGTCACGCTGCAGCCCCGCGAACGCATTGGCCGCGATGGCGACCGCCATCGCGACGAGCACGGCACCGCCGACGCGGCGCACCTGGGTAGCGTGCCGGCGGATCGCCGCGACCCGGCCGGTGAGCTGGCCCCCGGCGACGGCGACGGCCAGCAGCGGCACGGCGGTCCCGACGGCGAACGCGGCGGCCAGGATGACCGCCGTCAGCCCCACCCGATGGGTGGCCCCGACCACGGTGAGCGCGGCCAGGACCGGGCCGGCGCACGGCACGTACAGCACGCCGAGGGCCAGGCCGAGCACGAACCCGCCGGTAGCGCCGCTGGGCTTGCGGGTGCCCAGGCGCGCGAACGGGCGCTCGAGCAGCGCCCCGAGCGGAGGGATGAGGTAGCCGAGGCCGACCACGATCAGCAGCGCGATCCCCGCGTCGCGCAGCGAGTCCTGCGGCAGATGGAGCAGCGAGAGGACCTCGGACCCGACGAGGATCAGCAGGCTGAACGACAGCACCAGGCCGGTGATCACGGCCAGCGGGCGGCGCAGGCCGAAGCGCGGCGCACCAGGGGCCGGTCCGGCCGTGGCGATCGCGGGCGCCG
>JASHOI010000252.1 GCA_030041195.1 Streptosporangiaceae bacterium | reverse complement strand
CCGGGTCGTCCCAGTCACGATCCAGGGCGGCCTTGAGGCTGGAAGCGGCCAGCTGCGGCACCCCGGCCTGAGCTGCCACGACGGCGGTCCCGGCGGCCTGCCCCCACCCCTGCGCGGCCGCGATCACGCCCAGGGCCTTACGCAGGGCGTGTCCCATTAAATTGATCGTGTCTTCCACCCGGCCCGCTCCCCACAGCGGGCTGGAGTCCAGCGCCGCCCGCAGCGCCCGCGCGCCGAACCCCTTCGTGGCCGCGGCCACCGCCACCGTCCGCTCGATCAGCGCCCGGTCCAGGTTGTGCTCGATCAGCCGGGTGCGAAAACCCACCAGCGTGCCCTTCGAGAACGGCGGATGCTCCGCGTCCATGCAATCCAGCACCAGCTGCCAGCGCCGGTCCATGACCGCCGCCTCGATCACCTCATCATCGGATGCCCCGGTATAGGCCTGCAAGATCGTCGCCAGCGCCAGCTGGGCCGGGGGCACCGGCGGCTGCCCCTTCGGCTTGTCCGCATACGCCCGCGCCAGCTGGGCCTGGAACTGCTCGTCAAACAGTTCGTGGCGGTGCTGGCGCAAGAACACGAACAATTTCGCCCGCCGCACCGCCCTCATCACCGCCAGCTCCGCCGGCGACGGCTCCACCGGCGGACGCCACATATCCGGGCGCACCAAACACCTCCCTGCCCGCAGCCACACCACCACAACCAGCTACCAGCAGGGCATAGCACACCAGGCAACTGCAAGCCCGCGCTACGCCCAACCCGGGCTACTTGACCGGCGCTCTAGGAGCCTGCTGAAAAAGGTCGCAGGTAATGGTGTGTTTGCCGGCCTTTCGTTCGATGAGCTGGGACAATTGTGTCATGCAGGGTTTCGAGCGGGCGGACCGGCAGCTGCTGGACGCGGCGGCGCTGGCCGGGCACCTGGTCCCAGCCGGGAGCATGTTTGCGTTCTTGGCCGTGCACCGGGCCGAGGTGTTCCCGGATGCTGATTATGCGGATCTGTTCGCCCCGCCGGGGTTCGGCCGGCCGTCGGTGCCGGCCACGCAGATGGCTGCGGTGATGACGTTGCAGGCCCTGTGTGATTACTCAGACCGGGAGACCGCCGAGGCGGTCCGGTTTGACGTGCGGTGGAAGGTGGCGATCGGCGCGCCGCTGGATGATCTGGGGTTTGACCCCTCGACGCTGGTGTACTGGCGCAGGCGGATCGCGAAGTCGGCCCGGCCGCACCGGGTCAACGACGCGGTCCGCAAGGTCATTGAGCAGACCGGGATCCTCAAGAGCCGGCGCCGCCGGGCGGTGGACTCGACGATCCTCGATGACGCGGTGGCGACCCAGGACACTGTTACCCAGCTGGTGGCGGCGGTGCGCCGGGTGGGCCGGGAGGTGCCCGGCGCGGCGGAGCAGATCGCGGCGGTGTGCATCGGGCACGATTACTCGCAGCCGGGCAAGCCGAAGGCCGACTGGGACGACCCGGCGGCGAAGGATGCGCTGGTGCCGGCCCTGGTGCATGACGCGAACGCGCTGGTGGCCGCGCTGGCAGGTCGTGAGCTGGATGAGCGGGCGGCCTCGGCGCTGGCGCTGCTGGCGCTGGTCGCCGGGCAGGACGTCGAGCCCGCGGAGGGCTCTGACGGGACCGACGGGCGGTGGCGGATCGCCCGCAAGGTCGCCGAGGACCGCGTGATCTCGGTGAACGACCCCGATGCCCGGCATACCCGCAAGTCACAGCATTCCCGCCGTGACGGGTACCGCGCCCATGTGGCCGCCGACCCGGACACCGGGATCATCACCGATGAGAAGCTGACCAGGGCGGCGGGGACGGAGAACTCCGACCCCGCGGTGGCGGAGGAGTTCGTGGCCGCCGAGGCGGGGACGGGCGATGAGGCTTGCGGCGGTCCGGCCGGCGGTGCCGGTGACCCCGGCGGGCCAGGCGAGGGTCCCCGCAACGGCATGTTCAGCTGGTATGGCGACTCGGCCTACGGGACCGGTGACCTGCGGGACGCGATCGGCCAGGCCGGCCACCGGGCGGTGATCAAGCCCAAACCGCTGCAGGCCCCGGTGGAGGGCGGGTTTACCACCGATGACTTCGCCGTCGACGAGGAGAACGGCACGGTGACCTGCCCGGCCGGCCTGACCCGGACGATACCTCCCGGCCGCCATGTCGTCTTCGGCGGCGCCTGCCGCACCTGCCCGCTGCGCGCCCGGTGCACCACGTCCAAGTCCGGGCGGGCGCTCAGCCTGACCCCCCACGGCCGGCTGCTGCGCGCCGCCCGCGCCGGCTGGGCAGCTGACCCAGGGCTGCGTGCGGACTACAAGGCTCACCGTCCCAACGTCGAGCGCACCATCGCCCAGGTCGCAACCTGGCGGGGACGCCGGCTCAAGCTCCGCTACCGCGGGGTCACCACAAACCACGCCTGGCTCAAGCGCCGGACTGCGGCGCTGAACCTGCGGAACCTGACCGGGAAAGGACTCGCCCGCCGCGACGGCGCCTGGGTACTGGCCACCTGAGCAGACGGCCAAGCCGGGGCAGGGCAGGCGCAAGATCCGCTCAGCCGCCCGAGGGGTCATCAGCCAGCCAGTCCCAGGCAAACCGGGCCGGGACGCAAACCGCTCAACCGCATATTGCGAGAACGCCGTCATGACCGGGGTGGAGCGGTCCTGCAGAAACGGCCCAATTCAGCAGGCTCCTAGAGCGCCTGCCTCCGGGCCATCCGAGTTCGCTGCGCGGCGACGACCCGGAATCCAGCCAGGCCCGCGCCGGTGAGGATGCCCAGATACCGGGTCGCGAGGCCGATGCGATCAAGCGGACCTACTGGGACGAGGTGCCCAGGTTCCTGCAGGCCTGGAGTGACCACGTGCGCAGATGGCCTGCCGAGCGCGTGGCCGCGGCCGTGGACCGCTCACGGGACCCTGCGGGATCCTGGCGAGGTGACGGTAACCAGTACCTGAACCCAGAGCAGCACGCACAGAGCAACGAGGTCATAGCTGGTGTGGGCCGCAGCGAAAAGAGGCTGACCGAGCACATGGAAGAAGCCAGGCGCGACAACACCCACGGCGGCTGGATGGAGGGCATCGGACATCGCCTCAAGGGCGAGGAGCGGCTCAAGGAGAAGATCGCCGAGAAGATCGAACACGAGCCAAATAAGTCACCTACCGAAGTGATGCGACAGATCAGTGACGCAATCCGCTATACATTCTGCTTCCAGCACACGAAATACTCAGACGGATACTGGGACGTGAAGCAGCGACTGGAGGCGCATGAGTACCGGATGGTCTACAGCAAGAACCATTGGGAGGACGACCCAGAGTACAAAGGGATCAACACCCGCTGGGTCACATCCGAAGGCCAGCGGTTCGAGGTGCAGTTCCACACCTCAGAGAGCTATCACACCAAGGAGGAGGTCACACACGGTTCCTACGAGCGGCTGCGCAACCCGTTGACTCAAGATGACGAGCGGCGGGAGCTACGCTCGTATCAACGGGAAGTGTGTCGCTGGATTGCTGCTCCTGAGGGTGCGGCAGCGATCCCTGACTGCCCTCTGAAAGGCTCAAAATAGATGCCCGACAAGATCACTTTCTATGCCATAGTCGACGATAAGACTACCGCTGACAAGCCATATGGGCTGCTGCGCCGA
>JASHOI010000251.1 GCA_030041195.1 Streptosporangiaceae bacterium | reverse complement strand
AGCCAGTCGTGGCGGGCCGGGCGAGTCAGTCGTAGCTGGCCTCGATCTGCCACTGGCCGTCTTGCACCGCGGCCAGCCAGGCGCTCCCGTCGCCGGCGACCAGCTGGAACCTGGCCCGCCGGCGCGCGCTCTCCGGACGCCACCACCGTTCGGTGACCGGCCACGGGCCGGCCCAGGAGGTGACCGCCAGCCACGGGCCGCCGTCGGCCGACAACCGGGCGGGGGGCGCGGAAACGAGCGCCCGCCCGGTAACGGTCACCGCGGCACCCGAGGCGTCGATGACCCTGGCCGGCAGCGGGACCGGATAGACCGTGGCCGGGGCCGGGGCCGGGAGCCGGCCGGGCCAGGGACGACCGGAGGGAAGCGCCGGGTCGGCCGCGTCGCCGAACGGCACCGGTGTCACCTGCTCGGCCGGGTCGCGGCCGCCGGCCAGCAGCGGGCGCACCACCGAGCCATGCCCCAGCATGGCCTGCACCCGGAGGGCGGCGCGCGCCACCCGATCGCTGACCACTGCGTCGCCCCACAGGCCGAGCTGACGGCCGGTGGCGCGCACGAGCTGGTCGGGAACCAGCCGCAGCAGGGTGATCCCGCCGACCGCGCCCCCCTCGTCCGCGTCGCCCTCGTCCGCGTCGCCACCGGCCAGCCGCCAGCCGGCCGGCCGCCAGCCGGCCAGCTGCCAGCGCACCCGCTCGGCCACCGCCACCGCGGAAAGCAGCCCGTCGTGCCGCCACAACCGGGTGAGTTCCTGACCGTCGGCGCAGGTCACCTGGGCCTGCACGCGCACACAGGCCAGTCCCTTGGCGGCGAGGCCCGCGTGCATCTGCTCGGCGAGCGCCTTGGCGGCGAACACCACCGGCTCGGACTGCCCGGCCGGCGGGTCGAACTCAACCGAAACAGAGAGGTCGGCAGACGGCGGGCGGGGCACCAGCGGCCGGGCATCCAGGCCGCGCGCCAGGCGGTGCGCGATCGCCCCCTGCGCGCCGAACCGGTTTCCCGCCTCGACCGCCGGCAGCGCGGCGAACTCCCCCAGCGTCCTGATGCCCAGCCGGGGCAGCAGGTCGGCCAGCTCCGGGTCTTCCAGCGTGCCGACCGGGCAAGGGGCGAGGAACGCCGGCGTCTCGCCGGGCGCCACGATCAGGGGCTCGGCCCGCGCGGCCCGCGCTGCGAGCTGCGCGGCGAACACGCCGTCGGCGACGCCGACCCGGCAGGCGTGCCCGCGGCGGGCAACGGCGTCAATGATCTTCCCCGCCAGAGCCTCCTCCCCGCCGAAATACCGGGCAGGCCCGCGGGCGCCGATGGCACAGGCACCCACCCGCAGCACCTCGACCCGCGGGCAGAGCTCTTCCACCGCGGTCACCACCTGCTCGAAGGCCTCCGTACCGCGATCAGGCCAGTCCGGGCACCACACCACGAGCACCCGCGGCGGCGCGCCGGTCCGCCTCAACCGGTACTCCTTATTTCCGGCCAGAACGGGTCGCGAGCGGCTTTGGTCTGGTCCGCAGCGGCGGTCACCGACCCGTCGGGCCCGGGAAGCCACAGCCACTCGGCTCGCGGCTGCGCCGCCCCGCCCCTGCCGTCCGCGACCACCTGGACCCGGCGGGCACGCAGCCGCCCGTGGCCGGTTCCGGTCCCCGTCCATTCCTGCTGGGCGATGGACAGCCGGGTCTGCGCACCGTCCCACTCCCCCGCCACAACGAGAACGCCGCCGAAGCGGCGCACGGTGGCCTCGACCCGCCGCCGGAGCTGGGCGGACGGCCGGTCCGGCGGGCGAAGCAGCACAAGCTCACAGCCGTCCAGAAGCGAGGCCACCACCTGTGGCCAGGCGGCGCCGGGGTCCGCGATCAGCAGCATCCGGTCCGGGTCCAGGCCCGCGTCCGCCGCTGCCGCCACCCCAAGCTGCGGCAGCCCCACCACCGCGCACCAGGCCCCCGCCGCCGAAGCGCCCGCGGCCAGCGCCAGGCAGAGCAGGCTCCAGGGCCCGGCCGCGACGACCGAGCCCCGCCGCAGGCCGGGGAGCAGCGCGCGCAGCGCCGGGAGGACCGGCAGCACGGCCTCATCGGGCAGCGCCGTTTCCCTCGGCAGCAGGGCCTTCCCCGCCAGCGCACCATGCGATCCGCGCCGCAAGGACAGCTCGGCCAGCTGCGCGGCTTTTGCCCCCATCGATCAAATATCGAACATAGATTCGATCGCTGTCAAGCCTTTGACCTTGTGTTTTGCGCGTTTATCAGGTTCCGGTAGGCGTGGAAGGCGGGCTTGGGGGTGTAGTCGTCGGTCATCAGCCCGAACTGGCAGAAGATCCCGGATCCGGCGGAGCGGGCGTCACGCAGCGTGTGGTGGATGTAACCGGTGATGTTGAGTGCCCGGGCGTTGCGGGAAACCACGGCGATGACGGTGCGGAGGACTTCGGCCTGGCGTTCGGCCGTCCGGCCCGGCCCGGTGGGCCAGCCGTGCTCGGTGATCACCAGCGGCAGGTGACCGAGGCCGGCCGGAGCCAGGGCATCCCGGCGATGTGTTTCGAGGAGGGCCTGGACGACCGGATCCAAACGGGCGGGCGCGATGGCGCGGAATACGTCGGGGAAGAAGTCGAGGCCGACGTAGTCGAGATCGGCGATGAACTGCTCTCCGCCGGCCCGGGTGAGCTCGACGAAGAACGCGGCGTGCGGACCGAGCAGCGGCGAGCTGTTGCAGCCGATCTTCAGGCCCGGGTATCCGCTGCGGAGGGCCTTGTCCTTGGCGGCGCGCACTCCGGCGATGACCGCCTCGATGACGCGGGGGTAGCCGCCATCCAGGTTGGGGTCGCCGGTGATATTGGGTTCCTCGCCGACCTGAAGGGTGGCGAGGTGCTCGCCGTGATGGTCGATGAGCCTCTCGATGAACGCGCAGTAGCCGTCGACGTCACCGGAGCGCGAGTGGTACTGGACGACCAGGTCGAGCACCCGGCCGCCGCCGAGGTACCGGTCGTATCCCGGCGGCGCCTGCAGGGACGTGGCGTGGACGGTGTCGCCCGGGTCGGCGTACCCGTCGTAGGCCCGGACGATGAACGGCCGGCCTGCGGGGCCCTGGAGCTGGGCGAGCGCGTGGTTGATCCGGTCCGGCCGGTCTGGCGGGCCGGCCGCGTCGGCATGTCCTACGGCGCTGCCGGGGTAGATGCCGAAGGTCAGCGCGGCCATACCAGTCGTCCCTCCCTGATGTCTTCGGCCAGCGCGAGCACCCAGTCCTCTTCGGCCCGCAGCGTCGCCAGCGCGTACTCGGCCTCGATCACGAACAGGCGGGGAACCCTTCCGCCGGCCAGTGCCTCGTCCAGGTGCCGCTGGTTTTCGGCGATGAGCGCGGCCAGCCGCCTGGCCCGCTGCGCCAGCGCGTCGGCGGCCCGCCGCGCGCCGAGCACGCCGAGGTGGCTGACCGCGCCGAGGAACTCGGGAAATTCCCGGCGGGGCGTGCGGATCTGGGCGTCCAGCCGCCGGACCAGTTCCGCCTGGCCTTCCTGGGTGAGGGCGTACGGGGTTCGCTGCGGGCGAGCCCCCGCGCGCTCGGCTGGCCGTGGCTCAACCCAGCCGGCGCGGGTCATCGCCTCCAGGGTGTCGTAGAGCGACCCCCGGTTGACCGGGACGCCGCGCTCGGCGAGCACCCCGGCAAGCTGATACGCGTGCATCGGATGTTCCAGCAGTGCGCCGAGCGCGGCCAGTACGACCGGGTGAGCGAGTGCATCTCGAGGCATAGCAGAATTCTATTATCAGATTTCTGCTAGTTGCCAGACCGGGCGAATCCTCAGCTTTGCCTTCTACGCTGGTTTCATGAGGCGGCCGGACCTGAACACGATCTTCAGGTCCTACGCGGTGGCCTGGGTCTATCTGATCGCGTTTGTGATCACCGAGACGGTCTGCTCGGTGCTGTCCCCGCGTGCCCTGAACGCGTTCACCGTGTGGGCGAGCACGAGCGTGTACAACCTCCAGCACGACCCGGTCGGCTCGCTGGTGGTCTCCGCGTTCGTGGCCCAGGGGTACTGGCTCGCGTGGCCGTTCCTGATCGCGATGGCGCTGTTCGGCGCCAACAAGGTGCTCGGCAACTGGCGGACCGCGCTGGTGTGCGCGGCCGGGCAGGTGATCGGCACGCTCGTCAGCGAGGGGATCGTCGGCTACCGGGTGGCGCACGGGTCGCTGCCCGCGGCCGACAAGTTCCTCATCGACGTGGGGCCCTCGTACGTGGTGGTGTCCGCGATCGTGGTGGTCCTGCTGTACGGCTCCTGGCTGGCACGGGCGGTGGCAGCGATCGACCTCGTGCTGCTCGTCGTCGTCGGCGACATCTTCGGCGGGCTGAGCCAGCTCAACGTGTCCGCCGTCGGCCATACCACCGCGATCGCCGTCGGGGTCATCCTCGGCAGCTTCCTGGTCTGGCAGCTGCGCAGGCGCCCGAAGGCCGCGGAGAGCCTGGCCGACGCCGGCACCGGTACCGGCTATCCGGGCTGACCGGCTCGCCGGCGATGAGTTCGGTCGCCTTCAGCCGTCCAACGAACGCGGGTAACGACCTCGAAGGGCGGAGAACATGGCAAAACCAGATGTCGTTTCGGCCGAGGAATGGGAGGCAGCCCGCGGCGAGCTGCTCACGGCCGAGAAGGAAGCCACCCGGGCGCTGGACGCGCTGGCCGCACGCCGCCGCCGGCTGCCGATGGTCAGGTTCGGCAACGGGTACGTGTTCGACACGCCGGCCGGCCCCAAGACGCTGGCCGAGTTGTTTGACGGCCGGGACCAGCTCGTCACCTACCAGTTCATGGACGTCGGGCCGGACGACTTCTGCCCCGGCTGCACCGCGTTCACCAACAACGTCGCCGACCTGGCCGATCTGGCCGACACCGGCGTCACCTGGGTCACGGTGTCGAACATGCCCCTCGCCCAGATCGAGGCGTACAAGGCCCGGATGGGCTGGACGCTGCCGTTCGTGTCATCGCACGGCACGTCGTTCGCGGCCGACTGCGGCGCCGGCGACGGGTTCGCGCTGAGCGTGTTCCTGCGCGACGGCGCCGACGTCTACCGGACCTACTCGACCACGGCCCGCGGCGTGGACCGGCTGATGTTCGTGCATAACGTCCTCGACCTGTGCCCGTACGGCCGGCAGCAGGACTGGGAGGACTCCCCGCCCGGCTGGCCGCAGCAGCCGACGTACGGGTGAGTACTCCGGGCTACTGAGAGGCCTGAACGGTAGCCAGGGGCCGCTCGGGCTCCCGGGTGACCCGGGTCTGGCGCACCGCCGTCCAGACCCGTCCGACCGCGTAGCACACCGCCGCGATCATGCCGACGAAGAACCCCACCGGCCAGTTGGTGTGATAGGACACCGCGATCGCTATCCACACCGTCGCCAGCGCGAACACCACGGACAGGCCCATGGCCACCAGCGGCCGGTTCGTGACCGCCCGGGCGGCGGCCGGCGGGCCGATCATCAGGCTGAAGATCAGCAAGGCGCCGACCACGGGGAGCGCCATGCTGGTGGCGAGGGCGATGACGACGAGGAAGCACATCTCGATCCGGTACGCGCGCACCCCGCGCGCCTCGCCGAGCTCGGGCATCACCGAGGAGAGCAGGAGCGGGCGGTACATCACCATGATCGCGACGATGCACACCGCGCCGAGCGCGGCGACCGGTGCTATCTCGTTAACGCTGATGCCGAGCACCTCGCCGAACAGCAGCGAGAAGATCTCCGGCGCGTACTCCGTGGTGAAGCTGAGGAACAGCACGCCGAGCCCGAGCATCACCACCAGGGCCAGGGCAACGGCCACGTCGTGCCGCGCACGGCGGCCGAGCAAGCCGATGCCGAGGGCGCCGAGCAGGGAGAACACGCCGAGGCCGATCAGCGTGTTGACCCCGATGAGGCTGGCGCCGGCCGCGCCGGCGAACGCGCCGGTCGGCAGCGCGTCGGCGACGAATGCCGAGCCGCGCAGCACCACGAAGAACCCGACGGCCCCGGCGACGACCGCCACGATCGTCGCCACCACCCAGGTATCGATCATGAAGCCGGAGAACATGCCCTCTCCCCGTTCCGGCCGTCCCGGTCGATCCGGCCGCCGACAAACTGAGCAAGCAGGTAGAAGAGCAGGATCAGGACCACGACGAAGAAGCTGACCGGCCAGCCCTGCCGAGCCGGCGGCCAGTAGTAGCTGTCATAGGCGAGCAGCACACCGATCCAGGTGCTCGCGATGCCGATCAGCGCCGACCACAGCAGCACCAGGCCGGGCCTGCTGGTCAGCCGCAGCGCGGTCGCCGCGGGCCCGATGAGCAGCGCCGTGCTGAGGATCGCGCCGATCGTGATGGCCGACAGCGAAACCGCGAGCGCGATCGCGGCCAGGCACAGCACCCCGACGACGCGCACCGGCACCCCTCGCACCACGGCGAGGTCGGTGCTGACCGAGCTCAGCAGCAGCGGCCGGTACAGCGCGGCCACGATGCCGACCGCCGCCAGGCTGAACGCCGCGATCACCGGGATCATCGAGCTGTCGATCGTGAATATCGATCCGAACAGGATCGTGATCGGCGCGCCGGTCGTGGAGGTGCGCGTGGTGTCCCAGTACAGGAACAGCGCAGCCAGGCCGAGCCCGGCCCCGCGCACGATGCCGATCGCCAGGTCGCGCCCGCGCGGGCGTTGCACCCCGATCATGTCCATGAGCCCCGCGGCCACCACGCTGGTGCCCGCGAAGCCCCACAGCGGGCTGATGCCGGCCAGAAAGGAGGCGGCGCCGCCGGTGGCGCTGAGGTCGCCGAGCGCGTGCCCGGCGTAGGACTGCCCGCGCATCACCGTGAACGTGCCGACGATGCCGGACACGAGCGCGACCACGCCGCCGGCCAGCAGCGCGACGTGGACCGGTGAGCTGGCGAAGAAACCGGGCTCAAAGATGGCCCGCAGCGGATTGCCCATGGCCGTCACACGCCGTCGACGGCGTGGGCGCCCGTGTGCTCGATCGGGATGTCCAGCCCTTCACCGCGCCCGGCCACCACGAGCACCCGGCCGTGCACGTGGATGACATCCACGTGGTGCCCGTACAGCTCGCTGAGCACCTCGCCGGTGACGACCTCGTC
Organism: Streptosporangiaceae bacterium; assembly: GCA_030041195.1. Next base: position 31,914 of record JASHOI010000251.1, on the reverse strand, counting down.
GGTCGGCCCGCTGGCCGCCCGGCCATTCGCCATGTAGACGACGCGGTCCATGGCCGGAAGCAGCGGGTTCATCTCGTGCGCCGAGATCAGCACCGCGATCCGCTGCTCCTTGGCGATCCGGCTGAGCAGCGCGACCACCTCCTGCTCGCTGGCGATGTCGAGGTTGGCCAGCGGCTCGTCGAGCAGCAGCAGGCCCGGCCGGCTGATCAGCGCGTGCGCGATCAGGATCCGCTGCTGTTCCCCGCCGGACAGGTTGCCGACCCGGGCGTTGCCGATGTGCTCGGCGTCGACCGCGCGCAACATCTCGTCCACCAGCTTCCGGCGCGCCCGCGACGGGAACGGGATGCCGTAACGCTGCCCGTCGAGGCCGAGCCCGACCAGGTCCCTGGCCCGCAGCGGCATGTCGGGATCGAGCTGGATCTTCTGCGGCACGTAGCCGATCCCCGGCCTGGCCACCATCACCTTCCCGGCGCTGGCCGGCAGCAGGCCGAGTATCACCCGCAGCAGCGTGGTCTTGCCCGCCCCATTGGAGCCGATCAGCCCGACGAACTCGCCGGGCTTGATCGAGAACCGCACGTCGTGCAGGACCTCACGCCCGCCGAGGCGGACGCTGACGCCGTCGACGACGAGCGCGTTGTCCCCGGGTGTCATGGCACAAGTTTCTGCGTCGAGATCTTGTCGGTCACCGCCTTGGTCAGCGCCTGCACCTCGGCGAGCATCCACGACTGGTAGTCGTATCCGGGTACCGGCATGGTCTCATACACGCCGACGACCGGGATGCCGTCCTTCTTGGCCTGGCTGAGGAACGAGGCGGTGAGCGAGTCGGTCACCTGCTGGTTGTACACGAAGACCTTTACCTTATGGCTTGTGAAGAGTCCGTCCTCCAGCGAAACGTCCTGCGGCGAGGGGTCGACGCCGTTCATGATGTCGGCCTGCAGGGTGAACGGCGTGAGGATCTTCGCCCCGATCGCCTGCAGCATGTAGTCGCCGACCGGCTCGGTGACCGCCACCGTGGTGCCCGGGTACGCGGCCTTGAACTTCGCGATCGCCTGGTACCACGCCTGCAGCGACGCGTCGAACGTGCGCAGGTTGGCCGCGAAGTACGCGGCGTGCGACGGCTGCATCTTGGAGAGGTCGGCGGCAACGGCCTTCGCCACGGCGGGCATCGTGCGCGGCGAGTACCAAAGGTGCGGGTTCGGCGTGCTGTTGGGCAGGCCGAGCAGGTTCTGCACCACGATCACCTTCCGGGTCGAGCTCGGCGCCGCGGCCTCGATCTTGTTCATGTAGGTGTCGTAGCCGATGCCGTTCTGCACCACTAGCTGGGCCGCGGAGACGGCCGTGGCCACGCTCGGGCTGGCCTCGAACGTGTGCGGGTCGGTGTTGGGGTTGCTCTCGATCGCGGTCACCCGCACGTACTTGCCGCCGATCTGGCCGATCACGTTGGCGTACTCGTTCTCGGCACCGACCGCGACCACCTGGCCGCTGCCCGAGCCGGTGGCCGCCGAGGTCGACGAGCAGGCCGTGGCGAGCACGCCAGCGGTGACGGCGAGCACAGCGAACACGATCCCGCGGCGAGACAGCATGAACAAGGCTCCTCCAGCTCAGATGACCCGGACAGCACCGGCTTAATACAAATGAAAACGATAACCAGTAGAGGTAACGGGGTCAAGCTCCTTTGCCGTTACGGCAAGGCCGACGGGAGGCGCGGCCCGAAGCTGGGTACGCTTTGCCCAGGAGGTACCGCATGGCCCAGGACGCGGACCGCCCTGCAGTCACGCAGGTTGCTCCTGGACGCAGCGGCGCGGACGAGGAATCCGGGCGTCGCTGGCTGATCCTGGGCGTCGTCTGCCTGGCCCAGCTGATGGTGGTGCTGGACGCCACGGTCGTGAACATCGCGCTGCCGTCGGCCCAGCGTGACCTGGCGTTCTCCAACGCGGACCGGCAGTGGGTGGTGACCGCGTACTCGCTGGCCTTTGGCGGGCTGCTGCTGCTCGGCGGCCGGCTCTCGGACCTGATCGGCCGGAAGCGGATGCTGATCACCGGCATGGTGGGCTTCGCCGCCGCCTCGGCGCTGGGCGGCGCGGCCACCGGCTTCGGCATGCTGCTGGTCGGGCGCGCGATACAGGGCGCGTTCGGCGCGATGCTCGCGCCGGCGGCGCTGTCCACGCTGACCGTCACGTTCACCAACCCGGCCGAACGCGGCAAGGCCTTCGGCCTCTACGGCGCGATCGCCGGGGCGGGCGGGGCCGTCGGGCTGCTGCTGGGCGGCGTGCTGACCGAGTACCTGTCCTGGCGGTGGTGCCTGTACGTCAACGTCGTGTTCTCGGTGGTCGCGGTCACCGCCGCGGTGCGGCTGCTGCGCAACCAGCCCCGCAACCCCGCGGTCCGCCTGGACCCACCCGGCACGGTGCTGGTCGTGGCCGGGCTGATCGGCGTCGTCTACGGGCTGTCCGAGGCCGAGACCAGGGGATGGGGAGCGCCGCTGACCATAGCCCTGCTGGTGGCCGGGGTGGTACTGCTGGCCGCGTTCGTGGCGGTCGAACGGCGCGCGGCGCATCCGCTGCTGCCGCTGCGGATCGCGGCGAACCGGTTCCGGGGCGGGTCCTACCTGGCCATCGGGCTGTCCGCGACGGGCATGTTCGGGATCTTCCTTTTCCTCACCTACTACCTGCAGCTGATCCTGCGCTACTCGCCGGTGACGACCGGCCTGGCGTTCCTGCCGATGATCGCCGCGCTGATCGCGTCGTCGACGACGTCCAGCGGGCTGCTCATGCCCCGGCTCGGCCCGCGCCTCCTCGTCCCGACCGGGATGGTCGTCGCCGCGGGCGGCCTGGTGATCCTCGCGACGCAGCTCAGCACCAGCGCCAGCTACCCGGCCTCGATCCTGCCCGCGCTGCTGGTGGTCGGCGCCGGGCTGGGCGTGGTGTTCGGCTGCGCGATGAACACCGCAACATACGGCGCCGCGCCCGCCGACGCCGGGGTGGCCTCGGCGATGGTGAACACCTGCCAGCAGGTCGGCGGCTCGATAGGCACCGCGCTGCTGAATACCATCGCCGCCAGCGCGCTGGCCAGCTACCTGCTGGTGCACGGGCACAGCCCGGTCGCGATCGCCAACGCGGCAGTGCACAGCTACGTCGTCGCGTTCTGGGTCTCTGCCGCGATCTTCGCGGGCGCAGCGGTCGTGTGCGGGCTGGTGCTGCGGTCAGGCGTTCTCAGCCGTCAGGTCATCGAGCCAGCCGAGCCCGCCGAGACCCCCGCTCCGGTCCCGGCGTAACGAGAGGAGACGAGCGACTATGGCTTCCAACCAGGTCCGGCTGGTCACCGTGTCGGCCTCCTACGGCGCGGGCGGCAGCGTGGTCGCCCCGGCGCTTGCGGAGCGGCTCGGCGTCCCCTTCCTGCAGCGGGCGACGACCACCGAAGGCGCCATCGGCGGGCCGGCGCCGTGTTTTGAGCGGATGGTGCCGGAGGAGGAGAGCATTACCCCGGTGCACCGGCTGCTCGCCTCGTTCATCCACGCGATGCCGGCCGGGCCGACGCAGTCGCCGCCGCCAGTGCGCCATCTGGACGAGGACCTGCGCCGCCAATGCGAGGACGGCATCCGCGGCCTGGCTGCCGCGGGAGCTGGCGTGATCCTGGGCCGCGGCGCGGCGGTGGTGCTCGGCAGGGACCGCGGGTTCCACGTGCGGCTTGACGGGCCGCCGGGCCTGCGCCTCGCTCAGGGCGCCGCGATCGAGGGCGTCAGCCAGGAGCAGGCCCGCCGTCACATGGACGCGGCCGACCGGGCCCGCACCGCCTACGTCCGCCGCCTGTACCGTGCCGACCCCGCCGACCCGCGTCACTACCACCTGCAGATCGACTCCACCGCGATACCGCTCGACGCGGTCGTGGAACTGGTCCTGCGGGCGCTGTCGTCGTTCCCGGCCGCGGTCGCGGCGCAGCGAAACCCCGTGCCGGCCGCCGAGTGAGTCCGGCCTGGTCCGGATATGTGATCAGGAACTTGCAAAAGCATGCCGAACCATTGCCCCCGCCTCCACGATCATCGGTTATCGTTCGGCAGGTCCGGCAGGCAGGGATGACGTGAAGGCGAGCACAAGATCACGATGAGCGGGGCGACTGGCAGCCAGGATGTTGGCGAGCTGGCCACGCCGTCGGCCGAGCCCGTCTCACCGCACCCGGCCCCGGACCGCTTCGCCAGGTTCCTTTCCTGGTCCGCGGTGGCCGGGATCGTCGTCGCCCTGCTGATCATGCTGGCGGCCTCGGCCCTCCGTAACACCTGGGAGCATCCGTACGTGGTGCTGCCCGCCGGGGGGTTCCCCTGGGACCTGCCGGTGCACCTGAACCTGCTCCCGGCGGCGAGCTGGGGGTTGTGGGCGGCGGCCCTCCTCGGCGGCGGCGGCGTTGCCGCGGGGCTCGCCGCGCTGTCCCGCGGCGCCCGGCCGCCGGTCCGGCTGCTGCTCGCGGCCGGGCTCGTGGCGGCGGCGGCGTTCACGGTGATGCCGCCGGCCGGATCCACCGACGCCCTCGACTACGCCGCGTACGGCCGGATCGTGGTGCTGGGCCACAGCCCGTACCGGATGACGCCGGCGGAACTGCGCAGCAGCGGCGACCCGGTCGGCAAGGCGATCGGCGGCGAGTGGCGCCACCAGGTCGCCGTGTACGGGCCGCTGGCCAGCGCCGAGCAGTGGGCCGCCGCCGAACTCGGCGGCACCTCGTCGGCGCGGATCGTCTTCTGGCTGAAGCTGTGGACCACGATCGCGTTCGGCGCGGTGGTGCTCGCCCTGGACAGGCTGACGCGCTCCGATCCGGACCGGCGGCTGCGGGCACACCTGCTGTGGTCGGCGAACCCGCTGCTGCTGTGGGTGCTGGTCGCGGCGGGCCACGTGGACGTACTGGCCGCGGCCACCGGTTTCTTCGGGCTGCTGGTGATGCGCAGCCCGGGGCCGGGCGAAGAGCCGGGAGCCCTGCGCGGGCTTGCGGCCGGCCTGCTCGTCGGGGCGGCAGCGGACGTAAAGATCAGCTATCTGCTGCTGGGAGTGGGCGTGGCCTGGGCGGCGCGGCGGTCCGTGGCCGCCTGGCTCGGGGCCGGCGCGGGAGCGGCCATCGTGCTGCTGCCCTCGTACGCGTGGTTCGGCGTCCCGGCCCTGAAGGCGCTGCTCAACCGGGACTCGAACGCCTCGGTGGACAACTACTACCAGATATTCGTCGGCTCCCACGGCAACCTGTTCCCGCACCAGTTGCTGGTGGCCGCGATACTGCTGGCCGGCATGGCCGTGCTGCTGCTGTGGCGGCTTCCGGACGGGGTTCCCGGCCTGCCCGCGATCAGGCCAGCGCTGGCGCTCGGGCTGGCCTGGCTGTTCATCTGGCCGTACCAGCTGCCGTGGTACGACTCGATGGTGTTCTGCCTGCTCGCGCTGTACCCGGCGTCCCGGATCGACTGGCTGGCGCTGGCCCGGCTGACCGCCGCGACGTTCGCGCTGATGCCGGGCAACGCCGGGTTCCCGCCGGAGCACCTGCTGGCGGAGATCACCTCGGACAGCCTGTTCTGGTGGGCGCCGGCGGTGCTGCTCGCCGCGGCGGTCGCGCTCGCCTGGCTGTGCCTGACCGACCGGTGGAAGATGGATCCGCCGGTCAGCGTCAGCGGTCTGGGGCGGCCGCTGCGGGCGTGAGCTGGCCGCTTCTTCGCGACGCCACGGCGGCGCGCACGGCAGGCCCCAACCCGACGACGAGCAGCCCGGCGAACAGCGCCATCCCGGTGAGCACGTACAGGTTCCCGATGATCAGCTGCACCCCGTGCCAGTGGTACTCGGGGTACCACCGCCGGTCGCCGAGCCGCAGGTACGTTTCCGGGTTGGTCAGCGGCGGATTCCAGATCAGCCCCTCGAAGTACCCGCCGGTGTTGGCCGGCAGGTGCCACAGAACGCCCGGCCAGGCCCCGAACACCAGCGCCAGCCCGGCGGCCAGGCCGCCCAGCGCCCAGCGGGCGGCGCCCCGAGCGCGCACCGCGTAGACCGCGGCCACCACGGTGCCGGGAACGATCCACACCCAGTGGTGATCCCAGCTGATCGGCGAGACCAGCAGCCCGGTCAGCGCGCAGGTCATCAGCCCGGCCATGCGGTGGCCGGCCCGGTCGAGCAGCGCCGCGCACACCACCCCGGCGATCAGCACCGCCACGTCGACGACCAGCCAGAATGGCTCGGCGCGCACGACGCTGCCGGTCAGCCGGGTGATCAGGGCAGGCAGCGACTGGTTGCCCTCCCAGCCGACGAACCCGGTGCGGCTGCCCTTCGCGAACAGCCCGGTCAGCCAGTACTTCCTGGAATCGGCGGGCAGCACCCCGAACCCGAGCACGAACGTCAGCACGAACGTTCCGGCCGCCACGGCGGCCTGCCGGAACCTGCGGGTCAGCAGCAGGTACGGGATGAAGATCAGCGGTATGAGATCGATACCCGCGCCGAGGCCGATCCCTGCCCCCTTCCACCACCGCCGGTCCGGCTGGACCTGGTCCCAGATGATCAGCGCGGTCAGCACGATCTCGATCTGGCCGAGGAACAAGGTCCGCTGCACCGGCTCGGTCCACAACAGCGGCGCGGCCAGCAGCAGCGTCGCGCCGAGACGGACCAGGCCGCGCCGGCAGCCGAGGCCGCCGAGCGTCATCCAGATGATCCCGAGCAGCGCGGCGATGTTCACCCCGACCGAGATGTTCTGCAGCGTCCGGAACGAGATCAGTGACACCGGCGCGAAGACCATCGCGGCGAACGGGGTGTAGGTGAACTTGAGCCGCAGGTACCCGGGCCAGCCGTACAGCGGCGAGGCGCGGTGCGCGTCGTACAGCGGCGCGACGTGCCGGACGATCATTCCCCCGTCGGTGTACACCTTCAGGTCGACGGGCTGCATCCACTGGGTGGACGGGCTGGTGAGAGCGAAGATGATGTAGCCGCCGAGGGCCACGGCGAAGGCGACGGCGCCGACGGCGAGCAGCGGACCGCCGCGCCGGTACCACGCCTGCCCGACCGGGCTGGCGGTGACCACGGCTGTTTGCCTCGTAGATGCCACCCGTGCACGATATCCCGCAACTGCCGTCGAGCCCTGAGCCATTCCAACATGACCGCCCGGTACGCCTGGAAAACAGACGCTCTGGCCACACTACCGCTACTCCGGTCGAGATGGGCCAAAGTGGTACTTTCCGTACCTTCCGGGCACGCGCGGATTGTGACCAAAACTTGTCCCGCTCCGCAGTGGAATGGCCTGGTTTCACCCACATCGGCCATTGGGTTCTGTTATGATCATTAATCGGCTTTAGTAGCCCACATCGAATTTTCGGCCCTGGCGCAAGCCATATACCCAGCGTTCGTCACGGAATAGGACTAATGGGAATGCGAATTCGAGGTAGAGTCCGGCTGCTGGCGCTGGCCAGCGTGGTCTGCTCGGTGGTGCTGGTGCTGGCCGCCTGCTCATCGAGCAGCCCGTCTTCGACGAGCACGACTAGTGGCCGCGTTCAGGGGGGGACGGCCACGGTTGCGCTCAACCAGCTCGATGGCGTATTCAACTACATCTTCCCGCTGCTCAACTTCGACAACGACACCGCCGCCAACGTCACCTACTCGCAATACCTCATGTGGCGGCCGCTGTACTGGTTCGGCAAACCGGGAGGCGTCGGGCTGAACCAGGCCGAGAGCCTGGCCTATCCCCCGGTCGTGGTCTCGTCCAGCGCGAAGACCACAGCCACGATCACGCTCAAGCCCTACCGCTGGTCCGATGGCAAGCCGCTCACCAGCGCGGACGTCGAGTTCTGGATCGATCTGCTCAAGGCGGACAAGGCCCAGTTCTGGGGCTATGAGCCCGGCGAGTTCCCGGACAATCTCACCGCATTCAAGACGATCAGCTCCACCAAGTTCCAGCTCACCTTCGGCGGCCACGACTACTCGGCGGACTGGCTGTACAACCAGCTTGCCCTGATCATCCCGCTGCCGTCGCACGCCTGGGACAAGGAATCGGTGTCCGGCCCGGTAGGGAACTACGCCGCGACGACGTCTGGGGCGCTGGCGGTCGACAACTTCCTGCTGGCGCAGAACAAGGACACTTCCACCTACGCCAGCAACCCGCTCTGGCAGGTCGTTGACGGGCCGTGGAAGCTGAGCAGCTACGCGAACAACGGGACCGGCGACGCGACCTACGTCAGGAACCTGAAGTTCTCCGGGCCGGCCACCGGCTCACTGCACGCGGTCACGATCGACAGCTACACCAGCGACGCGGCCGAGTTCGACCAGCTGCTGTCGTCCACCGGAGTGGATTACGGCTACGTCCCGGACAACGACGCCGCGCAGGTATCGCGGGTCAAGGGGGACGGCTACACCGTGCAGGCGTGGCCCGCGTGGGGCATCAACTACGTCTTCATGAACTACGCCTCGCCGCAGTCCGGCGCGATATTCTCGCAGCTCTACATCCGCCAGGCGATGCAGCACCTGATCAACCAGGCCGGGTACATCAGCGACTTCCTCGAGGGCTACGGATACCCGACCTACGGCCCGGTGCCGCTGCAGCCTTCCAGCGACTTCGTGTCTTCCGGGCAGACCACGAACCCGTACCCGTACGACCCGACCGACGCGACCACCCTGCTGAAGGACCACGGCTGGACCATCCATGCCGGCGGCACGGACACCTGTGCGCGGGCCGGCTCCGCGTCGAACGAATGCGGCCCCGGCATCGCCGCCGGCGCCAAGCTGACGTTCGCGTTCGAGTACGCATCGGGCTCGCTGTCCGAGGACGAGGAGGTCTCCACGCTCCAGTCGGCGTTCTCTCAGGCCGGCATCAAGTTCTCAGCGATCAGCAGCGCGCCGTTCGCAACGGTGGCCGGCGGCATGTCGCCCGGCTGCACGAAGACAAGCTGCTGGCAGATGTCCTATGTGGGCGAGGCCTGGCTGTTCGATCCCGGCTACTTCGAGCCCGACGGATCCATCCTGTTCCTGACGAACGGGCCATCCAACCTCGGCGGGTATTCCAACGCGCAGGCCGACACCCTGATGAACAAGCTGGGTTCGGGAGGTCTCTCGGCGCTCTACACCTACCAGGACTACCTCGCCAAGCAGCTTCCCGGGCTATGGATGCCGCAGACCGACACCCAGATCTCCGCGGTGAACAGCAAGCTCAAGGGCGTCTTCCCGCAGGACCCGCTGGACAACCTCTACCCGGAGGACTGGTACTTCGTGAAGTAACCGGACGCTCCCGGTCGCTCCCCCCGTCACGGGGGGAGCGACCGGGTCAGCGACTCTGCAGCCGCACGTCGAGCGAGTCGCGCAGGCCGTCGCCGATGAAGTTGAACGCCACCACCGTGAGCACGATCATCAGGCCGGCCGGGTAGATCTCCCACCAGTAGCCGTCGTACAGGAAGTTGACCCCGTTCTCCAGCATCCCGCCCCACGTCGCGGTCGGCGGGGGCAGGCTGAAACCGAAGTAGCTCAGCACCGCGAGGATCGAGATCGCGTCGGCGACCTGGAACGTCGCGTTGACCACGATCGTGCCGATCGTGTTCGGCACCAGATGGCGGACGATGATCCGGCCGGACCGGCCGCCCATGGTCCTGACCGCCTCGACGTACTCCCTGACCCGCAGGCTCAGCGTTTCCCCGCGCACCAGCCGCGCCGGGCCCAGCCAGGACAGCAGCGCGAGAACCAGGATGAGCAGCAGCAGCGTCGGCTTGAACTCCGTAGCCAGGTCGATGAACAGGTAGACGACGGGGATGGCGAGCATGACGTCCACGAAGCGCATCAGGATCGTGTCGGCCAGGCCGCCGAAGAAACCCGAGATGACGCCGTAGAGCACGCCGATCACGGTCGCGACGAGCGCGACAGCGAAGCCCACCTCCAGCGAACTCTGGCCGCCGGCCATGAGCCGGCCCAGCACGTCGTATCCCAGGTCATCGGTGCCCAGCGGGTGCTTGGCGCTCGGCGGCTCGTTGACCAGCAGGAGATTGGTGGCGACCTGGTTGGTGTGATACAAGAGCGGGCCGACGAAGCAGAACAGGACCACCAGCACGACCAGGACGACCCCGGCCAGCGCGAGCTTGTTCTCTATGAACGCGCGCAGGATCATCCGCCAGCCGGCGTCCTGGCGGATCGCCTCGCCGCCCTCTGGCGCGGCACCGGGCAGGGTTTGAGCGGTGATGTTAGTCATAGCGCACCCGTGGATCCAGTACCGCATAAGCGATATCAGCCATCAAATTACCTAGCACGGTCGCCGCGGCCACGAGCACGGTGATGCCGAACACCACCGGGTAGTCGCCGTTTACCGCCGCGTTGAAGTACGCCAGCCCGACCCCGGGGAAGTTGAACAGTTGCTCGATGATCAGCCCGAACGTCAGGATGCCCGGTATCGAGATCCCGACCAGGGTGGCGACCGGGATCAGTGAGTTGCGCAGCAGGTGCCGGGACAAGATCGCGCTCTGCCGCAGCCCCTTGGCGCGGGCGGTGCGGATGTAGTCCTGGGTCAGGCTGTCGATCGCTGAGGATCGCATATAGCGGCTGAACAGGGCGACCGTGACCAGCGTCAGCGTCGCGACCGGGAGGACGAGTCCCGCGGGGTCGGACAGCACCCCGCCGATCGTCGGCGCCTGGGGTGCCTCGGCGGGCAGCAGCCTGAGGTTCACCGCGAAAAACGCGATCAGCAGCAGCCCGAGCAGGTACGGCGGCATGGAATACAGGATGAACGCGATGCCGGTGGCGGTGTAGTCCGTCAGCTTGTTGCGCCGGACCGCCTGCATGATGCCGACCGGGATCGCGATCAGCAGCGCGAGCACGAGCGACATTCCGACCAGGAGAACGTCGTTGGGCAGATCGTGCGCGACGATCGCGTCGACGCTCATGTTCTGCTTGAACGAGTATCCGAGGTTGCCGTGTATCAACTGGTTCAGGAACGTGACGTACTGCAGCGGCAAGGGGTTGTTGAGGCCGTTCTGCCGGTTGAAGGCGGCGATCGCATCCGGGGTCGCGCGGATACCGAGGATCGCCCGCGCGATGCTGCCCGGCAGGAGATGGCGGAGGATGAAGACAATGACCGTCACGCCTAGGATCACGATGAGCGCCTGGCCGATCCGGCGGATGATATAGCCGATCACCTGGGCAAGCACCTCGCTAACCTGCGCCACGGGCGCCGCAGCGGGCCCATGCATGCTTTTCGGGTAAATCGCAACTTACCGTGGATAGCGCCGGGAATCAGCGGCGGGGCCCGGCTACATCGCCGGTCGCCACGGAGTCCCCCGCTGGTGCCTGCAGCGGGAAATGGCACGCGGCCCTGTGCTCACCGCCGAAGGTCCGCAGCACCGGCTCCTCGGCGGCGCAGATGTCCCGCGCCAGCGGGCATCGGGTCCGGAACCGGCATCCGGAGGGCGGGTCCATGGCCGACGGAAGCTCGCCGGCCACCGCGACGCCATGCTTGGCCCGCTCGACCTCCGGATCGGGCACCGGGATGGTGTTGAGCAGCCCGAACGTGTAGGGGTGGGCGGGGCGCTCGTAGACATCGACGCTGTTGCCCACCTCGACGAGCTTGCCCAGGTACATCACTCCGACCTGGTCCGCCAGGTACCGGATCACCGACAGATCGTGGGAGATCACGACGTAGGTCAGCCCGTGCGCGGCCTGCAGCCGCCGCATCAGGTTGAGGATCTGCGACCGGATCGAGACGTCGAGCGCGGACACCGGCTCGTCGGCGACGATGAGCTTGGGCGAGAGCGCCAGAGCACGGGCCAGGCCGATCCGCTGCCGCTGGCCACCGGAGAACTCATGCGGGTAGAGCTCGGTCGAGCGCGGGCTCAGGCCGACCTCCCTGAGCAGGTCGGCGACGCGTGCCCGCTGCTCCGCCGCGCTGCCGAGACCCTGGATCTGCAGCGGCTCGCGCAGGATCGAGCCCACCCGCATCCGCGGGTCCAGGGATGCGTAGGGATCCTGGAACATCAGCTGGAGATCCTTGCGGACCTGCCGGAGGCGCGGGCCGGACAGGCTGCCGAGGTCCTCTCCCTCGAACAGCACCCGGCCCGAGGTCGGCCGCTCGAGGGCGACGATCATCCGGCCGATGGTCGTCTTCCCGCACCCGGACTCGCCGACCAGGCCGAGCGTCTGGCCGCGGCGGATCGTCAGCGTCACGTCCGAGACGGCCTTGACCGAGCCCACCGCGCGCCGCAGCAGGGCGCCCTTGGTGACCGGGAACTCCTTCACCGCGTGGTCAAGGACGAGCAGGTCGCTCGCTGCACCGGAGCCGTCGGGCCCGCCATGGCGGTCGGCGACCTCGGCCGGCGCCGCCGCCGAGTCCGGGCCGATTGGGTGGAAGCAGGCGTACGGATGGTCAGCGTCCGGGCCGCCAAGAACCGGCTCGCTGGCGGCGCATTCCTCGGTGGCGAAGCGGCACCGCGGCGCGAACCGGCATCCGGCCGGCGGGTTCGCCAGGTCGGGCGGCAGGCCCGGGATCGCGTAAAGCCGGTGCGTTACCGGCTGATCCAGCCGGGGAATCGAGGCCAGCAGCGCCGCGGTGTAGGGATGCCGGGTGCGGCCGAACAGACGGCCGGTGCTGGCCTTCTCGACGATCTTCCCGGCGTACATGACCATCACCCGGTCGGCTCGGCCGGCGATCACGCCCATGTCATGGGTGATCAGCAGGACGGCCATTCCCAGGCGGTCTTTGAGCTCGTCGAGCAGCGCCAGGATCTGATCCTGGATCGTGACGTCGAGCGCGGTGGTCGGCTCGTCGGCGATGAGCAGCTTCGGCTCGCAGGCCAGCGCGATCCCGATCATCACCCGCTGCCGCAGCCCGCCCGAGAGCTGATGCGGGTAGTACGCCAGGCGCTCGCGCGGCCGGGGCATCCCGACCAGGGCGAGCACCTCCTCGGCCCGTTCCAGCGCCTCCTCCCTGGAAACGCTGCGGTGCTCCCTGACCACCTCCGCGATCTGATGGCCGATCGTCATCGTCGGGTTCAGCGACGTCATCGGGTCCTGGAACACGATGCCGATCTCGTTGCCGCGCACCTTGCGCATCGCGGACTCGTTCAGCGAAGCCAGGTCCGCGCCGCCGAACCTGATCGCGCCATCGGCGATGAAGCCGCGGCCGGGAAGCAGGCCCATGATCGAAAGGCCGGTCATCGTCTTGCCGCAGCCGGACTCGCCCACCAGCCCGACCGTCTCGCCCGGCTCGATGGCGAAGCTCACGCCGTCCACCGCGCGGACCACGCCGGTGCGCCGCTTGATGAACGTCCGCAGGCCGTCGATCTCGAGCACGCTGCTCACTTCATGGCCTCCCTGACGATGCCGGTGCTGGCTGGCGGCTGCCCTTACACACAGTCTCGCGGCACCTCAGCATTCCACGTCTTGGTGAAGACCCGGTCATCGCCCTCGTATGCGTCCAGCACGTTTGTCACCAGGAAACTGCCGGAGGTAGCCGACATCGTGCTGACGGTCCGCACCGCGACCCGCCAGTCCCCGCGCCGCACCGAGAACGCGCGCTCGCACTCAACCCGGGCCGACAGCGGCGCGCCGTCGACGATGCGGTACACATCCCGCTCGTGCTCGCGGTACTCCAGCCCGTCGTCCAGCAGCTTGTGGCCGTCGTCCACCGTATTGGTCACCTCGACCGTGCCGGACGCCACGTCGCGCCGGACCTCGCGCGCGGACTCGCCGCCCAGCGGCCGGTGCTGCGGCGTGGCGGCCCGTTCCGGCACCGCGAAATGCGGGGGCGGCACGTGCTCGACGGACCCCGTCCACACCGGGAGGCCGACCGCCGGCCCGCCGCCGGTGAACAGGCTCAGCGTCACGCGTTCCGGCGCGGGCCAGGCCCACGGCCAGTACGTCGGCGAGACCGCCAGCCTGAGCCGGTGCCCGGCCGGGACCTGGTAGCCGATCGCGTTGAGCGCGACGTCGACCAGATAGCGCTCACCAGGGACGAGCGGCTCCGGGCGGGAATCGCTGGTGCGGTGTGCCAGGTTCTTGAGCCCGCGGGTGATCAGGGTCGATGCGCCGTCCGGCCAGACGTCGCAGAGCCGCACGGCGACGAGCGCCAGCGGCTGGTCAGCGGCCAGCTCGAGCCGGGCGACCGGAACGCCGAGAATCTCGATGGGCTCGGCGAGCGGCCCGGTGTCGAAGGTCAGCGACACCCCGTCCTCGGGACGCTGGTCGGGAGGGAATTCGAGGGCATCGCCGTGCCCGCCCCACTGTCCCAGGTCCCCGGCGGCGGCCTCGGCGCCGAGGATCCGCAGTTCCACATCACCGTCCGCGGCCCGGGATTCCCCGGCGCTCAGCGTTCCGGCTCCGATCTGGAACCGGCGCATCTGGACGTCCGGGGGCGGCCAGCCATCGGCGGCCAGCCAGCGGCCCGGGTGCGTCAGGTATCCCGACGCCGGCCGGTGCGCCTCCGGCATCCACGCCCGCAGCTTGGGCTCGTCCATCACCCCGTTGTCCACGCCCTTCAGCCAGTGATCCCACCAGCGCACGGCCTCCTGCAGGAAGCCGATCGCCGGCCCCGGTGCGCCGTCCTCGGGGTAGTCGTGGCCCCAGGGGCCGATCAGCCCCTTGCACGGCCCGGGGTAGCCCTCGAGAAACCGCAGGATCGCGTTCCGGTAGGAGTCGGTCCAGCCGCCGACCATGTACACCGGGCAGCGGATCGCCGGGTAGTCCTCGCACACCGAGCCCTGGCGCCAGAACTCGTCCCGGCGCTGGTGGGCCAGCCAGGCGTTGATGTACGGCGGGGTCTGCTCCAGCCGCTGCCGCCAGGTCGTCCGCCAGTCGGCGCCGACCACCGCGGGGTCCGGCGGCAGCCCGTTGTAAGCGAGCATCGTCGACGCCCACGGCAGCATGGCCCAGGCCAGCACGCAGCCCCCCATGTAGTGCACATCGTCGGCGTAGCGGTCGTCGGTCGACGCGACGCTGATCACCGCTTTGAGCTCGGGCGGGTGGTGCGCCGCGATCTGCAGCCCGTTGAACCCGCCCCAGGACTTGCCGATGATGCCCACCGCGCCGCTGCACCACGGACGCGAGGCGAGCCAGCGGATGACCGCCACCCCGTCCTCCTGCTCCAGCGGCAGGTACTCATCGGCGAGGATGCCGTCCGAATCACCGCTGCCCCGGATGTCCACCCGGACCGACGCGTAGCCGTACCCGGCGAAGTAGTGGTGGATCGGAGCGTCCCGCAGCGCCAGGCCGTCGTTCTTGCGGTACGGAACATACTCAAGGATCGCCGGCACCGGGGTGCGGGTGGCTTCCTCGGGAAGCCAGATCCTTGCGGCCAGCCGGCAGCCGTCTGGCATCGGGATCCATTCGTGCCGGATGACCCGTACGCGACAGGGAAACTCGGACCGGACGACCAACGGCAATCCTCCGCGCTCGCGGATACGTCATCCGTGAGGTTACTTCACCGGCTCGTGCGCCGGAGCCTCGCTGAGCTGCACCGCCATCGCGTGCTCGACCAGCGAGATCAGGGTGGCCTTGGTCGAGGCCCGATCGCGCGCGTCGCACTTGACCACCCGTACGTGCGAGCCGACCGACAGCGCCTCCCTGACGTCGGCCACATCATGAGGGAAGCTGCCGTCGAACCCGTTGACGGCCACGATGAACGGCAGCCCGGCCGCCTCGAAATAGTCGATCGCAGGGAACGAGTCCGCCAGCCGCCGCGTGTCGACCAGCACCACCGCCCCGATCGCGCCGTGAATCAGGTCATCCCACATGAACCAGAACCGTTGCTGGCCCGGTGTACCGAACAGGTACAAGATCAGCCCGGCGTCGAGCGTGACCCGCCCGAAGTCCATCGCCACCGTGGTCGTGGTCTTGTCCGGGGTCTGCGACAGGTCATCCACGCTCTCGCTCACCGAGGTCATCACCGCTTCGGTCGTGAGCGGCGTGATCTCCGACACCGACCCGACGAACGTCGTCTTGCCGGCGCCGAACCCGCCGGCGACAACGATCTTCACCGACGTCATCGCGGCATCGGAGGCCGTCGCTGCCGCGGCGGCCTTAGAGCTTGCGAAGTCCACTGAGTACCCTTTCAAGCAGGTTGAGATCCGGCCCGCCCTGCGCGTGATCCAGCTGGTGAACCCGCACCAGCCCCTCGACCGCCATGTCCGCGATCAGGATCCGCGCAACGCCCAGCGGTATCCGCAGCACGGCGGAGATTTCCGCGACCGACCGCCAGCCCCCGCCGAGGCCGAGAATGGCCTGGCATTCCGGGCTCAGCACCGAGAGATCCCGGTCCTGATAATGGGCAACGGCGACCATCGCCTCGATCTCCAGCTGATACCTCGGCTCGGTCCTTCCCCCCGTGACCGCGTACGGCCGCACCAGGAAATCTTCTGCGTCGTTTAGGTCCGTCCCGTCCGGAACGCCATAACCCGCGGGAGGCCAGTCATCCCGGCCCGGGACCGGCACCAGCATCTCCCGGACGCATCAGCAGACTCACTGCCGCTCCCTTCCGACTTCTGCTACCACGACCGTTACCAGGGTCACGCTCCATCCGACGTCTCGTTCTCTCCACCGTCAGACCCCGTACCCGTGGCGGCGGCCCGGCCCCTGAGCACACCGCGTTGGTAGCTGGCGAAACGATCGCGCGTCGCCGCCGCTGACCGGGCCGAGGCGGCGGCCCGGGCGGCCTGGCCGACGGCCGGAGCGGCGGCCGTTCCGGGCACCAGGTTGGCCTTTGGCACCCGCTTCGGAAGTCCTGCCGACGTCATCCCCGCTGAGGACGGCGAGTGGACCACCTCCGCGGCCTGCCAGCCCTCGTCCGCCGGTGACTCCCAGCTGCTGCCGATCTCCTGCGCCTGTCCCGGCGTACTCACGATCCTGCGCACACGGCGGAACCAGTCAGACTCGACGGCCTCGAAGATGGGCAGCCGGTTCTGCTCCTCCGCGTCGGCCGACGGTGGCACGATAACGCCGCTCGGTGAGCGCGGCGGAATACTCGGCGAGCCGAGCGGAGCGCTGAGCGGATCGGCCGCACCCGGAGAGCTGAACGAACCTGAACCCGGAGAGCTGAACGAGCCTGAACCCGGGGAACTGACGGGGTCGGTCAAGCCCGGAGAGCTGAACGGGCCGCTGAAATCCGGAGAGCTGATCGGGGTCCCGGTGGGCGGGCTGAGCGGCGCCGAGGCGTCGACGCTGCCGAAGCCCAGCGTCCCGTCCGGAGGCGTGGCGACATCCGTCTCGGATTCGACAGCGGGCGAACCAGTGTCCCCGAACGTGTCCCCGAACGCGGGCAGGGGTCCGTTCGTGCTCGCCCATGTCGCCCCCGGCTGTGAAATCGGCCCGGTCAGTGGCAGCGGCCCCGAGTTGGCCAGGTCCCCGTCCGCACGCAGCGGCGCGAATCTCGGCGTTCGGGCGATGTTGATCTGGTGTTCCACCGTGCCTCGGCCGCCATCCGCGATCCCTGCCCCCGCGCCGTCCATGACGGGCCACGGCCCTGAGTTGTCGGGCTCGATCGGCCTGCGCCTTGGCATTCCGGGACTGTTCACGCCCTCCCGGGTGATCGCCTCATCGGGCAGCCAGACCAGCGCGACCAGGCCGCCGCTGTCCGCGGGACGCAGCCGGACCCTGATGCCGTGCCTGGCCGCCAGCCGGGCGACCACGAACAGGCCCATCCGCCGCGAGACCGCCACATCCACCACCGGCGGGTTATCCAGCCGCCAGTTGGCATGGGCCATCTCGTCCGCCTCCATGCCCACACCCTGGTCAGCGATCTCCAGCAGCACTCCCCCGCTGCCCAGCAGGTGACCGGCGATCGTGACGGGTGAATCGGCGGCCGAGAACGAGGTCGCGTTCTCCACCAGCTCAGCGGTCAGGTGCACCACGTCGCTGACCGCCTGTGCGCGCACCGCGATGCCCGGCTGCACGTTCAGCGTGACACGCTCATAGCGCTCGATCTCGGACAGGGCAGCGCGGAGCACGTCCACGAGCGCGACCGGCCGGTTCCACCGCCTGGAGAGATCCTGGCCGGCGAGGACCAGCAGGTTCTCCGAGTTGCGGCGCATGCGGGTGGCCAGGTGGTCCATCTGGAACAGGCTCGCCAGCCGCTTGGAATCCTGCTCGCCCTGCTCGAGGCTGTCGATCAGGCGGATCTGCCGTTCCACGAGCGACTGGCTGCGCCGGGAGAGGTTCACGAACATCGCGTTGACGTTCCCGCGCAGCGCGGCCTCGTTCGCCGCCAGCCGCAGGGCTTCCTTGTGTACCTGGTCGAAGGCCCGCGCCACCTCACCGATCTCGTCGGCGGAGTCGACATCGATCGGCTCCACGTCGAGCGAGACACCCTCGCCGTCGGTCTCGGCCATCAGCCGGACCGTCTCCGGCAGCCGCACCCCGGCGATTTCCAGCGCTCCGGTCCGCAACCTGCGCAGCGGCCCGATCATGGACTGGCCGACGAGCGCGATCAGCACCAGCGCCAGCACCAGCAGCAGGAGTACCCCGCCGCCCTCGATCAGTGCGGTATCCGCCGCGCTGTCACGCAGCGACCCGCTCTGCGCGATGATCGACGACATCAGCTGCTGCTCGACCGATCCGAGCGCGCTGGTGATGTAGGTAGCGTTGCCGGCCGCGACCACGAACGTGGGGTCGCTAGCTGACGTGATCCCGGCCGCCAGCAGCGAGGACGCCTGCAGCAACTCCTGCTGAGCGGTGGCGGCAAGCGCCGAGGACAGCTCGCTGTTGTAGAGCTGCCGCTGAGCGGTCGTCGCGGTGAGGTCGAAGGCGGACAGGTTCGCGGCCTGCTCCGCGGCCTCCTGGTTGAGCACCGACAGCGACTCGTTGCTGACCTGAACGTTTCCCAGCAGCTCCCCGGCAAGCTGCTGGTCCGGGCGCAGCGCCGAGGTCACGATCGCCTGCTGCTCGGCCGCTTCCTCTTTCATGCTGGAGATCAGGTTGGTCACCAGCACGTCGTCAGCGAGAGCCGCGTTCTTGCTGCCCGCTGAGACCTCGTCTTCCAGGGCCAGGAGCTGCGTGATGATGGAGCCGTAGTCGTTGATCACCGTCAGCACGGGGAGCTTTGTGGTGGTCGCGGCCTGCCGCAGCGACGGAAGATCGGCGATCGCGGCGATCGCGGCCTGGGCCTGCGTTTGCGCCAGCGCGGGATAGGAGCCGCCGATGGTGCTCGCCAGGCTGGTGACCTGGGCCGCCGCCCGGCCGGTCACCGCGTAGTCCGACTGCAGCAGGGTCAGCTCGCCGGCCGCGTCACCCTTGTTCCCCGCCAGCACGTTCGCGCGGCCGCCGGCGTTGCCCATCGCGATGAACGTGACGGTGTCCTCGCGCTCGTTTTGCAGGGCCTGGGCCAGGTTGGTGGCGTCGCCGGCCAGCACGGCCAGCCGCTGCACCTGCTGGTAGCTCTGCGCGGTACGCAGCGACGAGACGATGGCGAGGCCGCCGAACGCCACGGCCACGAGCACCGGCACCGCGATCAGCAGCAGCAGCCGCGACCGTACCCGCCAGTCCTTCAGCGAAAGGCGCCGATCCCAGATCGACCGGCGCGACCCACCGCCGGCCGGCTGGTCCCCCGGCCCGCGGCCGCCGGGCCGCCGGTGGCCACCCGAAGCCTCCAGGTCAGCGCCCGGGCCCCCAACCCCTCCGCCCTGCCCTGGGCTCTGACTCGAATCGGCGGACCGACGGACCGCCCTGAACGTTAACCAGTCTGCGCTTCTGCGCCCCCGGCGCAGGGCCTCACGACTCTTCATAGCAGGAGCGGCAGGACGTCACCGGGGCCGGGGCCTCCGGAACCGACATAGCGAGTACCCCTCTTAGCAGCGAGAACTTGGAAAAATCTCCATAATGGCTTTCGGCACGTCTAGGCTAACCATGAGAAGAGTATCGCGGTCGCTCACGCTGTGACCTAAGAATGGCTTATGCTCCAGCAGCGAATGATTTGTACTCCTGCAACAACCTGCACACGAGGAACAGAGGACGTCACGTGCAGCTTGCGTCGGTTCGAGCGCGCTCCGTGACCATCGGCCGCGTCCTGCGCCTGTCGAGCATCCCCCTGGCCGCGTTCGCCCTGGCGCTCGCCGCCACGGCCTGCCACGTGCCCGGCACGTCGGGCTCCGCCCTGCCATCGGGCCAGACGCTCACGGTGGCCGTGGTGCCCGGCATCGAGACCGCGCCGCTGGAGGTGGCCGCCCAGGACGGGCTGTTCAAGCAGCAGGGCATCGCGGTCACCATCAAGGACTACTCGTCCCTCGACGCCGTCTACAGCGCGCTGACGGCGGGCAAGGCTGACGTCGCGGACGGGGACTACACGGCCTTCTTCTATGCGATTGCCAAGGGCGCGCAGCTGAAGATGATCACGGACGGCTACGACGCGTCATCCGGCACCATGCAGGTGCTCGCCCTGCCTTCGTCGGGCATCAACTCGCCGCAGGGTCTGATCGGCAAGCGCGTGGCGACGCCGGAGGCCCAGGTCGCCCTGTACTCAACCACCTTCCCTTACAACATCGACACGCTGGCCGCCGAGACGGTCCTGCAGACCGACGGGGTGAACCCGGCCGACATCACCTGGGACGAGATGCCGCAGGACCAGATGATCACCGCGCTGAAGGACCACCGGGTGGCCGCCATCGTGGCTACCGACCCCTTGATCATCGAGGCGGAGACCCAGCTGGGCGCGCAGGAAGTGCTCGACGCCTGCAGCGGTGTGACCGCCAACCTGCCCCTGTCCGGCTATTTCAGCACCGCGTCCTTTGCCAGTCAGCACACCGCCGCGCTGCAGGCTTTCCGGGCCGCGCTGACCACGGCCCAGTCCGATTCGGGGCAGCGCAGCAACGTCGAGTCCGTGCTCCGCGGCGAGGGCATGAGCACGCTCTATGCCGACCTGGTCAACATCGGGCAGTACCCGGCGTTCCTGAACGTCGGTCAGGTGCAGCGGATCGCCGACCTCATGTACGACTCCGGCATGATCATCACGTCGATCTCGGTGCAGAGCCTGCTGATCAAGTGAGCTAACGCGGGCTGAGCTGCATCGCCATGGCGTGCTCGACCAGCGAGATCAGCGTCGACTTGGTCGACCGGCGATCCCGCGCGTCACACTGGATGACCGGGACATGCGGGCTGACCGACAGCGCCTCCTGCACGTCGCCGATCTCATGCGGGAAATCGCCGTGGAACCCGTTCACCGCCACGATGAACGGCAGCCCGGCCGATTCGAAGTAGTCGACAGCGGGGAACGAATCAGCAAGCCTGCGGGTATCCACCAGCACCACCGCCCCGATGGCGCCGTGGATCAGGTCGTCCCACATGAACCAGAACCGGTGCTGTCCCGGCGTACCGAACAGGTACAAGATCAGCCCGGCGTCGAGCGTCACCCGCCCGAAGTCCATCGCCACCGTGGTCGTGGTCTTGTCCGGGGTGTGTGACAGGTCGTCCAGGCTTTCACTCGCCGAGGTCATCACTGCTTCGGTCGTCAGCGGCGTTATCTCCGATACCGACCCGACAAAGGTGGTCTTTCCAACGCCGAACCCACCAGCCACGACGATCTTCACCGACGTCATGGCGGCATCTGCCGCCACGCCGGAGACCGCGTTAGAGCTTGCGAAGTCCACTGAGCACCCTCTCTAGCAAGTTAAGGTCCGGGCGACCTTGCGCGTGATCAAGCTGGTGGATCCGCACCAGCCCTTCCACAGCCATATCAGCGATCAAAATCCGGGCCACCCCCAGCGGCATCCGCAGCACCGCCGAAATCTCCGCCACCGACCGCCAATCCCGGCAAAACCCCAAAATCGCCTGACACTCCGGGCTCAGCACCGACAAATCCCGCGCCTCATAGTGAGCCGCCGCGACCATCGCCTCGATCTCCAGCTGCGTTCGAGGCCTGGTCCGCCCCCCCGTCACCGCGTACGGCCGGACCAGCGAGCTCCCAGCGCCATCCCCCGCCCGCCCCAGGCGCGGATCGCGCTGCCCCGCTCCGGCGGGGCCAGTCCCGCCGGGGACACCAGCGCCAAAGCCGACTACCGCAGGTCCGAACACTGACCGGGATGGTGCGTCAGCCGAGTTCGGCGCACCATTTCCGTTTCCCGGCCGTGGACGGTATCTGCCGCCAGCAGGCGCCCGGTCATCCCGGCCCGGGACCGACACCGGCATCTCCTGTCACAGTCTGCCATCCTCACGCCACCCAGGCGGCTGAGCACCGCGCACCTCCGGTGTCAGCGCACTGCCTACTCGCTCCACCAGCAGCGCCATCTCGTAGGCCACGAGCCCCATGTCGCAGTCCGCGGCCGCCAGCACGGCGAGGCTGGACCCATCGCTGATCGCCATCACGATCAGCAACCCTCGCTGCATCTCGACGACCGTCTGAGTGACCGCGCCACCCTCAAAGACCCGGGACGCTCCCTGGGTCAGGCTTGTAAGCCCCGAAGTGACTGCTGCGAGCTGATCAACCCGATCTGCCGGGAAGCCCTGCGAATATGCCATCGGCAACCCGTCCGACGACACCACGATCGCGTGAGCGACCGAAGCCACCCGCTCCACGAAGTTCGTGATCAGCCAGTTCAGGTCCTGAGCCGGACGCACAAGCGGACTCACGAACGCTCCTTCCTACTAACCAAGACCGCCACTAGCCACCAGCCCCAAGCATGACCGCAACGACGAGCCCATGCCACCTCATGCCGAACCCTCATCCTTTCCGTCATCAGACCCGGCTTGGCCCGCAGCGGCACGGCCCTCCCTGACGCCCCGCTGGAAACTAGCGAAACGATCCCGCGTCGCAGCCGCTGACCTGGCCGGCGCCATCGCCGACGACCCGGCAACCGCACCTGCGGCCCCGGGGACGAGATTTGCCTGTGGCACCCGCTTCGGGAGCCCGGCGGACGTCACGCCGCCCGACGACGGGGCACTGACGGCCTCGGCGGCACGCCAGCCCTCGTCGGCCGGTGAGGTCGCCCAGCCGTTACTCGGCTCCGGCTCAAGGGTCGGCCGGCTGACCGCGGGCCGGCCCCTGCGGAACCAGTCCGATTCCACCGCCTCGAATATCGGTAGCCGGTGCTCCTCGCCGTTCCCGTCAGCGGGCGGAACGATCACTCCGCTGCGGGACGAGCCGGTATCCCAACTCTGGGCGGGTGCGCCAAGAACGGGATACGGGGTGGTAAGCAGCGAATCAGACCCGTTGGCGTCGTCGGGCTGCGACCCTCCGCCAAAGTCGAAGGCGGCGGGCGAAGCCGTAGCCGCGCCCGAACTCGCGGTCTCAGCCTGAGGCGCCTCGGACTCTGCGTCCGGCCGCACCACCGGCTCCGGCCCGGTCTCGGTGGGCTGCGGGCCGGGCTGCACGGGCTGGGGCCCGGTCGCCAGGGACTGCGGCCCGGTCACCGCGGGCAGCGGCCCGGTCAGCCCCGGGTCGGGCCCGATGCCGGTGGCCGGCCTTGGCACGGTGCGGAACACGGGCAGCGGCCCGGTCGTCGCCCAGCCGGCACCTGGCCTGGGCCCGGCGCCGGGAATCCGCTTCGGGCCCAGCCGGCCCGAGTCCTCCGCGTCCGCCCGCAGGGGCGCGAACCTGGGCGTCCTCGCCGCGTTGAGCTCCTGCTCGGCGGCGGTACGTCCCTCATCCCCCCAGATACTGGTCGAGCCGCCGTTGGTCCCGGCGCCGACTCCGGCGAACGCGCCGTCGGCGACCGGCCCGAGCGCGGGTTCCGCCATCGAGTCCCGGCGCGCGCCGGGGCTCCCGTCCGGGGTCTCGTGCATGATCGTCTCGTCGGGCAGCCAGACCAGGGCGATGAGGCCGCCAGACGCTGCCGGACGCAGCCGGACCCTGATGCCGTGCCTGGCCGCCAGCCGGGCGACCACGAACAGGCCCATCCGCCGCGAGACCGCCACATCCACCACCGGCGGGTTATCCAGCCGCCAGTTCGCATGGGCCATCTCTTCGGCCCCCATGCCGACACCCTGGTCGGTGATCTCCAGCAGCACGCCCCCGCTGCTGAGCAGGTGGCCGGCGATCGTGACCGGCGTGTCGGCGGCCGAGAACGAGGTGGCGTTCTCCACCAGCTCGGCGGTCAGGTGCACCACGTCGCTGACCGCCTGCCCGCGTACCGCGATGCCCGGCTGCACGTTCAGCGTGACGCGCTCGTACTGCTCGATCTCGGACAGGGCGGCGCGGAGCACGTCAACCAGAGCCACCGGCTGGTTCCACCGCCTGGACTCGTCATGACCGGCGAGGACCAGGAGGTTCTCCGAGTTGCGGCGCATGCGGGTGGCCAGGTGGTCCATCTGGAACAGGCTCGACAGGCGCTCCGGGTCCTGCTCGCCCTGCTCGAGATCGTCGATCAGGCGGATCTGCCGTTCCACGAGCGACTGGCTGCGCCGGGAGAGGTTCACGAACATCGCGTTGACGTTCCCGCGCAGCGCGGCCTCGTTCGCCGCCAGCCGCAGCGCCTCCCGGTGTACCTGGTCGAAGGCCCGCGCCACCTCACCGATCTCGTCCGAGGAGTTCACGTCGATCGGCTCCACCTCGAGCGAGACGCCCTCGCCGTCGGTCTCGCTCATGCGGCGGACCGTGTCGGGGAGCCGCAGCCCGGCCACCTCGAGGGCGCCGGTCCGGAGCTTGCGCAGCGGCCGGACCATGGACCGGGCCACGACGATCGTGATCATGAGGACCACAATCAGCACAGCCAGCACCTCGATACCGGTCTCCACGGCGGTTCGGGTAAGCGCGCTGTGCTGGGCGCGGCTCTGCGCGAGGACCGAGTTGACCAGGCCCTGCTCTACCTTGCGCATGTCCGTCAGGGTGGTGGTCATGTCGCTGTTCCAGGTGCCGGCCACGCTGCCCGACCTCAGTGAGCCGGAAGGCACGCTGACCAGGAGGGTGCCGCCGCTGCCGCCGCTGTCGATGGCTTCGGTCTCCATTTGCTGGGCGGTGTCAACGGCCGGCCCGGCCACCGTGTTGCTGTAGGTCTGCTGCTCACCGATGGACGCCGCGCTCTGGAACTCGGCGAACTCCGCATTCTGGGCGGCCAGCGCATTGGTCAGGGTTCCGGCGGATCCGGGCTCGAACTGCCCCTGCAGCAGCGCCGCGTTCAGGATTCCGCGCTGCTGCGACGCCTCGTCCTCGGCTCGTGACAGGGCGCCGAGGGCGCGGACGGTGTTGGCCAGCGTGGGATCGCTGCTGCCTTGCGCGATCTGGTCGTTGAGCGCGAAGAGGTCGGCGAGCGGTGTGGAGTAGTCGGTGATGACGCTCGTCCAGGGAGCCTCGCTCTGGGTTGCGGCGGAACGGTAGCGCGGCAGGTCAGCGATCCGGTCCAGCACGGCCGACAGGTCACTCTGTACCTGTGCCGGGAAGGCCGAGTTGCCGGTGATCCCGCTGCCGAGGCTCGCGACCTGAGCGGCCGCCGCGTTGGTCGCCGCATAGTCCGCGCTCAGATTCGCCGTCGGGGCGGCGGTCGCGGTCCGGGGGGATGGGTTCCTGCCGCCCGCCACGTAACCGGCAAGGGCGTCGCGCTCGTCCTCCATCGCGTACGCGAGGTGGGTAACGGCGCCGCCCAGGTTTGCCAGCTGCTCCACCCGCTGGTCGGCGGCGGCACTCTTCATGGCTTCGTCGATGCGCACCAGGCCGAAGGCCATGGCCGTGACGGTCGGGATCGCGATCAGTGCTATGAGCCGCCAGCTCACCCGCCAGTTGCGGAGCGCGAAGCGGGATCCCCGGCCGGCAGCACTTCGCTGCCCGTCCTCCTTCGGGCTGCCCTGCGCCCCGACAGCGTCAGCCGGTTCGGAAGCCAGGCCGGCCGGTGCCGACCCAGCGCCGGACCGGTCCGTCGTCGGTCGTGTGCGCACTACGCCTTCACCTCGCGGCGCTTGGAAAACTTCGGGACACGTGCTGGCATGCCAGACAAGGAGCCGGACAGCATCCGTCCCCCTTCCCAGTGGCGGAAGCTACAGCACAGGAGAGCTAAGGGCCACCCTAGCCGCACAAAACGGGTAAGGACATGTAATCATTACCGGCCACTGATTCGTTGGGTATTCAGCTATATCGGTTAGGCCCGCAACCCTGCCGGGCTGCCCTCCTACCTGCGATAACACAGACGGGCCTCGTGGGGCGGGTGGGGCTCGAACCCACGACCGGCGGATTATGAGTCCGCTGCTCTGACCGGCTGAGCTACCGCCCCGTGGTCCCGCCTGACCATTACAGCAGACATGTCGCGTGCCTGGGACCAAACCGGGGCGACGCCGCTCGCCCTGGTCGGGTGCCCGCAGCCGCAACATCGTGCAGGCGCCCAGACCGAGCGGGGACAAAGCATCATAATAAAGACGCCGACATATAGCACAGCACTCCCACCGACAGATCATCTGATCTACGGCTCCGTACTGTTATGTAATATTTTGCCTGGTCGCAACCGTAAGCTGCCGTCCGGCAGGGCATGACTTCCGCCACAGTCCACACGCCCCAGTTCCCCCAGCCTCCTCCCCCAGTCTCCCCGGCCGGGCGGCCTGCCGCAGCTTGATGGCCGCGCCTGCCGGAAGGTGCCATGCGCGACCTCACTCGCTGCGGCGCCCGGGCCTTGGGCCGATCTCTCGCTTTTTCTCAGCTAATCCTCAGCCATTAAAGAATTAACTATATATACAGGCAATCGGATTCTATGATGGACAAGAGATATTATGAGGCTGTAGTGGTACATTACCACCCAGCTGACAAGTGATGGCTGCTCAGGCGGGCAATCGTGCCGCTTTTTAGCGAATCTTTAGTGATATGCCGGCTCATACGCCGAGACCATGCCATCCTTTACAACCGTGTTAGCTGGCACTGGCCGGGTTGTCGCAAGGGCCGTCCTGGGCGTTCTGCCTGTTGTCCTCGTGGCTGCCTGCGGCAGTCCGCCGGGAACCGTGGTCGCCAGCAAACTCGAGAAGCCGGACATAGTCGTCGGTGCGGTGCCGGCGGAGAGCGCCGCCGCCCTGTACATCGCCCAGGAACGCGGCATCTTCGCCGCAGACGGCCTGCATGTCACGATAAAGACCATCCCCAGCACCAGCGCCATCATCCCGGACATGCTTCACGGCACCATTGACGTCGCCTCGGGCCAGTTCCCCGGCTTCATCGCCGCGCAAGCCGCTGGCCTCGGCCCGTTCCACGTGCTGGCGAGCGGGCTCTCACTCGGCCCAGGTGTCAACGAGATCCTGACCATGCCATCATCGGGCATCGCCGACACGGCCGAACTCAGCGGCAGCACGATCAGTGTCAACGCCCTGGCCGGGGACGGTCCACTGCTGGTCTACTCGCTGCTCTCGACCTTCGGCGTCAAGCCCGACCGGGTGCACCTTAAGGCACTGCCGTTCCCGGCCATGGGTGCCGCGCTCGCCGCGCACCAGATAGAGGCCGCGTACTGCACCGAGCCGTACTGCACCGAGATTGAGCAAAAGTACGGCGCCAGGGTGGTGGCCGATACCGACCAGGGCGAGGCTAAGGGCCTGCCGATAGCCGGGTACACGGTCACCGCTTCATGGATGCGCCGGTACCCGCACACCGCGACGGCGTTCGCCGCCGCAATCTCGGCCGCCAGCCTGGTCGCGGATACCAACCTGACCGCTCTGCAGCACGCGCTCGCCGTCAGCCTGCACATCAGCCCGCAAGTCGCCGACGTGATCGCCACCGGCGACTTCCCCACCAGCTTGGTCCCCGCCGATCTGCAGGAGGTCGCCAACCTGATGCTCCAGTTCGGGGAACTCAAGCGCTATTTCAACGTGACCGTGATGACGAACCCGGGGCCCTGATTATCAGAGTCTGCGAAGCCCGCTGAGCACCCGCTCCAGCAATTGAACGTCCGGCCGTCCGTCCGCGTGGTCCGTCTGCTGAATGCGTACCAGCCCCTCCGCCGCCATATCAGTGATCAGAATCCGGGCCACCCCCAGCGGCATCCGCAGCACCGCCGAAATCTCCGCCAACGACCGCCAATCCCGGCAAAAACCCAAAATCGCCTGACACTCCGGGCTGAGCACCGACAAATCCCGCGCCTCATAGTGAGCCGCCGCGACCATCGCCTCGATCTCCAGCTTGGTCCGAGGCCTGGTCCGCCCCCCGGTCACCGCATACGGCCGGACCAGCGACCTGGCGCCTCGCCCCATGGGCCCGCCAGGCACCGGCGGCATGCCCCACCCAGGAGGCACGCCCTCGCCGGGCGGAACGCCGTTACCCGCCACTGCCCACCTCTGGCGGATGCACGTGCGGGCTCACGGCTGCTCCCTCCTGCCACCGCAGCAACCTGCCATAAGCATGCCGAACACAGCGACCAATGTCACGCGTCATCGGCCCCGCTGTCGGATCCGGTCTTGCCGAGCCCGAGCTCGCGGGCGATGATCATCCGCTGAACCTCAGAGGTACCCTCGCCGATCTCCAGGACCTTGGCGTCCCGGTAGAACCTCGCCACGGGGAACTCGTTCATGAACCCGTACCCGCCGAATATCTGCGTCGCGTCGCGCGCGTTGTCCATGGCCGCATTCGACGCGGTGAGCTTCGCGATCGCGGCCTGCTTCTTAAACGGCTCGCCCGCCTGCAGCCTGGCGGCCGCGTCGTACCAGGCGATCCTCGCTCCATGGGCGCGGACGTCCATGTCGGCGATCTTGAACTGGATGTCCTGGTAATGCCCAAGCCGGTGGCCGAAGGCCGAGCGCTCGCCGACGTACCGCAGGCACTCGTCCACGCAGCCCTGCGCCAGCCCGGCCGAGAGCGCGGCGATCGCGACCCGCCCCTCGTCCAGCGTCTGCAGGAACTGGGCGTAGCCGCGGCCCCGCTCGCCGAGCAGGTTGGCCTCAGGGACCCGGCACGACGTGAACGAGAGTTCCCTGGTGTCCGAGGCGCACCAGCCGACCTTCGAATACTCCGGCGCGACCGTGAACCCCGGGGTACCGGACGGGACGATGATCGCGGAGATCTCCCGGCGCCCGGCCGAGCCGCCGGTGATCGCGAGCGCGGTGACCAGCGAGGTGATCGATGTGCCCGCGTTGGTGATGAACGCCTTCGACCCGTCGATCACCCATTCCCCGCCCCCCACCCGCCTCCCCGTTCCCGCTTCGCTATCCCCCTTCACCAGCCGTGCGGTGGTGCGCATGCCACCGGGGATGTCCGACCCGCCGCCAGGCTCGGTCAGGCCGAAGGCGGCCAGCCGCTCCCCGCGGCAGAGGTCGGGAAGCCAGCGATCGCGCTGCTCCTGGCTGCCGAACCGGTAGATCGGCATGGCGCCGAGCGCCACCGCCGCCTCGAGGGTGATGGCGACCGAGGAGTCGACCCTGCCCAGCTCGTACAGCGCGAGGCACAGGGCGAAGAAGTCGCCGCCCATCCCGCCGTACTCCTCGGGGAACGGCAGGCCGAACAGGCCGAGCTTGCCCATCCGCGCGACGATCTCATAAGGAAACTCACGTCGCTCGTAGAAGCTGCCGATCACCGGCGCCACCACGTCACGCGCGAACTCGGCCACGGTCAGCCTTAGTTCCTCGTGCTCATCACTCAGCCGGTAGCTGATCATCTCTGCCCCTTTGCAGATTGCTGGCCGCCGTGTCCCGCCATAGCCCCCGATGCCAGCGATGCTACTGGCGGGGAGGCGCAGGCAGACCGCTCTCTGCCGGCCCGTGGCCCGCGGAGTCCGTCCCGCGCGTTACGCTCTCGTGCGTGCCGAGTGTTACCGAGATCAGATAGCTGTCCTGGAGGACGTCGATGGTGGCCCTGACCTGTCCCGCCTGCGCGGCCCACGTCAAGCCGGACGACCTCATCTGCTTTACCTGCGGCGCCAACCTGCCGCAGAGGGGCCAGGATGAGGATCCGCCGGCGCCCGCAACCGTCATGCAGGAATACCTGAGGCGGGAGGAGACGACGGGCTCTATCTCCACCGCTGTGCTCAGGCTCGCTTTCCCGACGGGAAACGTGGAAGTGCCGGCCGGGACGTCGCTCCTGCTGGGCCGCGACCCGGCGGAATCGCTGGTCGCAGCCGCCTTCGCCCAGTTCGACAACGTGTCGAGGAGGCACGCGACGGTCACCGTCGATGACGCGGGCCACGCCACGATCCGCGACGAGCACTCCACAAACGGGACGTTTGTTAACGGCGACCGGGTGCTGCCGGGGACCACCGTTCGCCTGGCCGACGGCGACACCGTCCGGCTCGGGGCCGACGTCATCGGCGAAGTGCTACTGCCACGGCAGGAGCCAGACCCGGCCACGTTCAGCCGAGAGTCCGGGGAAGACAGGCAGCGTCAGAACGGCCAGGTCGGCCCGGCCTAGCCGGGCTCCGAAGCGAACCACGGCTCTGGCGGCTCGCCCTCGGTGAACCACGGCTCTGGCGGCTGACCCTCGGTGAACCACGGCCGGTATGGCTCGCGCCCGCCACGGCCGAGGTCACCGAGCCCGCCCGGCCTCGGGTGACCGCCGTCTGCAGCGCCCCGGCCGCGTGCCCCGCGCTGCGGTTCAGGGTCCTGCCCGTTCCCGGGGTCGACGGGTTCGGGCCGGTCCGGGGGGCGGCCGTCCTCGTCGGCCAGTTCCTCGGCAGCCGCTGCCCCGGCCGCGTCGTCGGGGCGTGACGGATGGCCCTCCGGCAGCCGCTCCAGCCGACGGCGCAGGTCCTCCCACTCGCCGCGAGGTAACGCGGACGCTCGGCCGTCGGCAGGCCCGGGATCGGGCGGCAGGTCCGTCCATCGCATTGGCGGGATTTCCCTCCAGGCTGCTCCGAAAGCCGTCGGCACGAGATCGTACGCTGATCCGCATGAACACGAAATGGCGGCGGGGTGAACCATGCATCCGGGCTTGTGCTTGGCCGGCGCACGCGGGAGGACCGCCGGCGCGTGCCAAATCTTGAACTGTCCTGGCAGCAGGCTGGGATCGTTACCTGCTGCCTGGCCGCCGCGACCGTGGTGCTGCGGCTCGTGCAATGGCCCCGGCTGGCCGGCATCGCCACGTTCATCCAGGAGAGCGCGCTCGTGTTCGGGCTCTTCACGCTCTGGCAGTTCGCCGGGTCCTTCTCGGTCATGGGGCCGGGCGGCGCGCTGGCCCGCGGAGACTGGATCTGGCACTTCGAGCGCGAACTGCACCTGCCGAGCGAAGCCAGCCTGCAGCGGCTGTTCCTGCCCCATCCGCTGGTCGTGCAGGCTTTTAACCTTTACTACGACGTCCTGCACTTCCCGGTCCTGATCGCGTGCCTGATCTGGCTGTTCATCTGGCACCGCGATGTCTATATCCGGCGGAGAACAACGCTGGCGGCCTTCACCGGCGTGTGCCTGCTGATCCAGCTGATCCCGGTCGCGCCACCGCGGATGCTGCCGGGCAGCGGCATGGTGGACACCGCCGTGCTCTACCACCAGTCGGTCTACCAGGAGACCGCCGGGTTCAACCCGGACCAGCTGGGCGCGATGCCGTCGGTGCACGTCGGCTGGGCGATCCTGATCGCAATCATGGTGATATCCGCCGCCCGGTCCCGGTGGCGCTGGCTCGTGGTGCTGTACCCCGTGGCGACCACGGTGGCCGTGGTGGTCACCGCCAACCACTACTGGATGGACGGGATCGTGGCCGGCCTGATCCTCGTCTTCGTCCTGATGGCTCAGTCCGGGACCGAGCGGGTGCTGGCCACGTCGCCCGGCCTGCGGCTGCTTCCGTTCCGCTCGGCATGGGCTGATGGCCGTGATGAGGACCCCGTACCCGCCGCAGCTGCCGATGCCAGAAACGGCGCGGCCACGGCGGCCGACCGGACACCGGCGGGATGTGATCAGCCTTCCTGAGGTCAGAACTTGGCCAGCGTCAAGGTGGAAGCGCTGAGCCGGAACGCCGCCTCCGCCGCCGGGCTGTTTTCGAGCCGCCAATCCTGGTGGTAGAGCCCGTCGTCCTGGGCGATGTCGAACCACACCAACCCGAGCATCCCGTACTGACGCATCCCATCGAAGAGGTTGGCGATCTTGGCAGCCTGGTCGGCTACCGGTCCGACGGCCGTCTCGGACAGTAGTACCGGCTTGTTGGTGATGGCCCGCA
>JASHOI010000250.1 GCA_030041195.1 Streptosporangiaceae bacterium | reverse complement strand
GCCGGCCACCGAGGCCTGCTGGCCAGGCCCCACCGCGTGGCTGGTCTCGGCCCTCGGCCGGGCCAGCACCCGCGCGCCGAACTGAGCCCGCGCCGGCGGCGGGCCATTCCGGTCACGACGTCCGCTGGTTGCCGCCTGCCGGCTGTATCAGAGTGAGTTCGCGATCGCGACGGCGCACTCCAGCGAGTCAAGGCGCTCATGCAGTTCCTGCGCTGCCGGGTTCAGGCGCACGGTCGTGATTCCCGCGTCCCGCCAGGCCATCAGGCGAGCGCGGATCATCGACTCGGTACCGATCAGCGACGTGGCGAGGACCATCTCATCCGGGATCTTGGCGATGGCGTTCTCGCGATCGCCCGCGGTCCATTGCTCGTGCACCTCGCGGGCCACGTCGGCGAAGCCTTGCCGCGCGTAGGCCCTGTTGTAGAAGTTCGTCTGCACGGAGCCCATGCCACCGAGGTAGAAGGCCAGCCGCCGCCGTTGCTGAGCCAGGAACCCCGTGAGGTCGTCACCGACGGCGAGTTCCGCGTGCTGGCAGATGTCGAGGTCACTGGCGGTCCGGCCGGCCCGGGACAGGCCAGCGCGCAGCCGATCGAGATACACGTCGGCTCGTTCCGGGATGAAGCTGGTGCCGAGCCATCCGTCGGCGAGCTCACCGGTGAGCTCGAGCAGCATCGGCGAAAGCGTCGCGATGTACAGAGGCAGTTTCTCGTTCGGGGCCTGGCTCAGGCGGGGTGCTCGCACGTCGCTGCCCGGCCGTGGCAGGTTGAAATGCCGCCCTTGGTAGCTGGCCCGCTGACCGGAGGCCAGCCGGCGGATGATCTCGATCGTTTCCCGCATCCGCCCGTAAGGGTGGGCAAAGTCGACCCCGTGCAGGCCCTCGATCACCTGAGGCCCCGAGGCTCCCAGACCCAGCAGGAAACGACCGCCGGACATGGAGTCGATCGTCAGCGCCGTCATCGCGGTCAAGGCGGGCGTCCTGGTGCCGAGCTGGAAAACTCCCGACCCGATGAGGATTCTGCTGGTGCTCGCGGCAAGGTAGCCGAGCGGCGAGGCCGCGTCACAGCCCCAGCCCTCGGTGACCCAGCACACGTCCACCCCCAGCTTTTCCGCGGCCACGACGTAGCCGACCAGTTCTGGCCACGGCCGCTCCTCGGCCGACAGGCTGATCGCAGTACGCACGGGGTTCCTCCTGATGCCTAGGCGAGCCGGATATCTTCTGTGCAGACGCCGTCAGGCCGGAAAGGAGCGCACGGTGCAGATCGCCAAGCCGAGGCAGGTCGCGGGTGCCGAGAGCTGAGCGGAATCCCTACCTGTTCAAATCCGTTGACCGGGCGCTTGCGCTGCTCGAGCTCGTCGCGCACGAGCGCGAGCCGAGGACGGCCAGAGAACTCGCGCAGATCAGCAGGATCGAGCGGACAACCTGCTACCGGCTGCTTTCGACGCTCGAGCATCGCCGGTTCGTGGAGCGCGACCCCGCGACGCAGGCTTACTCCCTCGGGCTGGCCGCCACCGGCCTGGCCAACACCGCGGCGCACCACGGGGCGCTCGTCCGCCGGGCCCGCCCCGTGCTCGAAGAGGTGTCCAAGCAGACCGGCCAGACCGTGAGCCTGGGGGTGTCGCAGCAATGGTCGGCGGTTGTCATCGACGAGGTGTACCCGCCGAACCCGATCCGCCTGGCCAGCTACCTGAATATGCCGCTGCCGCTGCACTGCACGTCGAACGGGAAGGTCATTCTCGCCCGGCTGAACCAGGTCGAGCTCGACGCTTACCTCGCCCGGCCGCTCGAGAAGGCGACGGAGCACACCATCACCAGCGTCCGGAAGCTGCGCCAGGAGATGGAGACCGTGCGGGAGCGCGGGTTCGCCGTGGCGATCAACGAGCTGGTCGAGGGGATCAGCGCCGTGTCGGTGCCGATCCTCGATGGGCGCAATGAGCTGGTCGGCACGCTGACCATCTCGGGCCTCGGCTACCAGCTCCCACCCGAGCGGCTGGAAGAGCTGGCGAAGGCGCTCGACCGGGCGGCGCACCAGATCATGGAGCCAGCCGAATAGCGATCTTGTGATCATTGTGCACAGCCAGTGCATAAAAGTACTATACTCGAGACTCGCTCGCGCCGACAGGCGCGCGCGGCAGCCATACCTGCCGGTTCCGAGGGGGCGCGCATGGCGACGAACACCTCTGGCGACCTGTATGACGTGGTTGTGGTCGGCGCGGGCTTCGCGGGACTCGCCGCGGCCCGGGAGCTTTCCTGGCTCGGATCGTCGGTCTGCATTGTCGAGGGACGCAACCGGATCGGCGGCCGGACCTGGCTGGACGAGCGGCTGGGCAGGCCGCTGGAGCTTGGCGGCGGCTGGGTTCACTGGCGCCAGCAGGTGGTGTGGGCCGAGCTCAGCCGTTACCGCCTCGGCCTCGAGGCCACGCCGGTGCCGGAGCTGCTGGCCTGGATCGCCGCAGCGGATTGCCGTACCGGGACACCGGCGGAGTTCGAGAACTGGCTCGGCGATGCTGCCGCCAAGGTCGTCGGCGATGCGCTGTCGGTGTTTCCCCGGCCGTTCGACGCGCTCACGTCCACCGCTGAGGCGATCGAGCTTGATGGGCTGTCCGCAGCGGACCGGCTGAGGTCCAGCGGCACCGCGGACGAGCGCAGCGCGATCGTCCGCTCCCTGTGGTCGGGGCACCTGAATGCACCGGCGGAGGCCGGCGGGCTGACCGAAATCCTCCGCATCGCGGCGCGGGCGGACGGCAGCCTGGCGCTGCTCGACGAGGTTTCGGGCGGGTACCGCATCCGCGGCGGCACGCGCGTGCTCGCCGAGGCGATGGCCAAAGACGCCGCTGCCGACGTCGTGCTCGGCGCCCGGGTCACAAGCATCGAGCAGGACTCGGGCCGCGTCCTGGTGAGCTCGAGCGCGGGGCTGCACCGGGCCCGGGCGTGCATTGTCACGGTCCCGAGGAACGCCCTGGGCGGCATCGAGTTCCGGCCGGAGCTCAGCCCGCCCAAGCGGCGCGCCATCGGCAGCGCCGCCTCGCAGGGCCTGAAGCTGTGGGCACGCGTGGAGGGTGACTGGCCGCCGTTCCTGGCGCTGGCGCCGGACTGGTACCCGCTCAACTGCGTCGCGAGCGAGTACCACGACAGCGGCACGACGTTTGTGGTGGCATTCGGGACCGATGCCGCCGCGATCGCCGCCGACGACTGCGGCGCCGTGCAGGAGATGCTCCGGCACTGGTTCCCCGCGATGCGGGTTACCGGCAGCTCCGGGCACAACTGGGTGAGTGACGATTTCTCCCGGGAGACCTGGCCCACGCTGCGCCCCGGACACCTGGCGGACGTGCCGAAGCTGGCCGAACCGGACGGCGCCTTGTTCTTCGCGGGCTCGGACTACGCCAGCGGGTGGGCCGGATATATCGACGGCGCGATCCAGAGCGGGATCGCCACGGCCCGCGCGGCTCAGGCCGGCCTCTAGCACCGCAGACAAATCTGTCCGGGCAGCCGCCCCTTGACCGCGACCCTCTGCTGCGGCCTAAGATATCTGCACAGATAGTGCACTATATGCACGACCAGGAGTGCCGATGGCCGAACTGGCACGTGACCGGCGATCGGGCTCGATTCGCCGGCTGTACGACCCTGCCTCCGTCGCGGTCGTCGGGGCGTCTCGGCACCCGAGGAAGTGGGGGTACCGGCTCGCCCTGAGCATGCTTGACGGAGCCGAACGGCGGTCGGTCTACCTGGTGAACACCGGGGGCGGGGAGATCCTCGGCCAGCGGGCATTCCGCGGCCTCGACGAGCTCCCCGAGGTCCCGGAGATGGTCGCGATCTCGGTGCCGGCCGGACAGTTCGGCACCGTCGTCAGCCAGTCCCTCGAGCTTGGCGTCCGGGCCATCGTCGGGATCACGGCCGGGCTCGGGGAGAAGGGCGGCGGAGCCCGGGCCCTGGAGCACGCGCTGGCCGGCCGCGTGCGCGAGTCCGGCGCCGTCATGGTGGGGCCTAACTGCGCGGGCCTTGCTGACGCCCAGTCCGGGCTGCGCCTGGAGTTCAGCCAGCGCCCGACGGGAACCGTGGGCTTCGTGTCGCAGAGCGGCAACCTGGTACACGAACTCGGCCAGCTGATGGAACCGCTGGGTCTCGGCTTCTCCCGCTACGTGACCGTGGGCAACCAGGCCGACCTCGCGTGCGCCGACTTCATCGACCACATGGTCACCCACGAGCAAACTGAGGTCATCCTCTGCTATGTAGAGGAGTTCGCCGACGGCGGTGAGTTCATCCGGGCGGCGCGGCGGGCGGCGGATGCCGGCAAGCGCCTGGCCGTGCTGGCGGGCGGCCGCAGCCACGCCGGGGCGCGCTCGGCCCTGTCCCACACCGGCT
>JASHOI010000249.1 GCA_030041195.1 Streptosporangiaceae bacterium | reverse complement strand
CGCCGGCGGCGCGGCGCTGGCCGCCGCGCCCTCCTCGTCGATCACGGCGAGCTCGGCGCCGACCGCGACCGTCTCGTCCTCGGCGACCGTGATCCCGCGCAGGATGCCGGACACCGGCGAGGGGATCTCGGTGTCGACCTTGTCCGTGGACACCTCGAGCAGCGGCTCGTCGGCCTCGACTCGCTCGCCCTCCTTCTTCAGCCAGCGGGTGACTGTGCCCTCGGTGACGCTTTCACCGAGCTGAGGCATGGATACCGAGACCGACATGGCTTCGGGGGCTCCTTATGAGTGGAAGTGGAGGGGCTTGCCGGCGAGCGCCAGGTGCGCCTCGCCGATCATCTCGGACTGGGTCGGGTGCGGGTGAATGAGCTGGGCGACCTCGGCCGGCACGGCCTCCCAGTTGTAGATCAGCTGGCCTTCCGCGATCAGCTCGCCCACGCGCGCGCCGACCAGGTGGATGCCGAGAACCGGGCCGCCGCCCTCGGTGGCGATCACCTTGGCCGCGCCGCCGGTCTGCAGGATCTGGCTCTTGCCGTTGCCAGCCAGGTCGTAGGTGACTTCGGTGGTCTTGATGCCCCGCTCGGCCGCAACCGCGGAGGTGATGCCCACCGACGCGACCTCCGGGTCGCTGTAGGTCACCCGGGGCACGCCGTCGTAGTCGATCGGCGTGACCGGCAGCCCGCCCAGCCGTTCGGCGACCATGATTCCCTCGGCGAAGCCGACGTGCGCCAGCTGCGGGCCGGGGATGAGGTCGCCGACCGCCGAGATCGTCGGGACGCTCGTCCGGCAGTACTCGTCCACGGTGACCCAGCCGCGCGACGTGGCCACCCCCGCGTCCTCGTACCCGAGGCCGGCCGAGACCGGGCCCCGGCCCACCGCGACCAGCAGCAGCTCGGCATCGATCGTGGTGCCGCCCTCAAGCGTGACCGTGACCCCGGCGTCGGAGTCCTTCACGCTCTCGAACTTCGCGCCGAGCTTGTAGCCGATGCCGCGCCGCCGGAACGCGCGCTCCAGCAGCTTGGAACTCGACTCGTCCTCGAGCGGTAGCAGGTGCGGCAGCATCTCGACGATTGTCACCTCGGCGCCGAACGAGCGCCAGATGCTCGCGAACTCGACCCCGATCACGCCGCCGCCGAGGATGACCGCTGACGCCGGCACGTGGTCGAGCTCGAGCGCCTGATCGCTGGTGATCACCCGCTGCCCGTCGATCTCGAGGCCGGGCAGGGTCTTTGATTCCGAGCCGGTGGCCAGGACCACGTGAGCGCCCTCGATCAGCGTGTCGCCCACCTGAACCTGGGTGGGGGAGACGAGCCGCCCCTCACCGTCGATGATGTCGATGTGCCTGCTGCCGATGAGCCCGACCAGGCCGCGCCACAGCCGGGTGACCACCTTGTCCTTGTAGGCGTTGACCCCGGCCATGTCGACGCCGTCGAACGTGGAGCTGACCCCGAACGAGGCGCTGTTCCTGATGTGATCGGCAATCTCGGCCGAGTGCAGCAGCGCCTTCGTGGGGATGCATCCACGGTGCAGGCAGGTGCCGCCGACCTTGCCCTTCTCGACGAGCGCCACCCGCTTGCCGAGCTCGGCCGCGCGCAGCGCGCAGGCGTAGCCGCCGCTGCCGCCGCCGAGGATCACGATGTCGTAGCCGTCGTGGTCCGCCACGATGAGCTCCCTTTCCGAGTCTTGCTGCCTACAGGCGCCCGTCCGCGACGTCCAGCGTGACCTGGACGAGGCACCGGACGGCCGCACCCGTCCCGCCCTTGGGGGTATACCCGTACGGCTCGCCTTCGTTGAACGCGGGCCCGGCGATGTCCAGGTGCGCCCAACGCACGCCGTCCGGGACGAATTCCCGCAGGAACAAACCGCCGACCAGCATCCCGCCATTCCGGTCCGGTGTGACGTTCGCTATGTCGGCCACCGCGGAGTCGAGCCCCTTGCGCAGCTCCTCGGGCAGCGGCATCGGCCACGCCCCCTCGCCGGTCCGCCGCGCGGCGTCCACGATGCCGTCGCGCACCGCGTCGTCGTTGGCCATCACGCCCATGATCCGCGGGCCGAGCGCGACCAGCTGCGCGCCGGTCAGGGTGGCCACGTCGATCAGCAGGTCGGGGGAGTCGGTGCCGGACCTGGCCAGCGCGTCGGCCGGCACCAGCCGTCCCTCGGCGTCGGTGTTCAGCACCTCGACGGTCCGGCCGCCGTAGATGGTGATCACGTCGGACGGGCGCTGGGCCGTGCCGCTCGGCATGTTCTCGGCGAGGCACAGGTACCCGACGACGTTGACCGCCGGGCCGAGCTCGGCGACCGCGGACACGGCGCCGAGCACCGCGGCGGCGCCGCTCATGTCCGACTTCATCGCCTCCATCGACTTCGGCGGCTTCAGCGACAGCCCGCCGGAGTCGAACGTGATCCCCTTGCCGACCAGCACCACGGTCTTGGCCGCGTCCGGGTGCGTGTAGGCCACCCGGACCAGCCGCGGCGGGTGTACCGAGCCCTGGCCGACCCCGATCAGGCCGCCGTAGCCGCCCTCGGCGAGTGCCCTCTCGTCCAGCACCTCGATGTTCAGCCCGGCCGTGCCGGCCACGCGCTCGGCCTCGGCGGCGAACGTGACCGGGTAGAGATCCGACGGGCCGGTGTTGATCAGGTCGCGCACCAGCGTCATGGCGGAGGCCAGCACCTGCGCGCGGACCGCGGCGTCCGCCGTGTCGCCGGTGAGCAGGATCACGTCGGTGTCCTGCTGCTTGCCGGTGTAGCGGCCGAACGCGTACCCGCCGAGCAGCGCGCCGAGCGCCACCGCCTCGGCCTCCGCGCCGTCGCGGGCGGGCAACGCGACCGCGACCCGCAGCGGCTTGCCCACCG
>JASHOI010000248.1 GCA_030041195.1 Streptosporangiaceae bacterium | reverse complement strand
CGACGCCGCGGCGCGCAGCTGCGGCGAGCCGACCGCGCCCAGCACCCGCAGCGTCGCGAGCGCCTCGGGGGTGGCCGTCCGCTCCGCCGCCGCCACGATCACATCGGCCTGGTCGCCGGAACCGATCGCTGCCACGATGTCCGAGCCCCACAGCTCGGCGTCCAGCGGGCTGTCCACCTCCGCCAGCACCATCCTGGCCTCGGTGAGCACCGCGGCCAGGGTGTCCGCTGGCGACGCCCTGGCGAACACGGCCTCGAGCTCGGGATCGCCCAAATCGGGCCCGACTGGCTCGTCCGGGGACTGCGCACCCATGCCGGCATCCTGCCACGGAGTGAAAGAATCTGGAGCGATCACGGCTGACCCGGCAGAGAGGACGCCACGTGGACCGCTGGGGAATCACGCTCCCGCTGCCGGGAATGGGCCTGGCCGAGCAGCGCGAGATCGTCGCCGGGCTGCCCGCCCTCGGCTACACCGACGCCTGGACGGCCGAGGTCAACGGCACCGACGCGTTCGCGCCGCTGATCCTGGCCGCGCAATGGTCCAGCGAACTGCGCCTCGGCACGGCCATCGTGCCCGTCTACACCCGCGCGCCCGGTCTGCTGGCGATGAGCGGCGGCACGCTGGCCAGCCTCGCTCCGGGGCGCTTCGTGTTCGGGATCGGCACCTCGTCCCCGGTCATCGTCGAGCAATGGAACGGGATCGAGTTCACCGAGCCTTACCAGCGGGCCAGGGACACGCTGCGGTTCCTGCGCAAGGCGCTCGCCGGGGAGAAGGTCACCGAGAAGTACCCGACGTTCCGGGTCAACGGGTTCCGGCTCGAGGCGCCGCCCGCGCAGCCGCCAGCGCTCGCGCTTGCCGCGCTGCGCCCGCAGATGATCAAGCTCGCCGCCGCCGAGGCCGACGCCGTGATCACGAATTGGCTGTCGCCCGGCGACGTGACGAAGGTGCGCAACGAAGCGGGGCCGGACTCCGAGCTGGTCGCCAGGATCTTCGTGATCCCCACCGCGGACGCCGAGCTCGCCCGGGCCATGGGCCGGCGCATGATCGCCGCTTATCTGACGGTACCTGCCTACGCCGCGTTCCATGAGTGGCTGGGCCGCGGCGAAGCCATGCGGCCGATGCGGGAGGCGTGGGCGGCGGGCGACCGCAAGGCGGCGCTGGAGAAGGTCGGCGACCGGCTCGTCGACGATCTGATCGTGCACGGCTCCCCGGAAGCGTGCCGGGAACGCGTCGCCGAGTACCAGGCCTGCGGGCTGAACACCCCGGTCATCGCCGTCGTGCCGCCGCCCGCCGCTGACGTCGCCGGCCTGGTGCGCCAACTCTGCCGCCGGGGTGGGCTCGGGCGGGGCTAAAAGAGCATTACGCCGCGCACGACGCGCCCGGCCCCGATGTCCGCGTACCCCTGGTTGACCTCATCGAGCCGGTACGTCTCGGTGATCATTTCATCGAGCTTCAGCAGGCCGTCCCGGTACAGGCTCAGCAGCCTGGGGATCTGCACCCTGGGGCTCTCCGCACCGTACAGGCAGCCCTTGATCTGCTTGTTCATCATCGCCAGCAGGAACAGGTTGACGTCGGCGGTGGCCTGTGCGATCGGCGCCACCGAGGTGACCACGCACGTGCCGCCCTTGGCCGTCAGGGTCAGCGCGGGCTCCAGCAGTTCGCCCAGCATGACGCCGAACGTGCAGATCACCGAGTCGCACATCTCCCCCCACGTCAGCTGGCCAACCCCGGCGATGGCCTCGTCCAGCGACGGGTAGACGTGGGTGGCGCCGAACCGCAGCGCCTGCTCGCGCTTGAACTCCACCGGGTCGACCGCGATGATCCGCCGCGCCCCGGCCACCCGGGCGCCCTGCACCGCGCTCATGCCGACCCCGCCGACGCCGAGCACCGCCACCGTGTCGCCGGCCTTGACCCCGGCGCGGCTCACCGCCGAGCCGAACCCGGTGGCGACACCGCAGGAGACCAGCGCGACCGCCGGCCACGGGATGTCCGGGTCCACCTTGACGACCGAGGACTCCGCGAGCAGCTGGCGTTCGGCGAAGGCGCCGAGCTGCGAAAACCGAGCGACCGGGGTATCGCCGATCCGGTGCGCGATGCGCCCGTCGGTGATCATCCCGGTGTCGAACAGCTTCATGCCCGTGTCGCAGAGGTACGCCCGGCCGGCGCGGCACGAGCCGCACGAGCCGCACGAGGGGATGAACGCGAGCGCGACGTGGTCCCCGGGTGCGACCGAGGTCACGCCGTCGCCGACCTGAGATACCTCGCCGGCTCCCTCGTGGCCGCAGATCACCGGGTAGTGCGGCAGCGGCAGGTCGCCGGTGCGCACGTGCTCGTCGGAATGGCACAGACCGCAGGCCCGGATCTCGACCAGCACCTCACCGGGCCCCGGGTCGTCGAGCTCGACCGTATCGATCTTGTAGTCCTCGCCGGGCCCGTACAGCAGCGCTGCGCGCGTAGCGATCATCGTCGTCGGACCTCATCCAAGTCAGGCGCTTCACAACCGCGCGTTGAACGGTACTAAAGTAGAACAGGTTTCAGTTCGGTTCCGCAACCGCCCGGGAGGGGCCATGGGCCGGCTCGACGGCAAGGTGGCCCTGATCACGGGGGGCGCCCGGGGGATGGGCAAGTCGCACGTGCGGCACTTCGTCGCCGAGGGCGCGCGGGTCGTGTTCGGCGACGTGCTCGACGACAAGGGCGCCTGCGTCGCCGACGGCCTCGGCCGGCAGGCCTGCCGGTACGTTCACCACGACGTGACCTCGGAGGCGGACTGGTCCGCGGCGGTCGCCACCGCCACCGAGGCGTTCGGCGGGCTCGACGTGCTGGTGAACAACGCGGGCGTGCTGCAGTTCGCCAGCATCGCCGAGATGCCGCTCGCCGACTTCCGGCGGATCCTCGAGGTGAACGCCGTCGGCTGCTGGCTCGGCATGAAGGCGGTGATCGAGCCGATGAAGGCGGCGGGCGGCGGGTCGATCGTGAACGTCTCGTCGATCGA
Organism: Streptosporangiaceae bacterium; assembly: GCA_030041195.1. Next base: position 10,584 of record JASHOI010000248.1, on the reverse strand, counting down.
GGGCTTCACCGGGGCCGCCGGGCTCTCCGCGTACAGCGCCAGCAAGTTCGCGGTGCGCGGGATGACCAAGGCCGCCGCCCAGGAACTCGGCCAGTTCGGCATCCGGGTCAACTCGGTCCATCCCGGCGGCGTGCTGACCCGGATGACCCTGGAGCGAGCCACCGCACCGCAGGCCGCCGCCGACGGCGAGGCGTTCCTCAAGTCGCTGCCGATCTCCCGGATGGCCGAGCCGATCGAGATCTCCCGGCTCGTCGCGTTCCTGGCCTCCGACGACTCGTCCTACTCCACCGGCAGCGAGTTCGTCGCCGACGGCGGGGTGCTCAGCGGACCCGGTTACTGAACCCTTTTCATCCGGCGTTGTCGCGGTCAGAGCTCGTGGGCAGCCCGGGAGGATGAAAAGGATTCACTGATCAAGGGATAATCCAGACCATGGCAGACGAGCTGACCCTGGACGGCAGGACCGCGATCGTGACCGGAGCGGGCAACGGCCTGGGCCGGGCGGAGGCGATCGCGCTGGCCGCGGCCGGGGCCCGGGTGGTGCTCAACGACCTGCCGGGCCCGGCCGTGCACGACACGGCGGAGGCGATCACCGCGGCCGGCGGGCAGGCGCTGGTCTTCGAGGGCGACGTCGGCGACTGGCAGACCGGCCAGGACCTCGTGGCCGCCGCCATCGGCACGTTCGGCGGGCTCGACATCCTGGTGAACAACGCCGGGGTGCTCAGGGACCGGATGATCTTCACGATGTCCGCCGACGAGTGGGACCTGGTGCTCCGCGTGCACCTGCGCGGCCACTTCGTGACCACCCGCCACGCCACCGGGTACTGGCGCGAGGCCAGCAAGCAGGCCGGCGGGCCGGTCTACGGGCGGATCGTGAACACCTCGTCCGAGGCGTTCCTGCTCGGCTCCGCTGGGCAGCCCAACTACGCTGCGGCCAAGGCCGGGATCGCCGCGCTCACCGTGGTCACCGCGCGAAGCTGCGCGCGCTACGGCGTGCTCGCCAACGCGATCTGCCCGCGGGCCCGGACCGACATGACCGCCGACCTGATGGGCACGGCGCCGGACGCAGGGCCCGACCCGCTGGCCCCCGAGCACGTCGCGCCGCTGGTGGTCTACCTGTCCAGCCCCGCTGCCGCCGGGATCACCGGCGAGGTGTTCGTCGTGCACGGCGGCGTCGCGGCGGTAATGGAGCCGCCCCGGGTCCGGACCGTGTTCCTGGCGCACGAGCACGGCTCGGCCGACGGGATGTGGTCGCTCGAGTCCGTGGCGAGGGCGCTGGCGCCGATGGCGGCCTCGGACCCGCCGTCGCCGGGGTTCGCCTGCGAGGACACGCTGGCGCTGGCCAGCGAGACCATCGGCTTCCGGTCAGGGCCATAGCGCCTGGCTCGCCAGCCGCGCTCCCTCGGCCATCGCCGCCAGCTTGGCCCAGGCGACGTGCGGCTCGACCGTGGTCGAGGTGGCGAACGTGGCGAACCCGCAGTCGCTGCTGGCCAGCACGTTCTCCCGGCCGACCAGGCCGGCGTAGCGCTCGATCCGCTGCGCGACCAGTTCCGGGTGCTCCACGTAGTTGGTCGTCGAGTCGATCACCCCGGGGATGATGGCCTTCCCCTCGGGCAGCCGGACGTCCTCGAACACCGTCCACTCATGCTCGTGGCGGGGGTTGGCGCCCTCGAACGAGATCGCGGCAGGGCGCGCCTTGAGCACCTCGCCGATGATCGTCTGCAGCGGGATGTCGCGGATGTGCGGGCCCTCGTAGTTGCCCCAGCACAGGTGCAGCCGCATGGCCTCGGGCGGGATGTCCCTGGTGGCGTGGTTGATCGCGGCCACCCTGCGGCCGACCTCGGCGAGGAACCCCTGCTGCGTGTCGCCGAGCCCGGACACGTTCCAGCCCATGGCCAGGTCCGGGCAGTCGAGCTGCAGCACCAGGCCCGCGGCGTGGATCGCGTCGTACTCGGTCTTCATCGCGTCGGCAAGCGCGCCGATGTACTCCTCGTCGCTGGGGTAGTACTGGTTGGCCAGGAAGACCGCGATCACCCCAGGCGAGGCGGCCGACATGAACACGTCGGCGGCCTCCCGCCCGGCGGTGGCCTGCCTGAGGTTGTCGATGTCCGCCTGCACCAGCGACGTGTCGCCGTAGGCCACGGGTCCGATGCAGGCCGGGTTGGTCAGCCGCCGGGTCCTGGCCCGTTCCGACATCATCCGCTCGCCCCACGCCGGGAAGTCGTCATAGTCCTTGGGCCGCAGCGGCTGGCCCTCGCCGCCGAACCCGGTCAGCCGCTCGGTCACGTAGGTGCTATAGCCGACCTTGCTCGCCTCGCCGTCGTTGACCACATCGACGCCGGCGTCGATCTGCGACGCCACGACCGACCGGACCGCGTCGGCCAGCTGCCCGGCGTCGCGTTCCGGCCCGGTGAGCGCGAGGCCGGCCGGCCTGGGCAGGCTCCCCGTGTGCGTGGTGAGAATGCGCTGAGTACTGAGCTGCATCGCGGCCCTCCCCTTTGTCCCGGTGCAAGTGGGAGGAGGTTACCGGCCGCGTTCCCGCATCATGGTGGTGGGTCCCGCGCTGCTGTTAGTGGAACAGCGTGGGACCCACGACATCATTGGAGCCGCGCGGGGCTACATCATCTCGTCGGTGAGCGGGATCAGAACGGTTTTGAGCTCGGTGTAGGCCTCGATCGCGGGGCGGCCGCCCTCGCGGCCGAGGCCGGACTGGCTGTAGCCGCCGAACGCGGCGTGCGGCTCGAGCTGGTAGCCGTTGACGCCGACGGTGCCCGCCCTGATCGCCTTCGTCATCCGCATCGCGCGCTTGATGTCGTTGGTCCAGACCGTGGCGGCGAGCCCGTACTGGGTGTCGTTGGCGATCCGCACCGCCTCGTCCTCGTCGCTGAACGGGATCACCGAGAGCACCGGGCCGAAGATCTCCTCCCTGGCGATGGTCATGTCGTTGGTCACGTCGGTGAACAGGGTGGGCGCGACGAAGTTGCCGGCGGCCAGCTCGCCGTCGCCGCGGGTGCCGCCGCAGACCAGCCGGGCGCCGTCGGCCTGGCCCTGCGCGATCAGCCCGAGCACCCGGTCCAGCTGCCTGGTGTTGATCAGCGGCGAGGACGTGACAGCGGGGTCGAACGGGTTGCCGTAGCTGACCATGCTGCCGATCATCTCGGACGTGGCGAGGAACTCGTCGGCCACGTCCCGGTGCACCAGCGCGCGGGTCTGCGCCAGGCAGACCTGGCCGGACAGGCCGAGGGTGACCGTGCCCATCGTGATCGCGGCCGCCGAGCCCACGTCGGCGTCGGCGAAGATCAGGGCCGGGCTCTTGCCGCCGAGTTCCAGGCTGACCCGCTTGAAGCCGTCCGCGGACGCCTCGACGATCTTGCGGCCCACGGCCCGGCTGCCGGTGAACGAGAGCTTGCTGACCATCGGGTGGTTGATCAGCGCGTCCCCGGTGGGGTCGCCGGGACCGGTGACCGCGTTGATGACGCCGGCCGGGACCCCGGCCTCCTCGATGAGCTTGACCAGCCGCAGCACCGCGAACGTCGCGTACTCCGACGGCTTGAGCACGATCGTGCACCCCGCGGCCAGCGCCGGCGCCACCTTCTGCGCGGTCAGCAGCAGCGGTGCGTTCCACGGGACGATCGCCCCGACCACGCCGACCGGCTCGCGCAGCGTCATCACCAGGTGATCACCACCCTGGTACGGCGGCAGGGTCTCGCCGGCCAGCTTGTCCACCCAGCCCGCGTGGTGGTCGAAGACGTCGGCCACCATCGCCGACGACATCCCGTAGACGCCGCCGAAGGTCAGCGGCACGCTGTTGTCCAGCGCCTGCAGCCGCAGCAGTTCGTCACCGTGCTCGCGAACCAGGTCCGCGATCCGGCGCAGCACCCGGATCCGCTCGGTGGCCCTGGCCCGCGGCCACGGCCCCTCGTCGAAGGCGCGGCGCGCCGCCCGCACGGCCCGGTCCACGTCACCTGCGGCGGCGACCGGGAACGACGCGACGTCCTCCCCGGTTGCCGGATGGCGGTGCTCCCAGGTCTGGCCGTCCTCGGCCGCGGTCCACCGCCCGTCGATCAGCATCAGGCCGTCGGCGAGGCCGACCTCGTCGCGGTGCGGTTTGATCGATGCGACCATCGCCGAGCTCCTTGGTAGAACACGTTCTAGTCTTTGGGGAGAGTACATCGAACGCAGCCGCGGCGGCCAGTACCATGCGGCGGTACCGGGAGATCGGAGGGTGCTCAATGCTGGAGGACCACACCCTGGTGCTCGGCGGCGGGGGCCTGGCCGGCATCGCGTGGATCACCGGACTGCTGGCGGGCCTGGCGGACGCGGGGCAGGACGTGACCGGCGCGGACCTGATCATCGGCACGTCGGCCGGCGCGAACGTCGCGGCCCAGGTCGGCAGCGGGCTCCCGCTCGACGCGCTGTTTGCCCGGCAGGTCGACCCGGCGCAGCAGGCCAGGGAGCTCACCGCGCAGCTGGACCTGGACAAGGTGGCGGCCGACTGGGCCGAGATCATGGCGGGCGTGACGTCGGCCGAGGAAGCGCTGCGGCGGGTCGGCGGGTACGCGCTGGCGGCGCGCACCGTGCCCGAGCCCGAGCGGCGGGCCGTGATCGAGTCACGGCTGCCCTCGCACGAGTGGCCGTCGCGGCCGATCATGCTGATCGCCGTTGATGCGCAGACCGGTGAGGCGGTGCAGTTCGGCAACGAGTCGGGGGCCAGCCTGGTCGACGCCGTTGCCGCGAGCTCTGCGCTGCCGGGCATCTGGCCGCCGGTGACCATCGGCGCCCGGCGTTACATCGACGGCGGCGTCCGGTCCAGCGACAACGCCGACCTCGCCGCGGGCTCGGAGCGGATCGTGGTGATCTCGCCCCTTGGCTTCGACTCCCCGATCCCGTCACCGATGCCGCTGCGGGACGTCGTCGCCCAGCTGCGGGAGCAGGGCGCGGAGGTCACCGTCCTGGCGCCCGACCAGGCGTCGGCCGCCGCCATGGGCGCCAACCCGCTCGATCCCGGCACCAGGGTCCCGGCCGCCGAAGCGGGCCGCACCCAGGGCCGGGCCGGCCTGCCGCGCTGACCGTGACCGGCAAGGTGATGACCGCCGACGAGGTCGCCGGCGAGCTGCGCTCCGGCATGACGATCGGGATCGGCGGCTGGGGATCCCGGCGCAAGCCCATGGCCCTGGTGCGCGCGATCCTGCGGTCCGGCCTGACCGACCTGACGGTCGTCTGCTACGGCGGGCCCGACGTCGGGCTGCTGGTCGCGGCCGGCCGGGTGCGCCGGGTCGTCACCGGCTTCGTCACGCTCGACACGATCCCGCTGGAACCGCACTTCCGGCTCGCCCGGCAGAACGGCACCGTCGAGCTCACCGAGCTCGACGAGGGCATGCTGCACTGGGGCCTGCTCGCGGCCGCGCACCGGCTGCCGTTCCTGCCGATCCGGGCCGGCCTCGGGTCCGATGTTCCGCGGGTCAACCCGGACCTGCGCACGGTCCGCTCCCCGTACCCCGACGGCGAGGAGCTGATCGCGATGCCGCCGCTGCGGCTCGACGCCGCGCTGATCCACCTCAACCGCGCCGACCGGCGGGGCAACGGCCAGTACCTGGGCCCCGACCCGTATTTCGATGACCTGTTCTGCCGGGCGGCCGCGCGCAGCTTCCTTTCCTGCGAGCAGATCGTGCCAACGAGCGAGCTGCTGGCCGGCGGCCCGGTGCAGAGCCTGCTGATCAACCGTTCGATGGTCGATGGCGTGGTGCAGGTTCCCGGCGGCGCGCACTTCACCAGCTGCGTGCCTGACTACGCACGCGACGAAGCGTTCCAGGCGGAATACGCGAAGTCGGCGGGAAGCCGGGAGGCCTGGGAGCGCTTTGCCGGTGACTACCTGTCCGGAGACGAGGCCGCCTACCAGAAGGCGGTCCGGCGCTTCCGGGAGTCACGGGCGGCGACCGCATGAGCTCCGGCGGCGCGACCAGGGCCGAGGTGTGCGTGGTCGCGTGCGCCGAGGCGTGGCGGGGCGACGGCGCGATCCTGGCCAGTCCGACGGGCCTGATCCCGAGCCTGGGCGCCCGGCTCGCGCGGCGCACGTTCGCGCCCGAGCTGCTGCTGTCCGACGGCGAGGCCTGCCTGCTCGCCGACGACGGCGCGGTTGAGGGGTGGCTGCCGTTCCGGTCGGTGTTCACGGTCGTGGCCGCCGGGCGGCGGCACGCGATGATGGGCGCGGCCCAGCTCGACCGGTACGGGAACCAGAACATCTCCTGCATCGGCGCCTGGGCCCGGCCGACCGCGCAGCTGCTCGGGGTGCGCGGCGCGCCGGGCAACACCGTCAACCACCCGGTCAGCTACTGGGTGCCCCGGCACTCCCGCCGGGTGTTCGTCGACGCGGTCGACATGGTGAGCGGCGTGGGCTACGACCGGGCGGCCGGGGCCGGTGCCGATTTCCACGAGCTTCGCGTTGTGGTCACCAACCTGGCGGTGCTGGACTTCCGGACCCCGGATCGCGCGATGCGGCTGCGCTCGGTGCATCCCGGGGTGACGGTACCCGAGGTCGTCGCCGCCACCGGGTTTGCGCTGGCCGTGCCCGATCGGGTCCCGGTGACCCGGTTGCCGGCGGCCGGGGAACTCGACCTGATCCGCGGCCCGCTGGACCCATCCGGGCTTCGCGAGCGGGAGCTGGCCTGATCCGTGCCGCCCCGCGCCGGCCGGCAGCGCTCTATTGCCCCTTATCAGCGGGTTCGCTACCGTCGATGGATCCGGTCCGGTGCCGCACTATGACAGGACTGATCAGCAATGCGACGACGGTTGAGAGCACGGGCGCTGGCAGCCGCCGGCGTGGCCGGCGTGATCATGCTGCTGGCCGCCTGTACGTCGAGCCCATCATCGAGCAGCGGGGCCCGGGTTCAGGGCGGGACGGCCACCGTTGCGCTGAGCCCGGGAGAGCAGTTCACCTACATATTTCCGCTGCTCGATGACGAGAACGCGATCGGCGCCAACATCGAGTACTCCGAATACCTGATGTGGCGGCCGCTGTACTGGTTCGGCGGGCCGAACAGCGTGGGCTTCGATGAGAAGTACAGCCTCGCCTACCCGGCCGCCGTCACGTCGGCCGGCGGCAAGACCACGGCGACGATCCAGCTCAAGCCGTACAAGTGGTCCGACGGCCAGCCGGTGACCAGCCGGGACGTGCAGTTCTGGTTCAACCTGCTGAAAGCCGAGAAGGCCAACTGGTGGGGCTACGTGTCCGGGGAGATCCCCGACAACGTCTCCGCGTTCACGATCCTGAGCTCGACCAAGTTCTCGCTCACGTTCGACGGAACCTACTCAGCGGCCTGGCTGTACAACGAGCTCGGCCAGCTCATCCCGATCCCTCAGCAGGCCTGGGACAAGGAGTCGGCGACCGGGCCGGTGGGCAACTACGACATGACCACGGCCGGGGCGCAGGCCGTCTACAACTTCCTGGCCGGCCAGAACAAGGACCTGTCCAGCTACGCCACGAACCCGATCTGGCAGGTCGTCGACGGCCCGTGGAAGCTGACCAGCTATGCCGCCTCGACCGGTGACGCGACCTACGTCCGCAACACCCGCTACTCGGGCCCGGCGTCCGGTTCCATCCACGCGCTGCGGGTGCTCAGCTACACGAGCGACGACGCCGAGTTCGACTCGCTGCTGTCGGCCGGCGGGATCGACTACGGGTACCTGCCGTTCAATGACGCCGCGCAGGTGTCGCGGGTCACCGGAGACGGCTACTCGGTCGAGGCGTGGCCGACGTGGGGCATCACCTACATGTCGATGAACTTCGCGTCGCCGCAGGTCGGCGCCATCTTCGACCAGCTGTACGTGCGCCAGGCGATGGAGCACCTGATCAACCAGCCGGGTTACATCCGCTCGTTCCTCGGCGGCTACGGCAACCCGACGTACGGCCCGGTGCCGCTGGTGCCCGCCAGCAAGTTCGTGTCCAGCGCGCAGAAGCAGAACCCGTACCCGTACGATCCGGCCGCGGCGACGGCGCTGCTGAGCTCGCACGGCTGGAAGATCGTGCCCAACGGCGCGGACGTGTGCGTCCGGCCGGGCACGGCTACGGACGAGTGCGGCGCCGGGATCAAGTCCGGGGAGAAGCTGTCGTTCTCGCTGCAGTACTCGACCGGCACGCAGAGTGTCACCGAGGAGGTCGACGCGCTCCAGTCGGCGTTCTCGCAGGCCGGCATCCAGGTCTCGCCCGCCGGTGCGCCGTTCGACACCGTGGTCGGTGACGATGTGCCGTGCACGAAGAGCGGGTGCTGGGAGCTGAACTACTACGGCCAGGGATGGTATTTCAATCCGGGCTACAACGACCCCGACGGCTCGGTCCTGTTCGGGTCGACCGGAGTCGACAACGGCGGCTTGTATTCCAGCGCCACGGCCAACGCCCTGATCTCCAAGCTGGGTTCCGGCGGCTATCCGGCGCTCTACGCCTACGAGAACTACATCGCCAAACAGCTGCCCATGCTCTGGATGCCGCAGCTTGACGAGCAGATCTCCGCGGTGAGCAGCAAGCTCCGGGGCGTCTTCCCGCAGGATCCGGACGGCAACATCTACCCGGAGGACTGGTACTTCGTGAAGTAGCTCATCCGGCGGCGGCCCGCAGCTCGGCTGCGGCGCCGTCGGTGAGCGGCTCGCCGTGACCGAAGCACGCCACCGCGACGTCGAGCGCAGCCAGCCGGCGAAGCGACGCGGCCGCCTGGGCGCGGTCGACGTTGAACATGCCGGCGATGACCTTACCGTCGGAGCCGCGCACCGCGGCGTCGCCGGCGAACAGGACCCGGTGCCCGGGCAGGTAGAGCGCGACGCTGCCGGGCGTGTGGCCGGGAGCGGCCACCGCCACGGCGCCATCGCCGAACCCGGGCTCGTCACCGTCCGCGAGCTCCCGGTCAAGCCGGGGCGGCACCAGCGGTTGCGCCGGTTCCAGCGCGAGCTGTCTGGTGACCTGGTCGTAGATGGGCCGCTCCCAGTCGGCCAGGTCCGGCGCAGGCCCGGTCGCCTCGCCGCGGATGAACGGCGCGTCGGCCTGGTGCGCGAGCACCTCTACCTGGCCCCAGCCGGCGATGTCGGCCGCGCCGCCGATGTGGTCGCCGTGGAAGTGCGTCAGCACCAGCCGCCGCAGGTCAGCCGGCTCGCACCCGGCCTGGCGGATCGCGTCGGCGATCAGCGGCGCGGAACCCGGAAGGCCGGCGTCGATGAGCGTCAGCCCATCGGGATCGCGCCACAGATAGGCGTGACCGACCGGGAGGCGAATGAAGTGCAGGCGCGGCACCAGCTCGATGACGTCCATGCGCAACGGTAGCCGGTGTTCGGCCCGGTCAGGCGGGCGGGGCCGGGGGGCGCCCGGGACGGCTAGGTTACACTCGCTAGAACACGTTCTAGACCCGGTAGCGGGAGCGCGCATGCACCTGGCCTATACGCCGGAGCAAGAACGGCTCCAGCAGGAGCTGCGTGAGTATTTCGCCGGGCTGATGACTCCCGAGCTGCGCCGCGGCCTCGCCGAGACCGGCGGCGACTACGGCGACGGCCGGGCGTACCGCGCCGTCGTCCGCCAGCTCGGCCGCGACGGATGGCTCGCCCTGGGCTGGCCTGCCTCCTACGGCGGGCGTGACGGCTCCACTCTCGACCAGCTCATCTTCACCGACGAGGCGGCGATCGCCGGGGTGCCGGTGCCGTTCCTGACCATCAACACCGTGGGCCCGACGATCATGAGGTTCGGGACGCCGGAGCAGAAGGAGCGCTACCTGCCGCGGATCGCGGCCGGCGAGATCCACTTCTCGATCGGGTACTCCGAGCCGGAGGCGGGAACCGACCTCGCCGCGCTGCGCACCAGGGCGGTGCGCGACGGCGACGAGTACGTCATCAACGGGCAGAAGATGTGGACCAGCCTGATCCAGTACGCGGACTACGTGTGGCTCGCCTGCCGGACGGACCCGGAGGCGCCCCGGCACAAGGGACTGTCGATCATCATCGTGCCCACGTCGGCGCCCGGCTTCTCCTGGACGCCGGTGCGGACGATGGCGGACGTCGTGACCAGCGCCACGTACTACTCGTCGGTGCGCGTGCCGCTGTCCGCCCGCGTCGGCGCGGAGAACGCGGGCTGGCCGCTGATCACCAACCAGCTCAACCACGAGCGGGTGGCGCTCACCTCGGCGGCGCCGGTGCTCGCCGCGCTCGCGTCGGTCCTGGAGTGGGCGCGGTCGGCGAAGCTGGCCGACGGGCGGCGGGTGATCGACGCCGAGTGGGTCCGGGTCAACCTGGCCCGTGTACACGCGAAGGCGGAGTTCCTAAAGCTCATGAACTGGCGCATCGCCTCGTCGGAAGCTGTCGGGCCCGCCGCGGCGTCGGCCACGAAGGTGTACGGCACGGAGTTCGCCGTGGAGGCGTACCGGCTGCTGATGGAGGTGCTCGGGGCTCGTGCGCTGGTGCGCTCCGGTTCCCCCGGTGCGGCGCTGGCCGGTCGGATCGAGCGGATGCACCGGGCCGCGCTCATCCTGACCTTCGGCGGCGGCACGAACGAGGTACAGCGCGACATCGTCGCGACGACCGGGCTCGGGCTGCCGCCCGCCCGCCGTTGATCAT
>JASHOI010000247.1 GCA_030041195.1 Streptosporangiaceae bacterium | reverse complement strand
GCGAGGCTGCCCGTGGGCTGGGCGGCGCGGCACGCGGAGCGGGCGGCTTCGGCGGCGGTGGCGGGGGAGGCGGTGGCGGTGGCGCGCTGGGTGGCGGGTCCGGCCTCACCCGGCTGTTCGGATCCGAGTGGGGCGGGCAGATCAGCTGGCTGATCCCGGCCGCCCTGATCGCCTTTGCGGTGATGCTGTGGGTGTCACGGCGATCCGCCAGGACCGACCGCACCCGCGCCGCCGCGATCATGTGGGGTGGCTGGCTGCTGGTGGCCGGTCTCGTGCTCAGCTACATGTCCGGAACCACGCACTCGTACTACTCCATCGCTCTCGCCCCGCCGATCGGCGGGCTCGCCGGCATCGGCGCGGTGGGCCTGTGGCGGATCCGGCACACCTGGTTCGCGCGCGCCGCCATGGCCGCCGGGCTGGCGGTTACCGCCGCGTGGGCCTGGGTGCTGCTCGGCCGCAGTCCCGGCTGGTATCCGTGGGTGCGGGTGCTCATCGTCATCGCCGCCCTGGCCGCCATCGCCGCGATCCTGGCCGGGCCGGCCCTGCGGGCCCTGTCCGGCCGGCTGGGTAAGACGCTGGCCGTGGCCACGGTGACGCTGGCCGCGATCGCCGTTCTGGGCGGCCCGCTGGCCTACAGCCTGGACACCGCGGCCAGCAGCTACAGCGGCGCGAGCCCGTCGGCCGGGCCCACGCTGACCGCTGCCAGAGGCGGCCTTGGCGGTGCTGCGCCCGGCCGTGGCGGCTTCGCTGGCCGCGGCGACTTTGCCGACTTCCCTGGCAGGTTCCGTGATGGCGGGGCGGGCCGGGCTCGGGGCGGCTTCGGGGGTATCGGCGGGAACACGACGGTCAGCAGCGCCTTTGCCAAACTGCTCGAGGCCGGCGCGTCCCACTACGAGTGGACGGCGGCCACGGAGGGCTCAGACAGCGCCGCGTCGATGGAACTGGCCACCGGCGGCATCCCGGTGATGGCGATCGGCGGCTTCCGCGGCACTGACCCGGCGCCGAGCCTCGCCCAATTCGAGAAGTACGTCGCCGAGCACAAGATCCACTACTACGTCGCGGGCGGCGGCGGTTTCGGTGGCGGGGGCGGCGGCGGCTTCCGCGGTGGCGGTTTCGGCGGCCGCGGAACCGGCGCGGGCAGGGACTTCGCTGACGTCGGCGGCCGGGGGGCCGGTGGCTTCGGCGGCGCGGGCGGCGGCGGTTTCGGCGGAGGCGGCGGGACCACCGACGCGGCGCAGATCGCCGCGTGGGTCGAGGCCCATTTCACCGCGACGACGGTCGGCGGCATGACCGTCTACAACCTCACCGCCACCCCCCGGTGACCGGCCGGTGCGTGCGGGCTAGCTGGCGCGCTTGTAGGCGCGCACGGCCAGCGGTGCGAACACGATGAAGATGCCCGCCAGCCAGGCGATGCTCTTCCACAGGTCCGCCGCGATCGGGCCGCCCAGCGCCATCGAGCGCATCACGTTGATGACGTAGGTGACGGGCTGGTTGTTGGCGAACGCCTGCAGCCAGCCCGGCATGCTCGGGATCGGCACGAACGCCGAGCTCAGGAACGTCAGCGGGAACAGCCAGACCAGTCCGAACGCCTGCACCGATTCCTCGTCCCCGATAGCCAGACCGGTGAAGGCGGAGATGCAGCAGATCGCCAGCCCGAACACGGTGGCCAGCACGACCATTGCCACGGCGAGGCCGACGCCGTTTTGGAACCGGAACCCAACCGCGTACCCGACCCCGACCACGATCACGATCGTCACGAACATCCGGATGGTGTCGGCGACCAGCCGGCCGGTCAGCACGGCCGAGCGCGCCATCGGCATCGACTTCAGCCGGTCGATCACACCCTTCTGCAGTTCCTGGGCCAGCGCGATGGCCGTGCCGAAGGTGGCGAACGCCGCGGTCTGCCCGATGATCCCCGGCAGCAGAAAGTCGACGTAGTTCCCGTTCGGGACCTTGATCGCGCCGCCGAAGACGTAGCGGAACAGCAGCACGAACATGACCGGCTGGATCACCGTGAACATGATGTAGGCAGGCACCCGCATCCAGACCAGCAGGTTGCGCCGGGTAATCGTGAGCGTGTCGGTCACGGCCCAGTGGGCCCGCGTGAACAGACTGGGCCCGCTGGGCGCGATCGGGGCACCGGCCCCGGCGGTCGGTGCGATGGCGGTCATGACGACACCGCCTTCGCTGCGTCGCTGTCCCGGGAGCGCCGGCCTCGCCGCCGGCCGCGCTTGCCCGCGCTTGGTTCCCCGTCTTCCTCCGCGGCGTGGCCGGTGAGCGCCAGGAAAACGTCGTCGAGTGACGGCCGCCGCAGTGCCAGCCCTTGGGTCTGTACACCGGCGGCGTCCAGGCTCCGCACCGCTTCTATCAGTGCCTCGGAGCCGCGGCCCCCGACACCCACGTTGATCACCCCGGTTTCCTTGTCCACGTGCGGCTCTCCCTCGCCAACGGGTGCTATGGCCTCGGCCGCGTCGCTGACCCTGTTGCGGTCGGGCACGGTGAACTCCAGCACGTCCCCGCCGACGCGTCCCTTGAGCACCTCTGAGGTGCCCAGGGCGATCACCTCGCCGTGATCGATGACGGCGATCTCGTCGGCCAGCTCGTCCGCCTCGTCCAGGTACTGCGTGGTGAGCAGCAGCGTGGTCCCGCCGGCCACCAGGGACCGGATGATGTCCCACATGCCCAGCCGCGATCGCGGGTCCAGGCCCGTGGTCGGCTCGTCAAGAAACAGCACCTTCGGCCGGCCGACCAGGCTCGCTGCCAGGTCCAGGCGGCGCTGCATACCGCCGGAGTAGGTCTTGGCGGGGCGGTTGGCGGCTTCGCTCAAGCCGAACTGCTCCAGCAGCTCGGCGGCCCGGCTGCGCGCGTCGCGCCAGCTCAGGTGGTACAGCCGCCCGACGATCTCCAGGTTCTCGCGCCCGGTGAGCTCTTCCTGGATCGCCGCCGACTGCCCGGACAGGCCGATCGTGCGGCGCACCGCGGCGGCCTGCCGCACGACGTCATAGCCCTCGACTTGGGCCCGGCCGCCATCCGGGAGCAGCAGCGTGGTCAGGATCCGCACGGCGGTCGTCTTGCCCGCGCCGTTCGGGCCGAGCACGCCGAGCACGGTCCCGCGCGGCACCGACAGGTCGATACCGCGAAGCGCGCGTACCTCGCCGAAGGACTTGGTCAGGCCCTCGACGAGAATGGCGGACCCGGAACTAGCAGCTGACACAGTTTCCTCCCCTAACGGGCGCATGGCCCGTGAATACCCCGCGCACCGAACCTACCGGCACCTAGCCGACACGGGCGAATGCATAATCAGCCGACGAGTCCCCGGCCGCAAACTCATCGGCGCTCGCCCATGACATCTGTCACGGGCGGATCAGGACGGAGCGCACGGGCCGGCGGGCGCACACCGCGTTAGCTTGAGATGGCACCGCGAGGAACGCGGTGCGCGGTGCGTCGTCGAGGCCGGCCACCGCAGCGCCTGAGGAGGCAACCGTGGCCATCGAAATCGTCCTTGGGGTCGCCGTTCTTGGCCTGGTGATCTACCGGAACCTTGTCGCCCGGCCGATCAACGCGCGCGGGCTGCGGCTGATGCTGATCCTGGCGATCATCGGCGTGGTCGAGACCGTCGACTACCTGCAGAAGTACCACGGCGGCCCGGGAACCTACGCCGCCCTCGGCGGCAGCCTGGTGCTCGCGGCCGTGTTCGGCGTGTTGCGGGCCAGCACGGTGCGGCTCTGGAGCCAGGACGGCCAGATCTGGTCCAAGGGCAACTGGCTAACCGCCGCGCTGTGGATCATCGCGATTGCCGTGCACCTCGGCTACGACGCGCTGGTCGCGCACGGTCACGGGAGCAACGGCGGCGTGGGCACCGCGACGGTGGTCCTGTACCTGGCTGTCAGCCTGGGCGTGCAGCGGCTCGTCTCTCAGTATCGAGCGAGCCGCATGGGCCTCGCACCGGTCGGCTCGCCGCGCTCGGGCCAGTTCAGCTGAACGCGCAGGCGGCTACTCCGCGGCCGCGCCGGTCCGGTGGATGATCCAGATGTTGGGCTCCCAGTACTCCCCGGCGTCCGCCTCCCGGTCGATGTGCACGGTGGCAAGGCCGGCCGGGAACACGTAGTCCCCGCTCTCCGGGAACTGCATACCGGTCCAGGACTCCCATTCCCCGACGCTGCCGGCGATGTGCAGCGAGCGGGGGATGACCGGCCCGATCCGGGCACCGAGGCTGGTGTGCACCCGCACCCACGGGTCGAACGGTTCCCCATCCGGGCGGGTCCAGCGCGCATACCGCTCGATCGGGATCGTGGGGTAGCGGTCCTTGCGGCTGGGGCGCACCGGCGCGATCAGGTGATCAAGCCCGGCCTCGCGGGCCAGGCCTGCCATCGCCGTCAGCAGCACGCCGGACAGGCGCCTGCCCTGGTGTCTTGGCGGGATCTTGGCCGCCAGCGCGCTGGCCGCCGTGGCCCGCCCGCCCGCGGCGCGCAGTTCGAAGGCGGCTGTCAGGGTCGCGTCGATCCCGGGCCCAAGGCCCGTGTCGGTGCCGTCCCAGGCCACGGGGATGGTCTGGCCCTCGGCCAGGACCGTCTGCTCGCCGGGATCGTAGAGCACGAACTGCCACTCCGGGAACACGTCGTACAGCTGCGCCCAGTAGCGATCGAGGACCTCGCCGTGCACGTTGTACTCGGGCCAGACCTCGCCGGAGAGATCGCTGATGTCGTCCCATAGTTCCGGCCGCTCGCTGTAGCGGACAACCTGAAGGTCCACCGCGCCAGTATTTCAGGTGCCCCGGCTACGCCGGCTCGATGAGATCCCACTTGTTCCCGGCGACGTCGAGAAACACGGCGACGCGCCCGTAAGGTTCTGAGCGCGGTGGCCGGGTGAACCGGACTCCGGCGGCGGACATCCGCTGGTAAGCCTCGTCGAAGTCGTCGACGTGCAGGAAGAATCCCACCCGCCCGGCGACCTGGTTCCCGACCGCCGCAGCCTGGTCTGGTCCGTCCGCCTTGGCCAGCAACAGGCCGGTCGCGGCGCCAGGTGGCCGCACCACCACCCATCGCTTGGGGCGCCCGTCGTTGGTCAGTTCGGGATGATCCTCGGCAAGCTCGAAGCCGAGCACGCCAGTGAAGAATTCGATCGCCGGGTCGTATTCCGTCACCACGACGGTCACCAGGCCGAGATGCATCGCGCAAGCATAGGCACGCAGGCATCAGGATGGAAGTGATGATCCGGATCCGTGATCACGCGGAGCTCGTGGCCAGGTGCGGCGACGACACCTTGTGCCGGTGGGCCGCTCAGGGGCTGGACGGGCGCTGCCGCGCCTGGTGCAGCGGCGACGGCCGAGCGGTTGCCGTCGCCGGGCCCGGCCTGGCAACGCGGGACCGGCTCGCGGTGCACGGCCCGCACGCGGCCGCGGTCACCCTGGCCGGCGACGTCCTTGACCTGGTCGGCCCCAGCTACCGGCCGCTGGGGGATCGCGAGCTGATCGGCGCGCTCACCGGCGAGATACCCGCGCTGGTCCGCGTGGCGACGTTCGGCTGGATGGACAGCTGGCGCCCGGCCGCGCCGCCACCGCGGCACGATGGCGCGGAGTGGCTCCCCGACGCCGACCTGCCCGAGGTCGCCGTGCTGCTGCAAGAAAGCTTCCCGGACTCGCTCGCCAGGCCGGGAGTGGCGGGCGTCGAACGCTGGGCGGGGGTGCGCGACGCGTCCGGCCGGCTCGTCGCCACGGGCGCGCTGGCCTGGTCGGCGCCGGACGTCGCGCTGATCGCCGGGATCGCCGTGCACCCCGAGGGCCGCGGGCAGGGCCTCGGCCGCCGGATCGGTTCCTTCGTGCTCGCCGAAGCGCTGCACCAGCACGAGGCGGCGGCGCTGATGGTCGAGGACTGGAACCACACGGCGCGCCGCCTGTACCGCGACCTTGGGATGCGTTACCGGGCGGTCGCCGCCGCCGCGGTGGGCTAGCGGAGTCGGCTGCGAGGGCTGGCCGCGGCCGGCTGCGGCGCGACAGGCTCCGATTCGCTGGCCGGCTCCGCCGCTGCGCCGTGCAGTTCGTGCACGTACCTGCGGCCGCGCAGCAGCGAGGCGACGGCCGCGATCAGGCAGGCAGCGATCGCGAAGTCAAACGCGATGTCCAGCCCGTGCTGGAACGGCGCGGAGATCAGCGACGGGAAGAACGTGTGGCCGGTGAGGTAGGCAGCGTGGCTGGCCGGCAGCTTGCTGATCACGTGCCCGAGCAGCGTCCGCACCGGGTTGTAGCCGAGCAGCGCGGCGAACATGATCGAAACCGGCGGCAGCGCTGCGACCCGCGCCGCGTCCGCGCGCGGCACGCCCTGAGCGACCAGGCCGTGCGTGAGCGCGCTCGGCAGGGCCGAGGCCAGTCCGAGGATGATCAGCGTGAAGAAGACGCCGATCGACAGCACCATGGCCGAGTTCTGGAACGTCGCGCTCATCCCGGCGCCGACGCCGCGCCGCTCGGGCGGCAGGCTGTTCATGATCGCTGCGCGGTTCGGCGAGGCGAACAGGCCCATGCCGATACCGTTCAGCAGCAGGATGCCAGCGAACTGCCAGTACACGAAGTCAACCGGCAGCAGCTGGAGCAGCAGGAACGATCCGGCGGCGAGTACCATGCCGCCGGTGGAGAACGGCCGGGCGCCGAAGCGGTCCGACAGCCAGCCGGAGACCGGGCCGGCGATCAGGAAGCCGACGGTCAGTGGCAGCATCGCGATGCCCGCCCACAGCGGGGTGTCGCTGAAGCTGTAGCCGTGGATCGGCAGGTAGATACCCTGCAGCCAGATGATCAGGATGAACATCAGGCCGCCGCGGCCGAGACTGGACAGCAGGCTGGCCATGTTCCCCGCGGTGAACGCGCGGATCCGGAACAGGGCCAGACGGAACATGGGCTCCTCGACCCGCGTCTCGATCACGGCGAAGATCGCCAGGACCGCCAGACCCGCTGTGATCAGGCCGAGCACCAGCGGGCTGGTCCAGCCCATCGTGTGGCCGCCGTAGGGCTGAATGCCGTAGGTGATGCCGACGAGGACCGCGATCAGGCCGGCGGCGAAGGTCACGTTGCCTGCCCAGTCCAGCCTGGCCGGGCGGCGGATGCCGCGCTCCTGGAGCTTCAGGTAGGACCAGATCGCGCCCAGCACCCCGAACGGGACCGAGACCAGGAACACATACCGCCAGCTCAGCGGGCCGAGCACGCCGCCGAGCACCAGCCCGATGAACGAGCCCGCGATGCCGGCCACCTGGTTCAGCCCCAGCGCCAGGCCGCGCTCGTTGGCCGGGAAGGCATCGGTGAGGATCGCGCCGGAGTTGGCCATCAGCATTGCCCCGCCGACGCCCTGCAGGATCCGCATGCCGATCAGCCACCAGGCTGCTGCGGTCCCGTGCAGCCAGGTCACCGACAGCATGATGGAAAACAGGGCGAACAGCGCGAAGCCCAGATTGAACATCCGGACCCGGCCGAACATGTCGCCGAGCCGCCCGAAACTGACCACCAGTACCGCGGTCACCACCAGGTAGCCCATGATCAGCCAGAGCAGCAGGCTGGTGTTGCCAGGCTGCAGGGGATTGACGCCGATGCCGCGGAAGATGTCGGGCAGCGCGATCAGCATGATGGAGGCGTTGACCGTGGCCATCAGCATGCCGAGCGTGGTGTTCGACAGCGCGATCCACTTGTAGTGCGCGGAAGCAAGCGGCATGAACATCCTCCCTGAGGTGGCCCTGCTGCCAGCACGGATTGGCCCGCGGCCGGGCAGAGTGGACGAAGCTAGTTGCTTAATGCGAACTAACTAAGATCCCGCGGTATTCCCGGCGAGGCCGTGCCACCCCGCGTCGGCCGGCGGCCGGTGTACATCGCCGTGATGAACGGCCGCTCGACCCGGCCGGCGAAGTCGTCCTCGGCCAGCAGGGAGATCTGGTCCAGGACGCGCCGCCGGTCGCCGGCTGGCAGCCGGCGGATCCTGATCATCGAGGCATAGAGGGCTCGCAGTTGCACGGTGTCCAGCACCGCCGTCCAGCGGATCAGGTTCCCGCTCACGTCGGTCAGCCCGGCCAGTTCGGCGAGGTCGCGGCGGCGGGCCGCCTCGTCCAGCTGGAACTGGGAATTGCGCTGCCAGCCAGGGTCGCCATCACCGGTCCGGGCACCGAGCGCATCCCGGAAGGAGTCCGGGCGGCCGGGGTCATCGAAGATGGTCCACCACACTGCGGCCCATCCTCCCGGTCTTATGACCCGGCCGAGTTTGGGAAGCCCGGTCCCCTGGTCCACCCAGTGGAACGAAGTGGCCGCCACGGCGAGATCGAATCCGTCCTGCGGCAGCGCCGCTTGCTCGAATGTCCCGCGGATGATCGCCACGTTGCTGCCGAGGGCGGCCGCCAGGTGCGCGGCCATGTTCTGGTCTGGCTCGACGGCGACCACCCGAGCGCCCGCCGCCACGAGCCTGCGGGTGACGAGCCCGGTCCCGGCACCGATCTCCACCACCGATGCGCCCGCCCGCAGGCCGCAGCGTGCGGCGAGGATGTCATACACATCGGCGGGGTAGTCGGGCCGACCCGTCTCGTAGCCTTGGGCGTCGCTGCCGAAGATCGTGCGGGCTTCGCGGCGCAGCGAAGACAGCGACGGCGCCTCGTGGTCTTTGTCCGCAGCCATCATCGCCTTTGCACGCTGGTCATGCTGGGCCTGCGGCCTTTGCCAGGAGCTCCAGCCTGACCAGCGACGCGGTAATGGCGTCCCGCCACCCTTCGCCGTCCCGGACCGCCTTGCGCAGTTCCTCCGGGGAACGGCTGCAGTCGAACGTCTCGGTGACCAGGGTGGCACCGGGGCCGTCGGAATAGAACTCGTAACCCCACCGGTACCGGTCCGGGTCGCCGATGGCTTCCTGCTCTTGCGAGGAACCCGCCACCCGCGTCGGCTCCCACACCAGCCGGCGGCCGGCCTCGCACTCGACCACCTCGTTGTGCATCTGGTAATCACCGAACCTGTCGTGGTACATGTTCATCAGGAACGTGTCGCCGGTTCGCGACAGCCTGACGGCCGGGGCCGGTTCGCGCACCATGCCCGAGCCGTCGATCAGCGGGTGGTTCGCGGAGTCGGCGAGCAGCGCGAACAGCTGTTCCGCGGGTGCCTCGATGCGCCGGGAGACCGACACGATTCCGTCTGCCATCGTCATGCCCTTCCTGTTGCCGTCAGTACCTAGGTGTTAGACGGTTCGGGCGGTGCGGATTAATCGGCAGGGGCGGGCTGTCGGGCCGGAAAAGGGGCGACACACCGAAGGACTTGCTTCGTTTCCTGTGCCAATTCCCGCACCATGATCACGATGACTTACAAAGCGGCACGTGTCCAGACGTGCGGCAATCGAGGCACTGGGTCGCAATGCGGCGCTCATGGCGCTGGGGGTGTCAATGGCCGAGGTTACGCCGTACGACGACAGCTGCTCGGTTACGTTCGTAAACCGCCGGCGGGTCCTCCTGGCGGTCGGCGGCATCGTGCTGACCAGCGTGCCCGCGGCCCGGCTCGGGCTCGGCCGGCCGGCCGAGACGGCGGCTCGGCACAGCATCGCGGCCAAGCGCCCGCTCCCGGCTCATCGCGATGTTCCCGTTTATCGCGTCCCTTCCTATCCGCTGAACCAGCCGCTGTACTACATCAACGACGCTGCCAAGGCGATCGCGCTGACCATCGACGACGGCCCGGATCCGGTCTACACGCCGCAGGTACTGCGCGTGCTCCACAGATATAACGTGACCGCCACGTTCTCCATGATCGGCCTGCACGTGGCTGCCTACCCGCAGCTGGCCCGGACGGTTGCCGAGGCCGGCCACAAGATCTGCAACCACACCTGGACGCATTCCGACCTGGTCGGCATGCGGGTGCCCAGAGTGCGCGACGAGCTGACCCGGGCCAGCGAGGCGATCGAGGCGGCGACCGGGGTACACCCGGGCCTGTTCCGCGCCCCGTACGGGGCATGGTCACGGGCCGTGATCAGGCAGTGCGAGCGGATGAAGATGGTCCCGCTGGACTGGTCGGTTGATCCACGCGACTGGTCGCTGCCCGGCGTGCGCAGCATCGTCAGGAACATCATGACGAACACCCAGCCCGGATCGATCATCCTGGAGCACGACGGTGGCGGCAACCGGTCCGAGACGGTCGCGGCGCTGCGCATCGTCCTGCCCCGGCTGCTGGATGAGGGGTACCACTTCGAGACCCCGTGACCCAGCCTCGCCGCGGGCGGCGGCTAGGTTCTCTGTATGGCCGCCGCAGAGGTAGAACTCCAGGCCGGGGACCGGACCGTGCGGATCTCGAGCCCGGACCGGGTGTACTTCCCGGCCCGGGACGAGACCAAGCTCGACCTCGCCCGTTACTACCTTTCGGTCGGCGACGGCATCGTGCGCGCCCTCCGGGAGCGGCCGTGCATGATGCATCGCTTCCCGTCCGGCGTGTCCGAGGGCGTCGCAGGTGGCGGAAAGGTGCACCAGAAGCGGATTCCGAACGGCGCTCCGCCGTGGCTGCAGACCGTGCGGGTGGACTTCCCGCGTTACGGCCGGCACGCCGACGAACTGTGCGTCACCGAACTGGCCAGCGTCCTGTGGGCGGTCCAGATGTCCACTGTCGAGTTCCACCCGTGGAACTCCCGCCGGGCGGACACCGAGCGGCCGGACGAATGGCGCATCGACCTGGACCCCATGCCGCGCTGCGGCTTCGACACGGTGCGGCGGGTCGCTCACGTCGTCCACGGGATCCTCGACGAGCTCGGCGCGACCGGGTGGCCGAAGACGTCCGGTGGCAACGGCCTGCATGTCTACGTCCGCATCGAGCCGCGGTGGGGGTTCGCCGAGGTCCGCAGGGCCGCGCACGCCTTTGCCCGGGAGGCCGAGCGCCGCGTCCCTGGCGACGTGACGACCACCTGGTGGCGAAGGGATCGCGACCCCACCATGCTGTTCATCGACTACAACCAGAACGCCAGGGACCACACGATGGCCAGCGCATACTCGGTGCGCGGCGTGCCCGAGGCGACCGTGTCGACGCCGATCACCTGGGACGAGATCGACGACGTCGACCCGCGGCAGTTCACGATCGCCACCGTGCCCGCCCGGTTCGCCAGGCTCGGCGACCTGCACGAGGGCATCGACGACGCGGTTTACTCCCTGGACACGCTGCTGGAGTGGGCAGACCGCGACGGCCTCGACTGACTGCCAGACGCCCGGAAATCCCCGCCTCTACGATGGCCCCGACGGCCACTTCGCGAGGGACGGTATGGGCGCCCATAGTGCGAAACACCTCGGGGGAGTTCGGATCATTGTCACCGGGGGTGGGACCGGCGGCCACACCTATCCGGCTCTGACCGCGATCCGGGCGCTCCGCGCCCGGTTCGCCGAGACCGGGACCCACGCGCAGTTCGTGTGGGTCGGCGTGGCCAGCGGCCTCGAGGCCAAGATCTGCCGCCAGGAGCACATACCGTTCAAGGCGATCACGACCGGCAAGCTGCGCCGCTCCCCGACGCCGCGGGAGCTGGCCAAGAACGTCGCCGACGCGTTCCGGATCCCGCTGGGGGTTGTGCAGGCCTTTGGCATCGTGCTGCGCGTCAGGCCCGACGTGGTGCTGTCGACGGGCGGCTACGTGTGCGTCCCGATCGGCGTCGCCGCTTGGGTGCTGCGCCGCCCGCTGGTGATGCACGAGCAGACCAGCACGGTCGGCCTGGCCAACCGGATCCTGGCCCTGCTGGCCACGCGCGTGTTGCTGAGCCACGAGTCCTCGGTCGAGCACCTGCCGGCCGCGGCCCGCCGCAGGGCTGTGGTTACCGGCAACCCGATACGCCCGGAGGTGCTGGCCGGTGACTCTCTGCGCGGTCAGAAGGCGTACGGTCGCGACGCGCAGCCGCCGCTGGTCCTGGTCACCGGCGGCGCCACCGGTGCCCTGCAGGTCAACGATCTTGTGGCCGGGATACTGCCCGACGTGCTGCCGTACTGCTACATGCTGCACCAGTCCGGCGAGTACGGCTTCATCAGGGCCCGTGACGCCGCGGTGGCCCTGCCCGAGCCGCTCGCCCGGCGCTACCGGGTGATCGACTACATTCACCACGAGCTTCCCGACGTGCTGGCCGCGGCCGACGTGGTCGTCTGCCGCAGTGGTGCCAGCACGACGGCGGAACTGACCGGGCTGGGCAAGGCCGCGATCCTCATCCCGCTCATACCCACGGGAGGCGACGAGCAGCGGCGCACCGCCAGGCATCTCGCGAGGGAGGGTGCCGCCAAGATGCTGGCCGGCCCAGATGTCACGCCGGAGCGTCTGCGTGACGAGTTGCTGCAGCTGCTGAACAACCCCGGTGAGCGCAGCGCCATGGCGGCCAGGGCCAGGGAGCTCGGCCGCCCGGACGCGGCCGGCCGGGTCGCTGCCGAGATCATCGGCGTGATCGGCGAGCGAGCCGCTCCGAAACGTTCCTAGCGTTCCCGCCCGCTGTGCCCCGCGCCGCGGGCATCGATGTACCAAAAGGCCTGTTCTATGCGGCCCAACGGTACATCGATGCGAGTGGCTGGCCCGAGCCACCACCGCGCGTCGCTTGCTTCGGTGCTGTGCCGGCGGTGGGCGTTCCGGGTTCCAGGTACCGATCCCGAGTTGATTATCCAACTCGATCTATATAGAGTTCGTTATATGAGCGGACCGAAAATGACGTTGCAGACCAAGCTGGTGCTGCGGCTCGCGTTGCAGGACCCGGGCCGTGAGTGGTACGGGCTGCAGATGATCGAGGCGACCGGGCTGCCGGCCGGGACCATCTACCCGATCATCGCCCGGCTGGAGCGGTACGGCTGGCTCGAGTCGCGGTGGGAAGACCCTGCCGAGCACGAGGCACAGGGCAGGCCCCGCCGCCGCTACTACCGGTTCACCTCCGACGGCGAGGAACGCGCGCGCCTCGCCGTCGCGCCGACCCGCAGGCCGCCGCGAACCGCTGCTGTTCCGCTGCACGCAGGCCCGCATCCCGGCGACCCGGGAACGGTGGCGTGATGGTGTCGCGTGGGGGCTCGTACAACGTGCCCATCGAAGAACTGTGCCTGACCGTTCGCTGCTACAACGCGCTCAAGCGCGATGGAATCGATACCGTCGGGCAGCTCGTGATACTGCCGGAACGGTACGTGCGGGGCCTGAAGAATGTCACCCCCGCGACCATGGACGAGCTGAAGGGCAAGCTGAATCAGATCGGCTTGTCCCCGTGGGACGGCCCGCGGTCGGTTCGCCGGGGTGGCAGCCGCGCCGCCCGGCGGGTGCGGGAACCCCGCCGGCCGGGCTGGCTGTCGCTGCGCGCTCTTGGC
Source organism: Streptosporangiaceae bacterium (assembly GCA_030041195.1). The sequence continues at coordinate 3,076 of JASHOI010000247.1, read as the reverse complement.
CTGGCGGGAGCGCTGCTGCCCGCGGCCGAACGGCATCGCTGGGTGGAGGAGTGGAAAGGCGAGCTCTACGCGCTCAGATCCCCAAAGGCCAGGGCAAGGTTCATCGTGTCCTTGCTTGTCACCGGCGGCGGGAAGCTCGCCGTGACGCTGCGCCACGTATGGCCAGGGGAGAAGCCGAGATGGCCCGCCCCCTGAAGCCGGAGCCCGCCCAAATAATGAAGCCACGGGGGGCGGCTCCGGCAGTGGATCGCAGCCGCAATTCGGTATATTTCATCCAATGGTCGCGAGCCGATCACAGTAAAAGTCGAAATGATCATGAATTGCGGCGTTCGTAAGGTAAAAACTATGCGTGAGCACTCGTTGAGCGGGACGAGGGACACGGGTTAGCAGCAGCGCTGGGGGGCTCGGCAGCAGTGATTGCCTACTCAGCCATCCGCAGAGGAGTGATCCGGGATGCTAGGCGGGCAAGTTGCCGTGTTCTTGTCCTGCTCGGATAGGTTCAAGCACGGCCTCGCGTGGCCGGTGCGCGACACCCTGGCCGGTCAGGGCCTTCGCGTGATCATCATCAGCGACGAGCCGCCGCTGACGTCCGTGGGCGGCGAGGAGACCAAGGCCGAGCCCTACCTGGACGCGTCGTCGGCGTTCGCGGCGCTGTGCACGGCCGACTATGAGCTCAGCGACGGCACGAAGTACCCCAGGGCCAACATCATCGACGAGATCCAGTACGCCCTTGGCCGGCCGCACCTGCGGGATCATGCGCAGGTGCTGAAGTCACCGGGCGTCCTGTTGCCAAGCGACATCACCCCGACCTACGACAGCCTCGACGTGACCAAACCGGCCGTGGCGGCCGAGGTCATCCTGAAGCAACTGCAGCAGTGGGGGATCGTGCCGGCGCCCGAGAGTGCGGCCGCCGCACCGCACCATGTCGCTTCCTGGGAAGCGGATGACGTCGACGCCCTGCTCGCCGCGCCAGCGCCGCGCGACCGGGACGATGCCTGCGCGCGGATCTACCCGCTGCTGCGTGACCGGTCCGAGGACCGCCGCCGCTGGGTCGCCAACGAGTTGTACCGCGAGGTCATGGAGCCCAAGAACAAAACCAGGGAGCTCGCCGCGGCGGCGCTGCTCGAGGCGGCGTCGCGGCTTGACGCGGCGCTGGTGTCGCGCGAAATGGTCGAGACGCTCGCCAGCGATCCGCTGTATCCGGCCCGGGCTTGCGCGGCGAACCTGCTCAGGGACCGGGCGGCGGCGGCGCCGCTCGACGTTCCCGTCGAGGTGCTCGGCCGGCTGGTCGCGCCGAGCACCGAGGACTGGTTCGTGTGGGCACCGGCCATGGCCGCGGTCCAGGAACTGGCGCTGCACCGGCGCGAGGCGTACGTGATCCTCGAATCGCTCGCGGCCAGCGACGACGTGCGGGACAGGTTCGCGGTCGCGGTTGCGCTGCTCGGCCTTGCCGGGGTCAGGCCCGCCGCGGTGGCCCGGGGCCTGGCTGAGCGGCTGAGCGGGGATCCTGACCCGCTGATCGCGGAAAAGGCGCGCGACGTGCTGGCGGCCACCGAACAGGTCAGCGACCGCGAGCACGCCGAGTGCTACCAGCGCTTCTGGGCGTTACCGGCGGTCGGCGCCTAGGTTCCGAACCGGCCGGGGGTCCAGTCGGGGTCGCGCCCGGCCAGCCCGACCACCTGGTCGAGCAGCGGCCGGCCGGCCGGCACGGTCACCACCGGCCCGAACGGGCCCCCAGCCGCCGCGAGGAAGCCGTGCGCCGCCGCGACCGCGGCCGGATCGGTGCCGAGCTCCTGCGCGCTGGCCCGGGCGACGTCCCAGCCGTGAACGACGAGCTCGTTCAGCGCGGCCAGGCCCGCGACCTCGCCCGGCAGGTCAGCGCCGCCGACCTGGGTCATGCCGGTCCAGGCGGCGGGCTCCTGCCACGCGGCCGCCAGGGCGGACAGATTGCGCGGGATGCGGGTCCGCCAGTCCTCACCAAGCCGGGCCGCGTCACCGGACGCCGCTGCCGCGGTCACCGGGCCGCGGTCCTTGGCCGCCGCCGCGGCGAAGGCCAGGGCGAGCCCGCCGACGTGATCGATGAGGTCGCCCAGCCGGTAGGCGGGACACGGCGTCGCGCGGCCGAGCAGCTCGTCGGGTACCGCCGCGATCAGCACCGACATCTCGTCGGCCGCGGGCCCCAGGTCCAGCACCGGCATCTCGTCCTCCCGTTGCCGCTTCGGTGTCAATCTGCCAGGAAGACGACGGCCGCGCCGGGAACTCATCGGATACCGGCTCATAATCTGACCAGACAGACGAGCGGGGGAACACTATGAGCGGGATGCCCATGGATCGGCAGTACGGCGACGTAACGGTCGCGCTCGACGAGGACTTCGTGGCCACCGTCGAGCTGCACCGGCCGCCGGACAACTACTTCGACCGGGCCCTGATCCGCTCGCTGGCCGACGCCTACCAGGCGCTGGACACCGATCCCCGGTGCCGGGCGATCGTGCTGTGCGCGGAGGGAAAGCACTTCTGCGCCGGAGCCAACCTCGGCGGAGACGAAGACGGAGACGGCGACGGGGGCGACGGGCTCGGCGGCGGGCCTGCTTCCCTGTACCGCGAGGCCATCCGGCTGTTCGAGGCGGGCAAGCCGGTGGTGGCCGCGGTCCAGGGCGCGGCGATCGGCGGCGGGCTCGGGCTGGCCTGCTCGGCCGATTTCCGCGTCGGCTGCCCGGAGGCCCGGTTCGCGGCGAACTTCGCCCGGCTCGGCTTCCACCACGGGTTCGGGCTCACGGTGACGCTGCCCGCGATCGTCGGCCAGCAGCACAGCATGGTCCTGCTGTACACCGGCCGCCGGATCGGCGGCGAGCAGGCGGCCAGCATCGGCCTGTGTGACCTGCTGGTACCCGCCGACCGGGTGCGCGCCGAGGCCCACGCGCTGGCCGCCGAGATCGCGGTCTCGGCCCCGCTGGCGGTGCGGTCCATCCGGGCGACGATGCGCGGCGACCTGGCCGGCCGGGTTCGGGCGGCGACCGACCGCGAGGCCGCCGAGCAGGACCGGCTGCGCGGCACGGCGGACTTCGGCGAGGGCGTG